>NZ_JBFBNR010000042.1:0-65063 GCF_040687675.1 Kitasatospora sp. NPDC056731
CTCCTTCCAAGCCACTGAGGGCAAGGTGACCTGAGCCACACCCGGCCCTCCCGGGCCGGACAACACCTTACGGAGGTGACCTGGGCGGAGGTAAAGCACCAGGGCGGCCTTCGACGGCTGGATCTGTTTCGAGGACGAAGCAGGGTTCACCCGCAGACCGCCCAAGGGACGCACGTGGGGACGGCGTGGCATCACCCCGGTCGTGAAGGTCTCCGGCCGCGGCTCGGGACGGGTCTCGGTCGCTGGACTGCTCGCGATGCGCCCGGGCTTCCGGACCCGACTGTGCCACCGGCTGCGGCGCCACAGCGGGCGCAAGGGCGAACGCCGCAGCCTGTCCGAGCGCGACTACATCGGTCTGATCGACGGGATCCACCAGCTGGTCAGGGCGCCGATCGTGCTGGTCTGGGACCGGCTCAACACTCACGTCTCCTATGCCATGCGCGACTTGATCAGCGCGCGGGGCTGGCTGACGGTGTTCATCCTGCCCGCATACGCACCCGAGCTGAACGCGGTCGAGTACGTGTGGGCCCACGTGAAGCACGGCCTCGCGAACCTCGCCGGCGTCGCCCTCGATCGACTTGCCACGCTCGTCCGCAATCGACTCAAACGTCTCCAGTACCGCCCCGACGTCCTCGACGGCTTCCTCACCGGAACCGGACTCTCCCTCGACCTACCACCCTGAAAAGCCGAAGTCAGTAAGATCCCACGATGAGGATCTGGACGGAGCGCCCTGCCAAAGCCGACGTCGAAGCAGTCGTCTGTCGCTACTTCAGTCTGCTCCGAACCGAGCGGATCCCCGAGGCCGTGGAACTCGTCGATCACACCTCGGTCCGGCATGTGCTCAAGTCACTATGGGCCAGCTCGGTCGAGGCGAACGCCGACGAGGACGCCGACGAGGACAAGGACGACACAAACGGCAGCCCTGCTGCCGACGAGTGGGAGCAGGACTTGTCCTGGCTCCGCGAACTCGATCTCGCGGACTTCCACTGGGGCCACGAAGACACCGGTTTCTACGTCGAGATCACCTACCGCGCGCGGATCATCGAGGTGTCATTGAGCTTCTGGGTCAAGCCCACCGACGCTGGCTGGGTCCTCTCGGGGCCGGCCACCCTCTGGTAGGAGGACGAACAAAAGAGCAGTTCAGACGGTCGCCGACTGGAGCTGGTGCGGCATGTTCCAGCCCTCGGCGAGCCTCGACGGGTGAACGTTGTCTCCCCCGCCGAAGAACTCGCAGAACTTCATGATCAGCGGGTCCCAGCCGAGCGGGTCCACGTAGTGCGTCCCGGGGATGACGAGGTCCTCTTCGACATGGGCGCGAAGGACCTCGACCTCGAAGGCGGTGGCGTGCGGCTCGGGACCGCCGAAGGGGTGGGCCGAGACGACCTTGCACTCCAGCTGGACCGGGCATTCCGCGACCCTGGGGGCTCGGACCAGGTCCGACGCCTGTTCGGTCAGCTGTGCGACCGAGAACTTGTCCGGCTCGTACCGGTAGCCCTGCTTCACCTTGTAGTCCGCCACGGTCGGCTTCCCGGTGGTGAGCGCGATCCGGTCGACGGCATCGACCATCGCCGACGAGGGCAGGTTGAGCACGCACTCGCCTTCTCGCAGCAGGTTCGCGGTGGTCTGGCCGTTGTTGCCGAGACCGAGCATGCAGGACTGGCCCAGCCACCACACCGAGGACATCGGCGCGAGGTTCGCCGTACCGTCCTCGTTGAGTGAGCTGATCAGCACCACCGGAGTTCCGAAGTACAGGACCTTGAGCCCGGGGACGACGGGCATGCGCTGTGCCTTTCGCGAAGTGCCAGACGAGCAGGTCCGCGATCAGGAACACGAACCGTCGCCGACTCTCTCCCGAGCGGGACACCGGCGCTGGCGGAAACGCGACACCGCGTTTCGGGGGTGGCGAGTCGGCGAACACGCTGTTCAGGCACGTGAGGCAGGCAGAAGGGCCACCCAGTCGAGGGCAGCCCTTCTGCGGCTTCTGCGGCGCGGGTCAGCGAGCGAGCAACTCGCGCACGGCGTCGCTCACCTCGGGCAGCTCGCCAGGGAGGGCCCACTGGTAGGCGTCGTGCTCGGTGAGGACGACGGGCTCGGCCTTCTCCACGGTGACGGCGAAGTTGAACTGGCGGGTGGTGCCACCGCGGCTGTTCTGGTAGTCGAAGTGGCCGACGTAGCCGATGACCTGACAGATCGTCAGACCAGTCTCCTCGCTGGCCTCGCGGCGCAGGGCGCCCAGAATCCCCTCCCCCTCTTCGACCGTCCCGGAGGGAATCTCCCACAGGCCGCCCAGGTAGTCGCCGGGGTTGCGCCGCACGAGCAGGACCCGGCCCTCGTGGTTGATCACGGCGGCGGCGACGAAACCGGTGATGCCTGCGGATTCGGCGTCGGCCGCGAGCCGGGCCGCGAACTCAGGAGACGGGGAGGGGGAGGGAGAGGCGGTGGTCACAACAGCTCCTCGTGATGGTCGCTGATCTTGATGGCCGCACGGACGTACTGCTCGGCCAGTTCGAGATCCTGCTCACGATGCCAGACCGGAAGCTTGATCATGTGCGCATGGACGCGCCCTGCCGCGCTCCCACAAAAGGACCGGCGGGATCTTCCTCACCTACGACGGCCCGCCGTCACCCACCAACCCGGCGGCGGAGGCCGACCGTCAGCTCCGGGTCTCCTGCCGGGTGGAGGTGATGAACTGCAGCAGGTGTTCGTTGACCAGGTCGGGGCGTTCCAGGTTGAGGCCGTGGCCGGCTCGTTGCACGATCTCGGCCCGGACTCCCGGGATCAGCGCGGTGACCCGCTGGAGGACGTGGCGCGGGCGGAGCAGGGCGCTGCGCTTGCCCAGCAGGACGAGGGTGGGCAGACGGATGGAGCGAAGTTCCTCGTCGGTGAACGGCCTGGCGGCGGGGCGGGTGTTCGGCTTGTAGCTGCGCATGCCGAGCATCAGGGGGGCGATCATCTCGGGCGGCGAGCTGAGTGCGGGGTTGGCGAGCAGGCGTCCCAGCGCGGGGCGCAGCGGCCGCGGGGCGAGCATGCCGAACAGGCCGCCGATCATGTGGGCGTAGAACCGGGCGGGGACCTTCTCGATGCCGCCGGGGTCCATCGGTGCGATCGACGCGAGGCGTTCGGGTGCGTGGATGGCCTGGTTGAGGGTCAGCCAGCCGCCGTAGGAGAGGCCGACCAGGTGGATGCGGTCGAGTCCGAGGCCGGCGAAGACCTCGCCGAGCCAGGCCGCGTTCTCCTCGGAGCCGGCCGCGACGGCGCGTTGGACGCTGCGGCCGGGGTCGTCGAGCGTGTCGATCGCGTAGACGGGGTGGTGTTCGCCCAGGGCGGCGATCTGCGGGTACCAGTTGGACGGATGTCCGGCGTGGCCGTGCAGCAGCACGATCGGTTCGCCGGCTTCGGGTCCGTCGGGTCCGTCGGGTCCGTAGTGGTGGACGTGGACGGTGCCGTAGCTGGTTTCGACATCGAGTTCCCGACGGGGGCCGGGCCACAGCTCCATCGCGCGGTCGTAGGCCTCAAGGAACTTCGTTCGGGCTTTCTCGCTGACGAAGTGTCCGACGCTGGTCCTGGTCATGTTCCCTCCCGGTGCTCGGAATGCATGAAACAGCAGCACTTGATGGTATGTTTGTACCATAAAAACGTTTGGAGGGAACCCGATGCCGAAGCTGGTGGATCACGAGGAGCGGCGGGCCCACATCATCGACGCCCTGCTGCGCACGGCGGCGGACACCGGGCTGCACGCCGTCACCATGCGGTCCGTCGCGGTCGAGGCGGGCGTCTCGGTGCGGCTCGTGCAGTACTACTTCGACACCAAGGAGCAGCTGCTGCTCGCGGCGCTCACCCGCCTGGCCGCACGGATGGGCGAACGGATCCAAGAGCGAGTCCAGCAACGGATCCAGGAGCGGGTCCAAGAACGGGTCCAGGAAAAGACCCAGGAACGGGTCCGCGACCGCGCCAGGGCGGCCGGGCCCGCGGCGTCACCGCGCGACATCGTCGAGGCGGTCCTGCTGGAGTCCGTGCCGACGGACGAGGAGAGCCGGACCTTCCACCTCGTCTACACCGAGTACGCGGTGCTCTCCATCACCGACCCCGCGCTCGCCGGCCAGTCGTTCCTCACGGCGCCCAACGAGATGGAGGACTTCCTGGTCGGCCAGTTGACCGCCGCCCGGCAGGCCGGGTCCACCGATCCGCGCATGGACGCCCGCCAGGAGGCCGTCGTCCTCCTGGCGGTCTCCGCCGGCCTGGGCCTGAGCGTCCTCCTCGGCCAGCGGACGGCGGACGACGCGGTGGCGGTCCTGCACTACCACCTCGGCCGGCTCTTCCCCGGCTCGTAAACCCTCGACGGCGACGCCATCGACGGAAGCGGCAGCCGACCGTAGGCACCCCCGGCCGGGGCGTCAGAGCCGTTCGGGGACGGGGTTGCCGACGGCCTCGATGGCGCGGCGGACGGGGACCTTCAGCAGGAGGACGAAGCCGATGAGGAAGAAGACCAGCAGCGAGATGATCGCCGAACGGTAGCTGCCGGTGATCTGGTAGGCGAGGCCGAAGACCAGCGGGCCCATCCAACTGGTGCCGCGGTCACTGACCTTGTAGACGCTGAAGTACTCGGCTTCCCGGCCCGCCGGGATGAGGTGGGAGAACAGCGAGCGCGAGAGCGCCTGGCTGCCGCCGAGCACCAGTCCGATCATGCAGGCCAGGGCGAAGAACCAGACGGGCTGGTGGGCGGGCATCAGATACCCGAGGGCGAGGGTGGCCACCCAGCCGACCAGGGATCCGAGGACGGTCCGCTTGGCACCGTAGCGGCGGGCGATCCGGCCGAGGAGCAGCGCGCCGCCGATCGCCACGATCTGGACCAGGAGCACGGCGGCGACCAACGTGGTCTGGTCCATGCCGAGTTCCTCGCTGCCGTAGAGCGAGGCCTGGGAGACGACGGTCTGGATGCCGTCGTTGTAGCAGAGGAAGGCGCCCAGGTAGAGCAATGTGAGCGGGTACTGGCGCATGCCCCGCAGGGTGCGGGCGAGTTCGCGCAGGCTGCCGGCGGCGGGCCGGTCCGGCGTGGCGGCGGGCCGGTCGGACGTCGCGGCGGTACGGCCGGACACGACCGGCGTACGGCCGGGGGCCGCGCCCGCCCGGGAGGGCAGCCGCAGCATCGGGACGATCGTGAACAGCGCCCACCACAGGCCGGCCGAGGCCAGGCAGATCCGCACGGCGGTGCCGGAGGACAGGCCGAGCGCGTCGTGGCCCTGGAACAGCGCCAGGTTGGCGATCAGCAGCAGTCCGCCGCCCGCGTAGCCGTAGGCCCAGCCCTTGGAGGAGACCGCGTCGCGCTCGTCGGGGGTGGCCAGGCCGGGGAGGTAGGCGTAGGAGAGCGCGACCGACACCGCGTACGCGATGTTGGCGACCACCAGCAGTGCGCCGCCGAGCAGGTAGCGGTCGCCGTCGAGGAGGAACATCCCCATCGTGGCGACCGCGCCGACGTAGGCGAAGCCGCACATCAGTTCCTTGTGCCGCCCGGTGCGGTCCGCGACCGTGCCGGTCAGCAGCATCGCCGCGACCGAGAGCAGCACGGAGAAGGAGACCGTGTACGGGAAGAACGACCCGGCGCGCACCGACAGTCCGAGCGGGTGCACGTCGCCGGCCGCGTCGGCGGCGTTCTTGGCGACGGTGGTCAGGTACGGCCCGAGGAAGACCGTCAGGACGGTGGCCGAGAAGGCGGCGTTGGCCCAGTCGTTGATGTACCAGCCGAACCGTATCCGGCGCAGGGCGCTGTCGTCGGCGGCGGCCGCGCGCTCCGGCGGGCCGTCCGGAAGATCGTCCGGCAGACGGTCCGGCAGGTTGTCCGTGGTGCTCGTCATGGGGCTCCCATCACCGTGCTGGAGCCGGTGCTGCCGTCGCTCCAGCAGCCGCGCTCGCCGAGGACGTCCCGCAGGACGTCTATGCGATCGGCCATGATGCCATCCACACCGAGGCCGAGGAGAGCCCTGATCCGTGTGGGATCGTCCACAGTCCAGACGTGAACCTGGAGGCCGAGGCGGTGGGCGGCGCGCACGAAGGCCCGGTCGACGACCCGGACGCCCCGGTGCCGCTCGGGCACCTGCGCGCACACCCCGGCGAACCGCGCCCCGAACCGCGCCCCGGACCGCGCCCCGCGCCCCCGCAGCAGCGGCCCGGCCAGCGAACGCAGCCGCAACCGGGCCACCTCGCGCGGGCCGAGCGAGGTGGCCAGCCGGGGGCCCGCGGCGGCGCGGACGGCGGCGAGACGGCTGTCGGAGAAGCCGCCGACGCAGACCCGGTCCCAGGCGCCGGTCCGGCGGATCGTCTCGACCAGCGGCCCGACGGCGGCCGCCGCCTTGACGTCGACGTTGAAGCGGGCCCCGGGGAACGCGTCGAGCAGGTCCTCCAACAGCGGCACGGGCTCGGTGCCGCCGATCCGGGCCTGCCTGACGGTGTCCCAGGGCAGTTCGGCCACCGCCCCGGTGCGGTCGGTGACCCGATCGAGGCGGGTGTCGTGAAAGGCCACCAGCGCGCCGTCGCGGGTGGCGTGCACGTCCGTTTCGAGGTAGCGGTACCCGAGGGCGACGGCGGCCGCGAAGGCGGCGAGCGAGTTCTCGGGGTGGCCGAGGTCACCGCCCCGGTGCGCGAAGGCGAGCGGCCCGGGGTGGTCGAGGAAGGGGTGCATGTGGTGCTCCGAGCTGCTGGGATGCGCGTTACAGTATTACGCACCCTGTCAAGCAGTAACGCCGGTACCGCCAGTAGCCCCATCAGTGCCATCAGTGCCATCAGCACCAGCAGTACCGCTACCGCGCGGATCGTCGACGCGGCACAGATCGTAGAGGTACGACTTGCCGGCCTTCCAACTGCGCCAAGGGCCGAGCGGAGGGAGCAGCTCCTGGTCGTCCGTCCGCCCCGCCAGCGGCCCGGAGTTGGCGACCCCGTCGGCACCGAGGGTGCACCAGCCCCGCTCCGGCAGCCACCGGCACCACACGTCCAGGTCCAGCCGCTTGTACGACGGCCTGCCGTTGAACACGCCGTCCGCGCGGAAGTGGTACACCAGACCGTCCAGGCGGCGAACGAACTCGATCGACACGGCGGCTCCCCCCATCAGGCACCCGAAGGGCCAGGCTACGCCGCGAGCCCGACGGAGGCAGCGAAAGTACGTTGCACGGCCGCCGACCGGACGCATAGTCTCGCGCCCATCGACGTGTAGCTCAGCAGTAGAGCACCGGGCTCTGGACCCGGAGGGCGCAGGGGCGGAACCTGCCACGTCGGCTATGGACGACAACGCTGACCAGCAGCGCCCCGCCGGGGCCGGGACATCCGTGCACTACCCGCAGCGCCAACTGGCCCTGGCCCAGGCGTTCCTGACCTCACCGGCCGACTCCCACACCAACGCCGAGACCCGGCGCAGCACCGAGACCCGGCGCAGCGCCGAGGCCCGGGTCGCCCGCTGGCGCGCCGTGCTCGCCGGCATCGCCGACGGCCGGCTGGCCATCGGCTCGCGCACCCCGGTGGCCGGACTGCCCGCCTGGGTGACGCCCGAGGTCGTACGGGGCGGCTTCGCCACGTCCGCCGCGAGCGCCGAGGGCCCGCTCCAGCCGTACGAGCGCGAGGCTGCGGCCCGGGCGGGGGTGGCGGCCGAGCGCGGGGCGCTCTTCGCGTACTGCCTCACCGAGCCCGGCCTGTCCCGGCTGTACGACCTGCTCGACAGCGGCCGCTACGAGGCCGCCGTGCCGGAGGAGGCGGCGCTGCTGACGGTGGCGTGGCTCGTACGGGCCGGGGACGCGGCCGGCGCGCTGGAACTCGTCGACGTCCTGGAGCCGTTCGCCGACCGGCTGCGCTTCACCCCCCGGCCGTCCGTACTGCCCGCGCCGGACCCCGAGGCGGTGCACCGGCGCACGGTCGGCGACGCCGTCACGACCCTCACGGGCCGGCGGCCGAACGCCGCCGTGGAAGCGCAGCGCGAGGCGCTCACCGTCTGGCAGCCGTTCGGCGACCAACTGCTGGCCCACTGGCTGGAGACCGCCGAGGCCGGCCGGGTGCTGGAGCGTACGCCCGACAGCGCCTGGCTGGAGCGCGGCGCGATGCTGCTCCGCCGCTACGACGAACTCGCCGCGACCCACACCCGCTGCACCAAGCACCGCGACCCGAAGGAGAACCTCGGCATCCTGCGCGGCGCCCTGGCGGAGACCGCCGCCGGCCGGCCGCTGGACGCGCGCCGCCTCGGACTGCTGCGGCACGCGGTGGCATCCATGGTGCGCCGCCGCGGCCGGCCGGGCTCCGACCGGCACACCGAACTGCGCACCCGCCAGGCCGTACAGGCGGCCCAGCCGTCGCACCACGACCTCGCCCAACTGGTGCTGCGCCGCCTCTCCGGGCTGCACCAGGAGACGGGCGTGGCCGACGTGGCCCCGCTGGTCGCCGACGTCTCGGCGCACGAAGCGCACACCGGCAACACCCGCCTCCCCGCAGGCACCCCGGTGCCCGCAGCAATCCGGCAGGTGGTCGAGGCCGCGCTCAGCGCCCCGCTCGACACGCTCGTGGAACGCGGCATGGTGCCCTCGGCCGAGGTCCTGGCCGAACTGGTCCCGCAGCTCGTCGCCGTGACCACTTCCCAGTCCTACCCGGACGAGACGCTGCGCACCCTGATGGCGGCGAACTACCGGGCGTTCCGCAACCGCCGCTCGCTGCTCCTGAGCGACCTCACCGGGCAGGTGCGGGTCGACGAACTGCCCTGGGTACGGGCGGTGGCCGGACATCGCGTCGGCGAGGACGGCCGCGCACCCGCGCGTACCGCGCTGCACCAGCTCGGCGAACTGGCCGTGCAGGCGTTCCCCGGCACGCTCCTGCCGAACCCGCTGGTGCGCGAACTCGGCGTGCTCGCCCGGCAGGCCAAGCTCGACGCACCGTTCGTGGAGGAACTGGCGGCGGACATCTTCACGGGCACCTTCACCCCGAAGTACCTGGCGGCGGCCCGGGCCGCCGCGGAACTGCTCAGCGGCACGCTGTACGAGCGCTACTACGCCATCGACTACGCGGCCGTCCACGACCTCGCGACCGCCGAGGCGGGCGAGGCATACAAGGCGGGCAAGCCGGGCAAGGCCCCGGCGCGAGGCCGACGCCCCCGCTCCTCCCTCGGGTTCACCGAGCTGTGCGCGCAGCGCGCCGAGGTGTCCGGAGGATGGTCGATCGCGTCCAACGGGAAGATCATCGAGCAGGCCCAGATCCTCACCACCCACAACCTGGCCACCCTGGTCACCCGGGTCGGCATCAGCCCCGAGCCGGGCTGGGACGACCTGGCCTGGCGCAGCTTCACCACCGTGTGCCACGCGACGGCCCGGATCCACGACAACCCGCGGCCGCTGTCCACCATCAAGGACGCGGCGTACGCGTGGCGCCAGCTGGTGTTCCACCTCTCCCTGTGCGAACCCGCCGCGCAGGCCCGGGTCATCGCCGGACTGCGCGGGGAAGCCGCCCGCCACCCCGCCCACGTCGCGGCCCGTCTCGCCCCCGCCCTGGCCGGCCTGCGCCAGGCCGCACGCGGCGGCGCCGCGGACTCGGACGCCGGCCGCCGCCTCCTGGGCTGGACCACGGGACCACACTGGCTCCACCCGGCCCCCAGGACCTGACCACCCCCGCATCACCCGAACCGGCCTCCCCTGCTCCACCAACTCCACGAACCCCACGAACGAGACGACGTGACCGACCAGACGACCGACCGGCCCGCCGAGAAGCCCCACGGCCTCCAGGCGATCTGGGCAAACACCCTGGAGCCGGTGGCCCCGCTGCCCTGGTACCGCAGGCTGTCCCTCAAGGCCGTAGTGGCGGCGACGCTGGCCGTGGGCCTCCTGACCGCACTGGTGGTGGCCGCCGTGACAGGCGCCGGCGCCCCGCCGCGGCACCGGATCGCGCTGCCAGACCGGATCGGGGACCAGGTCCATCTGCCGGACGACGGTTCAGTCCAGACGGCACGCTCCAGCTACCAGCAGCGGATCAGGGCGCTGAGCCCGTACCGGGAGCTGACGGTGGGCGGTTACGGCACGACCGGATCGTCCAAGACCACGCTGCTGCTGGTCGGACTGACCGGGAGCTTCGCGGAGCCCCAGCGGGAACTGAACAAGTACTTCGGACGGCTGGCGGCCTCGGACGTGTTCAACGACACGGTGACGGAACGGCAGAACTACCCGACAGGCCCCCTCGGCGGCGCGTTCGAGTGTGCGGTGCTCACCTACCCGTCCACGTCCGAGACGACCTGTGTGTGGGCGGACGGCAGCACGGTCGGCATCGTCGTCGACAGCACCGGCGAGAGCTCCCCACAGGAACTGGCCGACCGCGCCCGGGACATCCGCGCAGCCGTCGAGGTCCCGGCCGAGGACTGACCCGCCGCCGAACCAGGAAGCCGCCGGCGCCGGCAGGTTCGGCGTCGGCCGCCGGTTCTACGGCGGCCACCAGAAGGTCGCACCTACGGATCCTCGGCGCGGTGGCCGCTCCGGAGCCCGCGAACTGCCCGCTGCCCACTGCCCACTGCCCACTGCCACCGTTTCAGAAGGTCGTCGTCCGCAACTCGCCGCTGACGGGGTCGAGGCCGGCCTTCCACCTGCGCTGCTGCTCGAACCAGTGCACATAACGCGGCGAGGCGCCGCGCAGGTCGATGCTGAGCGGGTAGGGGTCGAACTCGTCGAGGAGCAGCTTGCGGAGGAACTCGACCATGCCGCACGGGAACAGGGTGAAGTCGTCGGGGGTGTGGCGGCCGCAGACCAGGACGGGCCACTTGTCGGGATCCGGGTCGGTGGTCAGCCAGCACAGGATGTCCGGGCCCGAGGTGACCCCCCAGGCGAGGATGTGGTCCGGGTCGATGTCGAGGCCTTCCTGGCCGTCCAGCATCTCCCAGGTGTAGCGGGCGTTCTCCGTCTCCCCCTCGAAGGTGCCAGGGTCCCACTGGATGTACTCCTTGGGGAGCGGCATCAGAACGCAGACCTCGTTGAAGGAACCGCCCCCGTACACCGACATGAAGGCCTTGTAGTCCCGCGGAAGCCGCGTGCCCCACCGCGCCTCGGCCGCCGCCCAGTCGACCTGCTCGTCGGCGCCGGGATCCGCGGGGAGGATCTCGGCCAGCGCTGTGATGCCCGTCGGGTCTTCCACGGCAGTCCCCTTCTCTGTCTCTCGAGTCGCCGAGAGCCTAGGGGACGGTACCGACATGCCCGGAAACCAGCGCCCGGCAGCTGGCACGCCGCAGAAGAAGACGAGTGCACCCTCAGCACGAATCAGGGCGCGAACCCGGGCAATTCCCAGGCCAGGAATACGGGCGAAATCACCGAAAAGAAAAGGTGGAGATAGGAATCGAACCCATCTAAACGGCCCTGCAAGCCGTCGCCTCGCCACTCAGCCACTCCACCGCGGCAACGAGGGAAACATTACACGAGCATGAACGGGGATTCCTCGGCGACGCCGATCTTTCACTCTAGAAGGCTCTTAATGCGTCTAGTGCTATTTCTCTCGACATGGTGTCGACAGGGTCCTGCGGGCCAGCGCGGAAAAGTCACGGTGCGCTAGCCTGTGCCGATATCTCCGACCCGATGGGATTTCACTGATGGCCGTCGAGGAATCATGGTTCACCCGTACCACGGAGCTGCGTTGTGGAACCGCTGCGAACCGGTGCCAGTACAAGAGCCTCCCCCTGCGCGACCTTCCCCCGCTCGGTGTCGTGCGCCGCGCGCGGATCGTCCGCGAAGGCCTGCGTGAGCGCCGCGACGCCGTCCCGACGCCCGGCCGGCCCTCCCGCTTCACCGAGGGGGACTGGGTCCGGGTGAAGGACGAGGCCACGGTGCGCGCCACCCTCGACGCCAAGGACCGCCATCGCGGCCTGTGGTTCACCCGCAGCCAGTGGTCGTTCTGCGGCGGCGTCTACCAGGTCGAACGCATCGTGCGCCGCATGATCGACGACCACTACCGGGTGCGGCGCCTGTCCGGCACCGTCGCCCTGGCCGGCGCCACCTGCCACGGCGCGGACGGGGCCCAGGGCTGCGGACTGGACTGCGCCCTGCTGTTCCGCGACGAATGGCTGGAGCCCGCCCCCGCACCGGTCCCCGCCGCCCGGCCCGCCGCCCTCTGGGCGACCGTGCGCAGCCTCCCGGAGATCCGCGCCACCCTCGACCCCGACGGGCGGCTGGACGGCGTCCCCTTCCAGCCGGGCATGGAGCTCCACGCCGACACCCGCCACAGCGCCACCGAACTGCGCCACCGGTCCCTCGCCTGGTGGCAGCACCCCACCAAGGGCCGCTGGTTCATCCTCAACGGCCTGCGCTGCGGCGGCGAACCGCTCGCCACCGGCTGCGACCGCCGCTGCGCCCTGCTGTGGCACGAGTCCTGGCTGCATCTGGAACCCGCCGCCACCACCCACTGACCTGCCGGGCACCACCAGGCATCACCGGGCATCACCCACTGACCGGCCGCCACCACCCGCCGACCTGCCGGGCACCGCACTCCGCGGTGCCCGGCAGGTTTTCGTCGCCGGCAGGTCCTCGCCGGCCGTCAGCGCCGCCAGCGGTCGCGCACCAGCTTCGCGGCCAGGTGCAGCGGCCCGTCCCGGTCCCCGACGTAGCAGCGGGGAAGCGCGTACACCCCGCTGTGGACCCCGGGGCTGACCGCGCACCCGTACCCGTAGCCGGCTTGCGCCACCGCCTCCACCGCGGCGGCGTCGAGCGAACCGTAGGGGTAGCAGAATCCCTCGACCTCCTGCCCCGTGAGGTCCTCCAGCACGCGGCGGCTGTCGGCGACCTGGGCCGCCAGCTCCCGCGCGCCCAGGCCCGCCAGCCGCCGGTGCGTCAGCCCGTGCGAGCCGATCTCCAGCCCGGCGGCGGCGGCCTCGTGGACCTGGCACGCCGTCATCAGCGGCTTGCGCGGGCCCTGCCGGTCCCAGTCGTTGTATCCGCCCAGCCGGTCGGCCACCACGTAGACCGTCGCCGTGAAGCCGTACTCCGCCAGCGCGGGCATGGCCTCCTCCACGAAGTCGCGGTATCCGTCGTCGAAACTCAGCCCGACCATGCCCGCCGCGCTGCCGCCCCGGTGCGAGCGCATCAGGGCGCCGACCGACACCCCGCGCAGCCCGCGGGCGGACAGCCAGCGCAGCTGGCGGCGAAAGCGCGCAGGGTCGACAGTAATCAGATAGGGATCCTCACTCGTTGACGCCACCGAGTGGTACATCAGCGTCCACGGAAAACGTGCCGCACCTCCACCGGCCGCTTCTTCCGGGCTGTTGCGTGGTCGAATGATTCGCATGTTCTGCTCCAGCTGTCCGGCGGCACCGCCTGTGCAGGTGGCCTTCAGGGAAATTGCATTCTGGCAGCGTCGAACCCGGCTTCCATTCGCGCCAGGCGACTCCGCCCCATTTCACCCGGATGCCAGCCCAGAAGTCGCCCGACGAGTGCCCGGCCCGCACGGCCCGAATACCGGTTCCACTCCGTCCGGAACCGGCCGGCGTTTCACCTGGCCGCGACAGCGGCCGGTGCCCACGCGGCGGCTCTGGCGGCAGCGAGCGAGGCCCGGACCCGCGCTGCTCCTGCGGAGGCGATTCCCGTCGTGCGGCTGTCGCCCGCAGGACGGCTGACGAGGCCCGCACACGCGCGGCAGATGCCGGGTTGAGGGACTGGGTCGTGGCACTGGGCGCACTCGGCGTAGCAGGCCGCTGCGGGCCGTGCAGCGGCCCGGTCGGGCGGCATCTTGTGCTCCAGGCGGTAGCGGAGCACCGCGACCGCCGAGTGCATCGGGGCGGGCAGGCCCGGCAGCAGGGCCTGGGCGAGGTCGGCGGCTGTACTGCCGCGTTCGAGCCATCGGGCGACCAGGGGTGCGAGTTCACGTGCTTCGGCCTCGCCCAGACGCAGGCGTGGTTCGGGGCGGATCACCCGGAACAGGGTGGCGACCGCGTCGCGGAGCTGTTCGTCCGGCGCGTCGTCTTCGGAGTCCCCCTCCCGCCCTTCCGTCCCCGGCGTGGTGACGGGCTCTCGGGACTGCCGGGAGGGGTGGGTGGATTCTTTCGCCGGGTTCTTTACCAGGGCGTCAGCGCCGCCGGTGGTCGCCTCACCGGGCGCCGGACGGGTGGCACCCGGCGTGGCGACCACCGCGAGCGCCGTGAGCTGCGGGGTGTCGTAGACGTGGGTCTCGGTGATGATCGTGCCGTCGGGCATCCGGATCTTCTCGACCCGGTAGAAGCCCGCCTCGGTCAGTTCCTTCAGCGCCTTGCGGATGGCGCTGCGCCCCTGGGGACTGGTGTCGGCCATGTGCCGGCCGTCCTCGCGCCAGCCGTCCGGGCGGGAGAGGAGGTCCGCGAGCAGACCGCGAGCGGTGTAGGACAGCCGCCGGTACTGCAGCATGGTATTGGGCAGCACGGTGAAATCGCGCACGTGGGCGCTACGATGAACACGCATCGGGAGGTTCGTTCCTGTTGCCGGACCCCGGAGCGTTGCCGCGCTGCCGGGGTCACCTATTTGTGGTTAGGCCACGGAACGTACCACAACTACCTGACACACCAAGCGCGTTGACGCCAGCGGCCGGATCATATTCAAATCCTCCCGCCGACGGCCGGCACAAAGTGCGGCCAAGACCCCGCAAGCACCCGGTCAGCGCCGGCGGCCGAGCAGCTCGGCGGTCTCGGCGCGCCGGTTCCAGGCGATGACGGCCAGCGGCACCATGAAGATGAACGGGGTCCCGGCGTTCTCACCGTGCATCGCGGTGAGCTGGGTAACGAACGCGAACACCAGGAAGACGATCAACGCCGTGGCTGCCGGCCCGGCCAGCCGGCGGACCAGCAGGCCGACCGCTCCGGCCAGCTCCACCAGCCCGGTCAGGTACATGAACCAGTGGCCCACACCCATGGCGTCGAAGACGGTCGTGGCGGCGGGGACCGCAAGCAGCTTGGGCAGCGCGCTGGCCACGGCGAAGAAGAGCGCGAGCAGGATCCGCAGCGTCCAGACCACCCGGATCACGGCCTTGCCGGAACTCGCGGCCGTGGTGGTGGTGCTGGTGGAAGTGGTAGCGGCGGTGGCAGTGGCGGTGCTGGACATCTCAGGTCTCCCCGGTCGGCTGTCGTTGCTTTCCCAGGTATGACCGCCACCACCGCCCGAACTCATCGGTCCCGGAAGAAAAATTTTCCGGCAGCCCCAACTCCAGTGCCAGCAGCCCGCCGACGGCCTGCCGACGGCCTGCCGACGGCCTGCCGACGGTCCACCGCCCGCCGATTCAGCCCGGCCCGATCGCCCTCGACCTCTTCGCCGAACTCAGGGTGTGCCGCCGCGTCGACGGCCGGTTCGGCACTGCTGCGTTGACCGTCAACGACGAGTGCGCGCAGAGCACACTGCGGAACCGCACGGCAACTACGGTTCCTGCACGGCCAGAAGGTCGAGCCCGCGGAATCCCCGGTTGCCACCCCGGCACGTTCGCCTGGGGAGGGAGCCGCGGGATCCTCAGCGAAAGGAAGCCCGAAGTGCACCGGACAACTGCGCACCAGCTGCGACGGACGACGGCGTTGCGCCGGATCGGGGTCGGGATCGGGTCGGGCCGGGTCAGGAACGTGATCGCGGCCACGCTGACCGGAGGCGTCCTGCTCCTGGCCGCCCCGGCCCCCGCCGGGGCGGTGGAACTGGACTGGCGGGGCGTCGGGGTCAGCAGCCTGTCCTACATGAAGACGGTGACGGTCAACGGCAACACCTACGACGTCACCAGGGGCCTCGACAACGGCATCTGGTTCCGGTTCAACAACGGTGCCTGGCAGCCGCTGGGCGGCTTCCAGGCCCAGAGCTACTACTCCCCCGCCATCGTGCAGTGGCAGGACCGCGTCATGGTCGCCCACCAAGGGGTGGACAACCAGATCTACTGGACCGCCGTACAGAACCCGTCCGCGAACCAGTGGGAACCGTGGCACCGCATCGAGGGCGACGCCGCCGCCTGGGGCGGCATCTCCCTGGAGAGCCTGGGCAGCACCGTGCTCTTCGACTGGGCGGACGTCAACGGCCTCTACCGGATCACCAGCGTGCACACCCGCCCGGACGGCACCCGCTCGCAGACCGCGATCAGCTTCCCCAACAGCCAGTGGCACGTGGGGCCGCAGGGAAGCGGCACGACGGGTACCCGGCGACCGAGCCCGATCATGGCCTGGAACGAGGCGGCGGGCGGCGAGATGGAGCACATCTATCTGGTCGGAACCGACAACCACGTCTGGCAGATCTGGCGCAACCCCGCCACCGGGGCGACCGGAGCCGCGAGCCAGGTACCGGGCGGGGCCGTGTGCATCTCCGGGGTGTCGGCCGCGCGGATGGGGTACCAGGACTACACCGTCGCCCCGGGCGACCCCCAGTACGCCAACCAGCGCCGACAGATGCTCGCCTGCATCGGGGCCGACGGCTACGTCTGGATCAACACCTCCTCCACCGGCGGTGACACCTGGGACGGGTGGCACCAGCCCGCCGGCGCCCTGGCACCGTCGACGGACACCCCCGCGATCAACGCCACCGTCAACGAGTTCAGCATCGACATCAACTGGAACGGAGCCCGCAGCGGCCTCTTCCCCGACCACGCGATCGTCGAGAAGACGATCCGGTAGCGGGACGAGGGCACCGCGAGCGACGGCGAGGAGGCCCGGACGGCTCGCCGCGTGAGGCATGGGGCGTCGGGCTGTCAGCCGATGGACTTCGCGTCGTCCGCCAGCACTTCGACGAGCCGCCGCTTGACCGCGTCGCGGTGCGGGACCTGCCGAAGCGGCTGCCCCGGCTGCGGCGGGACACCGAGGTCGGTGAGGAGGTAGAGCATCCGCAGGGTGCGCAGTGCGTTGGACACGTATGTCGGAGTGGTGCCCCGAGCCACGGCCCGGAAGTCGGCGCCGATCTCGTCGAGCCAGGCGACGGACTGGTCCGCGGTGAGCTTCGGGTTGGTGAGGGTCAGCGCGATCGCGCGGGCGAGCCGGTCGTCCTCCCGTTCGGCGTACAGGTAGTCGGTGGGCGCGAGGAGCCGCGCGGTCGCGAGGGCCAGCATCTCGACCGGCTCGACCTCGCGGTGGCGGCCGAGGGCACCGAGCAAGTCGGCGCCGTGCGCCACGGCGTGCAGCCAGCCCAGCTGCGCGTCGTGTCCGCGCAGGTCGCTCTCTGCGGGGTACCAGCGGGTGAACGCGTCCAGCCATTCCTGGCGGAGGTCGCCGCGGCTGACGATCATGTCCAGGACCAGCGGCGCGAACGTGCGGGCCTGAATCGGCGAATCGGCGGCGAAGCGGGCCGCCATGTCATCGCCCAGGCGGATCCGGCGGTCGCCGTCGATGACGTCACGCTCGATCCAGGTCCGCAACACGACGTACGGGTAGCCGTCGCGCACCTCCGGGTCCGGATCCCGCAGGCACTCCGCCAGTTCTGCGGTGAGCTCGTCCAGATCGCCGCCCGGGGGCACCGCACATGCGTCTGAGTAGATCTTGTACCAGTCAGTCACGAGCAGCGAGGCTAGCCCGCCGCAGACGGCCTGACCAGTGATTATCCGGATCCACCCACGGCGGCGACCGTAACGGCAGCGGCCTCGGGCGCCCGCGTCCGTCATCCGACGTAGTTCAGGCCGAGCCGCGCCTCACACCGCACCGGACGGGGCTCCACCGCACCAGGCTGGGCCAGTGCACCGGAGTGGGAGGTCGGCCGCACCAGGCTGGGCCACTCCACGGGCTCCTCACCATCCACGACCACCCGGAGAAGACCATGCCCGCATCGGCCCGCCCGGCCACCGACCCGACGGCGGCGAGCCACCGCGCCGTCAGGAACCTGATCGCCCGCTATGCCGAACTCGTCGACGACGGCGACTTCGCGGGCCTCGGCGCCCTCCTCGCCTACGCCACCTTCACCGGCAGCGGCGAACCGGTGCACGGGCGCGAGGCGATCGAGCGGACGTTCCGGGACACCCTGATCGTCTACGCCGACGGCACCCCGCGCACCCAGCACGTCACCACCAACCTCGCCGTCGAGGTCGACGAGCCGGCGGGCACGGCCGTCGCGCGTTCGTACATCACCGTCCTCCAGGCCCTGCCCGACTTCCCCTTGCAGCCCATCGCCGCCGGCCGCTACCACGACCGCTTCGAACTCCGGGGCGGCCAGTGGCAGTTCGCGGAGCGCCGGGTCCGCCTCACCCTGGTCGGCGAGGTGAGCCGCCACCTGCGCCAGGCCGCCGCACCCCGGTAGCCCCCGACCTCACGGGACAGGAAGGCTAGGCATCCGTCCGCACGACCGCCGTGAGGGTCTGCCCAGGGCTGCCGTCGGCGGGCCGCGCGGTCACCGGGTCGCTGTTGCGCCCCGCGGTGCTGGAGGTGAGCGCCCAGCCGGCGGGGTTGACCACGGCCTGGCGGGCACCGTCGTAGCTCCACCGCTGGGCCGCGGAACCGTCGCAGGCGGCGCGCACCACCTGGCCGCCGACGGCCGCGGGTGCGGCCAGGCACTCGTTGCCCTGGGCGGTGTGCAGGCTGCCGTCGCGGGCGAAGACGAAGAGCTGGTTGGCGTTGGGCGTGGTGGCGCAGCGGTAGCTGATGGCGCCGTTGGCGCCGCCGCGGTCGAGGCAGGCGCCGTTGGCGAATCGGAGCGGCCAGCGGGCGGACTGGCCGAGGCCGAGTTCGGTGAGCAGGGTGCCGTCGGGCTGCTTCCGCTGGCGGATCATGTCGTCGCAGGCGCCGCTGGTCGAGGTGCCGGTGTTGGTGGCGGTGAGGGTGCCGCCGTTGCCGGTCATCGGGCCCCAGCGGTTCTCGGAGTACGCGTTGTCGTTGCAGACGTAGGCGGGCCTGTTCCAGTCGAAGTACTCCACCCAGCTGTTCCAGTCGTGCTTGATCTGCTGCGACTTGGGGAGCAGGACCGAGCCGAGGACGAAGGAGGTGCCGGCGGTCTCGTCGGTGACGGTGGCCGTCACCCAGTGGGTGGCGGGGTCGATCCGGACCTGGAAGGCGTACGTGTGGCCGGTGACCGGGCGGCCCTGGTTGACGGTGCTGTTGGCGCACTGGAGGTGCTGGCCCTCGCCGGTGCTGTTCCAGCAGTGCGAGCCCTGGGTGCCGTCGGCGAACTGGAGCTCGGTGTCGGCCCAGGTGGACCAGTTGAACAGGCCGTCGTTCTGCTGCTTGTCCTGGAGGCCGATGTAGGAGAGGTTCCCGTCGAAGTTGAACTGGCTCGACCAGAAGACGTCGCCGTCGCCGGGGGTGGTCACCACCGTGTTGCGGAAGGTGACGTCGGTGAGGACGGTGTCGCCGGCGATGGTCCAGTAGGAGTACGAACCGGGCGTCTGGCCGTAACGGGGCTGGGCCGCGGCGGCCGGCGCCGCTGGCCCCGCGAGGGCCGAGGCCGCCGGTTCCGCGACGGCCGGGGCTCCTCCGGCGGGCAGGCCGGTGAGGGCGAGGCAGGCGAGCGGCAGCGCGCACATGGCGCGGCGCCGGGAGACGTGCGACATCCGTTGCTCCTGACAGGTCAGCGGCGGCCGCAAGCCGTCGGCGCCGCACGGATTCCCCAGCGCGACCCTCACCCACCCGGTCACGGTCCGCAACACATGAGGTCGCCAGGAGTGATCGGGTGCCCCGGAGATTCAACAGGCACCGATCACCCATTCGGCTGATTGGTGCAGGCCGCCTCCCCGAAATGATCGTTCCGGGGCGCGCGCATCCTCCTCGCCGGGGCACCCTCCCCGGCTCGGCTCAACCACACCGGACCGCGCGAAAACCGAACGGGCGATCGGCGATCGGACGCGCAGCGGAGCAGCCGGGCCCGCCGCCACCCGATCGGGCCTCCTCCGGCCGCGACACGGCGCAGCGCCGCGACAACGGCGGTCCGGATGCGGAAGGCTGACGCCACCCTGCCCGGGGCCTCGCGGTGCGGCTGCCACGGCCGGCCGGAGCGACCGGAGCGACCCGAGACCGGAATGGTGGCATGACCGTTCAGGACACCCCGCCCACCGGGACCACCCGGCGCGGCGACTTCGCCGAGCTCCACCGGCGCGTCTCCGACGCCGGTCTGCTGCGCCGGCGTCCCCTGTACTACGCGGGCCGGAGCACCGCGCTGTTCGCCGCCCTGGCACTGCTCCTGGCCTGGTTCGTCGTGCTCGGCGCGAGCTGGTGGCAGCTGTGCCTCGCGCCCCTGTTCGCTTTCGTGATCGGCCAGTTGGCGCTGCTCGGGCACGACGTCGCCCACCACGCGGTGTTCGCCGGCCGGCGGGCGACCGACCTGGCGGGCATCGTGCTGGGCAACCTGGTGGTCGGCATGAGCTACGGGTGGTGGGTGAGCGACCACAACCGGCACCACGCGCACCCGAACCGCGAGGGCCACGACCCGGCCGCGGACTCCCTCCTCTTCGCCCGGACCACCGAACAGGCAGGCCGCACACGGGGGTTGAGGCGGCTCGCGGCCAGGTACCAGGCCGAACTGTTCTTCCCCCTGCTGTCCCTCCAGGCACTCGGGCTGCTCGTCGCCACCTGCCTGACCCTGACCCGCGGCACCGTCCGGTACCCCGCCCTGGAGCGCACGCTCGCCGTGCTGCACTACGCCCTGGCGGCGGCCCTCCTCGCCGTCGTCCTCGCACCGCTCCAGGCGCTGGCCTTCGCCGTGCTGTTCGGGGCGGTCCTCGGCGTGTACCTGGGGTGCATCTTCGCCCCCAACCACAAGGGCATGCCGATGACCGGCCCGGACGCGGAGCGTGCCGACTTCCTCCGCCGGCAGGTGCTGCCGTCGCGCAACCTGCGGGCCGGCCGGTTCGTCCACTTCCTCTTCGGCGGCCTCGGCTACCAGATCGAGCACCACCTCTTCCCGGCCATGCCGGTCGCGGCGCTGCGCCCCACCTCGCGCATCGTGCGCGACTACTGCGCCCAGGTCGGCGTGCCGTACAGCGAGGCGGGCCCGGTCGCCTGCTTGCGGGAGATCCTGCGGGACCTGCGGGCCATCGGCCGTTCCCTCCCCGCCGACCCGGCGCAGTCGGCCCCACCGACCCGGCCTTCCACTCCAGAGCCGACCCGACCGACCGACCCGGAGCCGCAGGCCGCGCCCGAAGCGGAGGCGGCGGCACGGTGAGCGGAGTCCTGTCCGGGCCGGCGGCGCGCACCGCGGACGGCCCGGCCCCCGGCGGCGAACGGCTGCGCGTCCTGATCGTCACCGAGTCCTTCGCCCCGCAGCTCAACGGTGTCGCCCACAGCGTCCTCCGGACCGCCGAACACCTCCTCGCCCGGGGCCACACCCCGGTGGTGGTGGCACCCGCCGTGCGGGCACCAGCCGCGCGGGCCGCGCGACGACACGCGGGCGACCTGCGCCGCGACCTGCACCGCGACCAGCACCGAGAGCAGGCGTACGGCTACGAGGTGGTCCACGTCCCGTCGGTGCCGCTGCCCGGCTACCCGGAGGTGCGGGTCGCGCTCCCAGGGCGCGGGGTGGCCGACGCCATCGAGCGGCACCGCCCGCACGTGGTCCACCTGGCCAGCCCGTTCGCGCTCGGGGCGGTCGGCGCCGCGGCGGCCGACCGGGCAGGGGTCCCGTCCGTGGCGGTCTACCAGACCGATCTGGCCGCCTACGCCAGGACCTACCTGCCGGCGCTGGGCGCGACCGGACCCCGGCTGGCCTGGTGGCGGCTGCGACGGGTGCACACCTTGGCAGCCCGGACGCTGGCACCGTCGCAGGCTTCGCTACGCGCCCTGCTGGCGCACGGCATCCCCCGGGTCCACCTGTGGCCGCGCGGCGTCGACTGCACCCGGTTCCACCCCCGCCACCGCGACGAGACCCTGCGCCGGCGCCTCGGCCACCCCGGAGACGTCCTGGTCGGGTACGTCGGACGCCTGGCGCCGGAGAAGCACGTCGACCGGCTGGCGGAGGTGTCCCGCATCCCGGGGGTCCGGCTGGTGGTCGTCGGAGACGGCCCGTGCCGCGCCCGGCTGGAGACCCTGCTCCCTGACGCGGTCTTCCTGGGGCTCCGATCCGGGCACGAACTCGCCCGGCTCTACGCCTCGTTCGACGCCTTCGTCCACGCGGGGCCGTTCGAGACCTTCGGCCAGACCCTCCAGGAGGCCATGGCAAGCGGGCTGCCCGTCGTCGCCCCGGCGGCCGGCGGACCGCTCGACCTCGTCCGCCCGGGCCACACCGGATTCCTCGTCCCGCCCGGCGCGGCGGACGGGTTCCGGGAGGCCGTCGAACGTCTCGCCCGCAACGACGAACTGCGGGCGGCGTTCGGGCGGGCGGGGCGTGCCGCGGCGACACAGCGCAGCTGGGAGACGGTCGGCGACCGCCTCGTCGAGCACTACCGGCTCGCCCGCACCGAGACGGCCGGGCCACCCCTGCGCCGCTGAGCAGGCCGGCAGGAGAGTGCGGACCCACCCCGAAGAAACGGACCTCCATGCACCACCCCCTCGCCGCCGAGTACGTCCGCAGCCCCGCTCCGGCCGCCGGCACCGCCGTCTTCCTGCACGGACTGGGCGGCTGGACCCACAACTGGGCCCACCTGATCGACCTGCTGCGGACCTCGGCGCACTGCCTGGCCCTCGACCTCCCGGGCTTCGGAAGGTCGGCGCCCCCGCCCGACGGCGACGTCACCGTCGAACGCCAGGCCGCAGCCGTGGCCGGCCACCTCGACCGCCACCTCGACCGTCACGTTGACCGTCGCCTCGGCCGTCACCCCGACCGGAACGGGCACCGCCGCGTGCACCTGGTCGGCAACTCGCTCGGCGGCCTGATCGCGCTGCGCCTCGCCGCCCAACGGCCCGACCTGGTCGCCACCTTGACCCTCATCTCGCCCGTGCTGCCGACGTTCCCGCCCGCCCCGGCCCTACGGGTGGCCCTGCTGGGCCTGCCGGGCGCGCCGCGACTGCACGCCCGCCTCCTGGCCACCCAGAGCCCCGACCGCCAACTCGACGACCTCTACCGCCTGATCTACGCGAACCCCGCCCTCGTCGGCACCGAGCAGCGGTCGGTGGAGGCACGCGAGCGCCGACGCCGCGCCGAACTGCCGTACGCGCAGGACATGCTGGCCGAGGGAGTGCGCTCGGTGGTCCGCGCGTCCCTTCGACGGGGCGAGGCCTCGGCCTGGCACCTGGCCCGCCGCGTCACCGCCCCCACCCTGCTCGTGTACGGGCGGGACGACGCCCTCGTCCCCTTCCGTACGGCGCCCCGGGCCTACGCGGCCTTCCGCGACGCCCGCCTCCTCACCCTGCCCGGCGTCGGCCACGTCGCCATGCAGGAACGGCCGGCCCCCGTGGCCACGGCGATCCGCGCCCTGATCACCGAGGCGAGCCCGCGCGGCACCGTCACTGCGCCGGGATCGGGCGCACCGGGTGCTTGCTCAGGATCGACACGCGGTTGAAGGCGTTGATGGCGATCGCCACCCAGATGACCGCCGAGATCTGGTCGTCGGTCAGGACCTCGCGGGCGGCGCCATAGGCGGCCTCCTGCGCGACGGCGTCCGACAGATCGGTGGTCACCTCCGCCAGGGCGAGCGCGGCACGCTCCTGCGGTGTGAACAGTTCGGTGTCGCGCCACGCCGGCAGCGTGCCCAGGCGCTGCGCGGTGTCGCCGGCCTGAAGAGCGGCCCTGGTGTGCACATTGAGGCAGTAGGCACACCCGTTGATCTGGGACACCCGCAGATTGACCAGCTCCACCACCCTGCGGTCCAACCCGGCCTCCGCCGCCCCCACCCCGGCCGCCTCGGCAGTCGCCCGCAACGCCCGGTAGGCCTGAGGGCTCTGCTTGTCGACGAACACCCGCCGGCGCACCGGGGCAGCGGTCACATCGGTGGTCACATCACTCACGGGAACTCCTCTGACGGATCAGCAGATCAACGGATCACTCGTGGCCAGCATGTCACCACACCATCATAGTTGAAAGTGAAACCACTTTGGAAGGCGAAAGCGGCAACCCCGAAGGCCACAACACGAGCCCGGCTCTCCGGCCGAGGCCCCTCTGCAGGCCCCGGCCGCGTGCTGGTGCACACGCACGATCGCGGAGTCCACCGAGACCACCCAGTCCAGGTCCCCATCGACATCGGCCCGGGCCATCAGCGCGACGAACACCCGTTCCCAGGTCCCGTCGACGGCCCACGTCCGCAGCAGGTTGTAGACACCCCGCCAGTTGCCGCACTTCTCCGGCAGATGCACCCACCGCGACCCGGTCTGGAGCTTGAAGGCGATCGCGTCGATCACCTCACGGTGGTCACGCCACCGGCCACCGCGCTTCGACGTTCGGTCCGGCAACAACGGCTCAATTCACGCCCACTGCACGTCAGTCAACGGCACACCCAGACCAACGACCAGATGATCCAAACGAAACTGCCTAGACCTCGAAGCCGGCACCGCCACCATCCGCCGCTCCCTCCAGCGCGCCGCCTGACCACCCTCCCCACCAAGACCCTCAGCTCCGAACGCCGTATCGCCCTGCCCGCTCCCTGCCTCTGCTCATTGCGCGACCACCTCGACCAGCAGGCCCAAGAACGGGAGAAGGCTGGCGAGAACTGGAATGGAGAGCGGTCACGTCTTCACCCCGCCCGACGGCCACCCGATCGAACCCGCCACCTTCACCCGGCACTTACAGGCGCTCCTCCGCCGAGCGGGACTCCGTCAGATCCGATTCCACAACCTCCACCACTCGACCGCGGTCCTCCTCCTGGATCAGGGCGTCGAACTCCTCGTCATCAACGAAATCCTCAGCCACACCCACATCGATGCCACCGCCACCGTCTACGCTCACGTCCGCCTCCGCCTCCAATGCGACGCCATCGATCTCCTCAGCCGCACGCTCGGCCAAACCTCCGAGGCCGTAATCGAGCCCGACGACGGCGACGACCCACCGCTCTGTGCGGCACCCGTCCGCTGACGTTGCCGTCAAATACTGCCGTCAAGAGCCCTGGAAGCCCCGCCGAATAAGCTCGGCAGGGCTTCCAGGCCTATTAGCGCCAATGTCGGATAGAAACTCACTCCCACACGAAGGCGAGCGGTCGCGGCAAGGCCAGGACCGTCACCCACACGCCCCCAGGTGGGCAGCCCATCGAGCTGCCCACAATTCCCAGGAAGGGCCGAATGCTACCTTAATTCCATGTCGGCGCTTGAGATGCGACAACCCCATCATAATAAATCCAATGAGAGCAATGCTTATAGGTCGCCAATTTCCCAACCAGTCTCAATTGGGACAATCGTGGCGCTGGCAGCGATGACCACTCGGGGTCAATCCGCCAGATGTGAGACTTGCCACACCTGCTCCACGCTCAGGTGCCGCACATCCCAAAGCAGCGCAGCAGTGTCGATAACTTCCTCAGGATGCCTGCGGCTTGCCGAAATTTGCGACATGCCCGCCAAAGAAGCCAGAACAGTGACTGGAACGCCGAGAACGGCCGCGAACCCATCGAGAAGATCAGGGTCAAGTTCCTTGACACCACGTCCTATCGCCCCAATGGTTGCAGCCGACAGATAAACATCAGACATCAAATACATCACCTTGGCCGCCGAAGACCATCCCAGATTTCGGAGGGCGAGCATTCGCACAAAAATCGACCCGAAACCCGGAGGGTACTGCTCAAATGAGCGCATCTTCCCGGGAGGGGCAATATGCGGCACATCGGCCAGAGATCGGGCGTAGTCCCGCAATCGCCGGCGGCTGGAAGCGGGCAAGGTGAGTGCGCGCTGCACCAGTTTGGGGAGCGCACGACTGGCCGCCTCGTCGAAGTGTAATGCATCGTCCGGAAGAGCTAGACCCGCAACGAGGAAGAGGTCATGTCTCTGCATACCGACCTGCCCCGCCAGTCGACTGAGAAATTCCTCGCGAGAGGGTTCTCCAGCACGAATTGGTGACAGCCCGCCGTTGGTGCGTTCGATTTCGCCTACGGGACCGACCCCCTGAATATGAGCGAGGCGCGCAAGGAGTACGTCAGGGCTGGGGCATGCCGGAAGTTCCATTGTCACCGCCACATGGAGATAGGTAGTCCTACGGGGTTTTCAAGCCAAATGGGGGCAGCCTCCACGAGACTGCCCCCCACCAGAGTTCGCTAGTTCAGCGGCCCGGTAGGCCCAGAATAGTAGCTCCAGACATCGTCCGCGAATTCCCACCCGTGCCCTTAAAGGCTCTACGGGTGACATCAAACAATGGTGTGTGCCCTGGAGAATCCGTCGGGCGATGTGGCCGGTCTGCGCCATTGCCGGGCAGATCACCGAGCCGTGGAATCCCATAAATTGCATTCGGGTGCAGTCGTTTATCCCACTGCTGGGCACTACTGCGACGGGCTCAGCTGGACGAGGACCAACGAGACTGCGGAACCGCCTCGGCCAGCACCAACCAAATATCGTAGCCGTCGAAGCAGCCGTCAGCTTCATACCTACAGCCCTTGGAGTCGCGTTCAAACACTGCGACCCCAAGGGCTGAGATAATACAGACGACTACTGCGGATTAAACGCCCCGACCCAAAGGTTCAACTCGGAGCGAATTTCACCTTCTGAAATTGAATCACGGATACTTTCCAACGTCCGCATGATCTTCCTCAGCACAGCAAGATCAGTGATCCGAAGCTTAGACCCAGGATTCCCTTCGGAAAACTCTCGAACCTCATTCGCCACAGATTGAACGTTTTCGCCAGAGTCGACTAGCTCATCAAAGACCCTAGCGCAAATATCATTCGCGTCGCCAAAATCATCACTGCCATCAAGCCATGCAGATACCTGGACTTGGACTCGACGCGCTAGAAGTTCCACTCTCCTGATCAATCCAGAATCGGCCGCAGCATCCAGGATGGACACCAAGGCTCGCGCCCACTCAATAGGCTGCGGGCCAGCATCGTCTGCCACAGAGAGCGTCAGGCACGAACTGCACGCAGAGATCGCCGCTGTCCACCAGCCAGCGGACGCCTCAGAAAGATCGTCCCTGGCCAGCAGCGCAGCGAACCCACTAGGGCTGTCAATGAGGAACACGTCCTCAGGCGACGGAAGAGCCATTACCCACCTCCAAGCAAGCTGAACGGCGTTGCGAACACATCGATGCCAGCTCGCCCAAATGCTGCTTCGCCTATCGGTAGCACCGAATCTTCAGGAGTGAAGTGACCACTCCAGTTGGTTATAGAGGTGCCGAACAAATCATCAAGCTGTCCGGATCCCGCCGATAGGACCGACTCGCCAGGCTGCGCAAGTACTGTGTGAGCCATTTCAATCCGAGGCCATCCGCCTGATTCTCCTCCAGCATGAGCGGACATTACCCTTAGCTCTTCACCAGCAGAACCCCTGACAACGGCCCACTTAAAGTCGGTTTCCCCGCCCAACGCAGCCTGCAGGCCGCTCAGTCCGGTTCCATCACCAAGCACAGTGGGAACGACACCTCGCTGTGCTGCTGCCTTCCGCTCAAGGGCCTGCTTCGCCGGGCTCGCATTATTTGTGAGCTCGCACTCATTGTGCACCAAGATCGGGGTGCTGCCTGCGAGCACATAGTACGTGTGCAGCTGCGAGACGGTCAGGTTGTACATCCGTGCGCGGCCTTCGATGGCGCGGACGGTGGTGACGACGACGCGTTCGCCGGTGTCGGCCTTGAGTGCGTGGCCGGGGGTCAGCTTGCCAGCTGGCACCCAGGCGTGATCGGTGTCGTCCCAGAACGGATGGTTGGCGGTCGTCTTGATCGTGCTTGCGGCACCATCGGTCGTGACATCGAGGTCGATCAGATCCTCGTCGTCATGCACCAGTTGGGCGCTGACGGTGCGGCCTCCATGGTCTGTGGCCGTACCTTGATCCGCGGATTCGACGACGTCGCCGACCCTGATGTCGCTGATCGGCTTGGCCGAACCGTCGGCCATGAGAACCCGAGTGTCAGGTGTGAAGCTACACGTTGTCCCGACGGGCTGCTCTGGCGAGGTCGGGCTGGGCTTGGGGGTGGCTGGCGCCTTGGGGTCAGACGGCCTGGTCTTGAGACGGTTGGGTTCTTCCGGTGCGGGAACCGGGCTCGAGGGCGAGCTCTTGGGAGTGCTCTTGGACCCGAGCTTCGCGAACGCGTTCCTGATGCCTCCGGCGTCCTCAACGGCCTCTATCGCATACCTCAATCCCTTCACGCCCAACTTGACGAGCCCGTAGCCGTCAGCCGCGATTTCAACGACGGTCTCGGTCACCTCGCCAGCGACGTACGCCTTGTCGTCGTGGGGGATGCCGAAGGCGTCCGCCACCGGGTGCTCGGAGGGCTGAATGGGAGTGATGCCGGGGAACACCGAATAGCCACCGGTTTGCTTGGCGACCTCTCCGTTGATCCCGGCCAGGATGTTGTTTCCCGCCGTGTACGGGCTGTACTTCGCGAGCCAGCCGGCCGCGCTGTCCACTGCGCCTGCAACAAACTTTCCCGTGGCCTTGAGCCACCCTGGCCACAGGCCGCTGGGGTCGCTGAGGGTGATCGGATTGTCGTTGGCGTAGGTGTACCCGCCCATCTGACTGGGGTTGCCAGGTTCCAGGAGCGGGTCCGCCGTGAGGAAGCGGCCGAGCGTGGGGTCATAGTTGCGGGCGCCGAGCAGGTTGAGGCCGCTGTTCGTGTCCACGGGTTTACCGAGGTAGCCGTGATTGTCCGCCCACGATGCGGGGACGGTTCCGCGGGGGCTTCCGTAAGGATCGAAGGCTCGCCGGGTGATGGCTTTGCTGGCTGCGTCGATCTGGAGAGTGGAGGTGTTCTGGGGGTTGGTCAGCTCGTAGGTGAGGCCTCCGGCGCTGGAACGGACGATGCTGGTTCCGTCGGGCTGTTGGTAGTAGCGCTTGCCGGTGACGGCGGCGCCGTCGACTGAGAGGGTGAGTTGTTCGGCGCCACCGAACAGGTAGAGGACGGTGCCGTCGGGGCCACGCTGGATGAGCAGGTTGCCCCTGGCGTCGTACAGGTACCGGGAGGTGCTGTCGCCGTTGGACGTGGTGACGGTTTCGGTGCGGCCTTCGGCGTTGTAGGTGAAGGCCTGGGTGGTGCCAGCGGTGGGCTGGGTGCCGCCAGGTCCCCATTTTTGGTTGGGGCCTTGGTTGCAGGTCCATAGAGCGACGCGGGTGCCTGCGGTGCTACTGGTCCCGGGGATGTCGAGGCACAGGCCGGACGCCTTGTTGACCAGGGCGCCGTCGGTGCGGGTGCGCCACTGCTGGCTGGCATCGTTGGTGTCGCAGGTCCATAGCTCGATCTGTGCGCTGGAGCCGGCATTACCTCCGGTCGGGCGGGCGCAGGTGCCGAGGACGCGCACGGTGCCGTCGGTGCCGATGGCCCAGTTCTGCGCTTCGGTGCCATTGCAGGTCCAGGTCTGGACGGCTGTGCCGTTGGCGTTGTGGGCGCCTGCGGCGTCGAGGCAGAGCGGCGTAGTGCCGGTCGGAACGGCGGAGGGCAAGGTGGTGGTACTGGTCGTGGTTCGGGAGGTGGTGCTGCCTTCCGTGTCGTACTGCGGGGTCAGGGTGCTCGTGTAGCTGGGACCGGTAGGAGCGTTGGCCGTGGCGGGCCACTGCTGGTTGGCGCTGCCGGTGCAATACCACAGGCCGACCGGGGTACCGGGGTCCTGGTTCCAGCCGGGGAGGTCCAGGCACAGGGTGGACGCGACGTGGACGAGGGCTCCGTTGGCGCCGTCCTGCCACTTCTGGCTGTCGCTGCCGTCGCACGTGGCCAGCTCGATACCGGTGCCCGCTCCGGCGCTGCCGCCGGCCGGGCGGGCACACTTTCCGAGTGCCCGTAGGGTGCCGTCACCGGGGCGGGTCCATTTCTGGGCGCCCGTGCTGTTGCAGGTCCATGTCTCGACGGGGGTGCCGTCGGCGGTGCGCGCGCTGGTGACGTCCAGGCAGAGCCGTGCGCCTCCGGTTCCCGCCATGGCCGAGGTCAGGCTGCTGGTGGGGGTGCCAGTGCTGGTGGTGACAGTGGTGACGGTGTTCGGCTTGGCAGCCGGGGTACGGCCGTCGCCCGGGTAGACGCTGGTCTGGGTGACGTCGCGGGCGGTGTCACCGGTGACATCGCGGCGGACCTGCTGGGTGCGGTCGCCGAGCATGTTGTACTGGAAGCTCTGCCAGTACGGTGCCGGACCGCCCAGCGAGTTGAGCCCGACGCTGCTGTTGTTGCAGTGCGAGACCTGGCCGGCGCCCGGGGAGGAGACGCTCCCGGTATCGCTCCACGCTTCCACGAGACGGTTCAGACCGTCGTAGCGGAAGCACTGGGTATCGGACACCTGGTCCGTGCCGCCGGAGGACTGCAGCTCGGAGGTGCTGGTGCGGTTTCCGACCTGGTCGTAGCCGTAGCTGGTGAACGAGATCGGGTTGGCGTCGGCCTGCTGGAGCTTGACGCTGCTTGTGGTGAGCCGGCTGGTGGTGTCGTCGTACGTCCGGGCCGTGCGCAGCAGGCCGCCGCGGTCGCCGTACTGGGAGAGCAACAGTTGGCCGAGTGCGTTGTAGTTGGCCATGTCGAGGAGCGCAGCGGTTTCGGTGCCGCTCTGGACGACCTCGCCCTGGAGGTCGAGGGTGTAGCCGAGGGTCTCGGCGGGCAAGCCGCCGTCCGCGTTGTAGCTGAATCCACCGAGGAGACCGATGTTGTCTGTGTAGTGGGCGGTCTGGGTGTAGTCGCCGGCGAGCTTGCCTTCGGCGGCGGGGATGGAAGTCGTCATGGAGGTGGGCTGGTAGCGCGTGGTGTAGCCGTTGATCTTCTGTACGTATGTACTGCCCGTGGCGCCACCGGCGTAGCGGGTGGTGGAGGTCGGGTAGCCCTTGGCGAGGGTGTCGTAGGCGGTGGAGGCGAGCAGTTTGGACTGGTCGCCGGTGTCGGTGCCCTCGTAGCGACCGGTGACGCGGCCGAGCAGGTCGTAGGCGAGGGAGAGTTGCTTGCCGCGGCCGTCGGTCATGCTGGTGACGTGACCGAGGTCGTCGTAAGCGGTGGTGGAGGTGCCTGCATCGGGATCGGTCTGGGACGTGCGTCGGCCCTGGAGATCGTAGGCGTAGGTCCACGTGTTGCCGACGTTGTCCGAGATGGTGGCGAGCTTGCCGCGCTGGTCGAAGGTGTAGCGGGTGGTGGCGTCGCCGGTGCTGCCGCCGTGAAGGACGGAGGCGGTCGTCCGGCCGAGGGCGTCGGTGTAGACCGTACTCGGGGTGCCGCCGCTGGGCGGGGTGGAATCCGTCCGGTCGGCGCCCGGGTAGGTGGTGGTGGTCTGCCACAGCTCGGTGCCCTTGGCGTAGAGCTTGCTGGCGACCTTCCGGCCGGTGCCGTCGTACAGGTAGCGGGTCTGGGAGGGGACGGTGTTGTCAGCCTCCTCGAACAGCGTGGTGCCGGGTGCGGTGAGGGGGTCGTACCAGGCCGCGGTGGCCTTGGTCGCCTGGCCGTGGCTGTCGTAGCGCGTGTGGGCCAGGAGGCGGCCTTGGGTTCCGTTGGCCGGGGTGGACTGAGTCTGACGGGGTTGCAGGAAGCCGTCGTAGATGGTGGCCGATGTGGTGTAGGTACCGTTCTCCAGCTGTGTGTTCGTCGTGACGCTCGGGGGGTTGGCGCGTGTGGACGGGGCCGGGTCGACGCCGTGCATCTCGTAGCTGAAGGTGCGGTCCGCTTTCTTGTCGGCGTCCTTGCTGTTGCCGGGGAGCCAGATGGCGGTGCGACGGCCGAGTGTGTCGTAGACCGAGTCCGTGACGCGGCCGTTGGCGTCCACGGCGCGGGTCACCAGGCCGCGGGCGGGGGATACGACGCTCTTCGCGGTCCAGCCCAGAGGGTTGGTGGTGGTGACTTCGGTCGGGAGGAGGCCTGTCGCCGGGGTATAGGCGGTGCGGTTGACCGCACCCGCGCCGTCGATGCTGCGGACAGCGCGGCCGTAGGCGTCGAATTCCTGTGCGGCCAGGGTCTGGTAGGCGGCGTTGCCCTGAGCGTCGTAGGCCTTGACGGACTGGGTGGCGGTGACGAAGCCGGCGGTCGAACCGTTCTGCCCAAGAACGCCCGGCGGCCCGGGGTTGTTCAGATCAGTGTTGCCGTCGTAGATGAGCCTGCGGTCGCTGACGGTTGTGGAGGAGGACGGCTTGGTCCCGCAGGGGCCGGCGAGGGTCAGGACCCCGCTCGGATAGGCGAGCATCATCGGGTTGGCCGCTGAGGGCGTCGCATAGCTCGTGGTGGTGCAGCTCTGGTCGGCCGTGGTGGTCACATCCGGCTGTGACTCGACCTTGGCGGGCCGTCCGAGGCTGTCGTACGTGGTGCCGGTGCGGGCGGTGCGCCACGTCACTTGATCGGACAGCAGCGAGCTGGAACGCGAGCCGATCGACTGCACCCGGCGGGCCTCAAGCCTTGGGAGCGCTGACAGCAACCCTCCGTCCTTCGAACTCCACGCCGTCCTGTCCCGGCTGGTGATGACGGTGCTGACAGGCGTGTCGGTGAACTGCTTGGCGATGGCGGTGCCGCCAGCCTGTGTGTAGGTGACGGATTCCTGCGCCGTGCCGGCCAACCAGGGGCTGTCGACGGTTTCCTCGCCGAGGGAGTTCTTCAGCTTGACGACCCGGCGGGAGCGGTCCGCCTTGTAGTCATCGTTCATGCCCTGCAGATAGGAGACGGTGGTCTGGCTGACCAGGTCCGGACTGGCGCCGTCCGTGGTGGTGACGGTGCGATAGCCGCGGAAGTCGTTCCAGGTGCGGTACCGGTCGTCGGTCAGGTCGGAGTCGTCCCGGTGCCATGCCGCGCCGCCACCGTAGGTGTAGGCGGTCGTCCGAGCCGGGGAGTTCGCCTTGGTGGTATCCGAGACGGTGACCTTGGCGACCAGCGTCTTGTGGAACCAGTCGGCGACCGGCGCAGCCCCGCCCGGGGTGGTCCAGTACACCGGGTAACAGGCCATCGTGTTGCCGTCGGCCGAGGCGGGCATGGTGCCCTTGGTCCGGGAGCACTCCGGGTCGCGGTAGGTGACGGCGATCGAGGTGCCCGACTCGGTGTTGATCCCGATGATGCGAGGCCGGTACAGCGGCAGCGAGGACACGTCCGAGCTGTCAACGCGGTTGTCCACCTCGGTACCGGCGAAGGTGACCGGGTCCAGGGCGATCTGGCCGCTGCCGCCGGCCGAGGTGTCCTGAGCGGTGTGCCGGATCTGGGACAGCCACATCACCGACTGCAACGAGCCGACGTTCTGCTTGTCCGGAGTCTTTCCGGTCACCGGATCGTAGGTACCCCCGGCAGCGGAGAACAGGTGCGTGAGGTCGTACCGGTCGACGTTCTGCCAGCCGCTCTGCGTGCGCAGCTCGGTGCGGATGGTGCTGAGGCGCTTGGTGGACCAGAAAGTCGGCGAGGCGAGACGGCAAACGTTGGATCCCGTGCCGCTGGTGGTCCAGCCGTCCTGGCAGGCCAGGTCGAACGGGACATCCGGCCAGTTCGAGGCCGTGGCCGCCGACAGGTTCTCCGGCTTGCAAACGGCATCGGAGACCGTGCACCGCTCGGCGGTGTCGAAGTTCACCCGGGCGGACGGCTCGCGGCCTGCGAGCGCGTCAGCGAGCTGGTAGCCGTAGGAAACGCGGGCGAGGTGGCCGCCACGAGAGTAGGGGACCAGGATGCCGGTGCCACTGGCGCTGCCCATGGCGTACCGGTTGGCCTCGGCGGCCCAGTCGTAGCGCTGGAGGTTGCCGTGGGGGTCGACCACGAAGTCCAGGTTCCAGCGCCATCCGAGCTGCTGGTCGCACTGGGAATCCTTGCCCTTGGCTGCGCTGTAGCAGGGGTCGCCGTTGTTCGGGTGGTACACCGGTACGGCCCAGGCACTGTTGGTCGCGCCATCGCCGGTGGTGCCGGGGGCGTGGTTGAGACCGAAGTAGTAGGCGGTGCCGTCCGTGGTGGTGACCTTGAAGTACTCGCCCTGCCACAGGCCGTTCGCCGCGCCCGTCAGCCGCTCGATGCGGGTGCCGTCATCACTCTGCAGGTGGTACAGGCCATCTGCGTCCCGGATCAGTTCGCCATTGTGGGAGCCGAGGGCGAGCGTGGCGTTCCATCCAGCCCAGCACTCGTCACCGGAATCCTTGATGCCGGCGTTCTTGCAGGACTTGTAGGAGCGTTCGAGGAAGCCAGGGCTGTAGGACCAGCCGTCACCGATCCACGAGGCCTGCGAGTTACGGGCGGAGGTCTCGCCGTCCACCGACTGCGAGTTGTACGACAGCGTCACTTCCGGGCCGGCCCCGGCCAATGATGGCGGAGTGGTGACGGGGTAGCCGTAGGTGAATGCGCCGGAGGAGCTCTGCGACCACGAGCCGGACGCGGACAGGTCGGTCGCCGTGTAGGACCCCTGGGAGCTGCCTGTGTCGGAGACTGCCGCGACCGCCATTCCGCCACTGGCCGCGTCCGGGGAGAGCACGGAGTCGAGCTTGGTCGCGGGCACCTCGCCGGGTGCGGTCTTCGCGGCCGTGCTGGCGTCACCGGGCAGGGCGATGGTGCCGCTGACCCTCTTTGCCACAGGGTCGACAACCGACTCCAGCGGCTTTCGGGTGCGGCACTCCGACAGCTGGGGCGTGGTCAGCGCGCAAGCCGGCATCGCGACCAGGTGCAGCCGGGAGGCCCAGCCTCCGCCGAAGGCGTCGGCGATCCCGCTGTAGTCGAGTGAGACGTCCAGGCTTGCGGCTTCCTTGCCGCCGTCCGTGCGCTGGAGGGCGACCAGAAGACCGTCGACGTTCGCCTTCTCGGTCTGGGGCCGGTCAGCGACCTTGACCTCGACGCTGCCTGGCGGGGCGGCCGGTTCAGCGTCTGCTGCGGCCCTGGCCTTGGCACCGACCTGATCGGGGTGGGCTGCGGCGATCAGGACGGGGGTCGCGCCGGCCCGCATCTCGGTGCTGGGCGCCCTGTCGGCGTGGGTGTCCTGGCTGGAGCCGGCCTTCGTGAGGTCGACGGAGACGGTAGCAGCTGCGGGCCAGTTGACCGGCCCGCTGTGGTGGACGGTCAGTTCCCGTGCCCCGACAGAGTGCGGCAGCGCCTTCGACTCGCCCTTGCCGTCGGCATCGTGGCCGCTGACTCGTGGGAGCTGGGGGATTTTCTCCTTGCTCTGGTCGGCAGCGTACGCACGGCCTAAGCCGACGTTCTCACCTGCGAGCGGGACCACCAGTGCCATCACGGCGGTGAGTGCGGCAACGGTGAGCGTGTTCCGTCGCCTGCGACCCCCTCCCCGTTCACGGTGGACGAACCAACTCAAACTGGGCTGCACGCATACCCCCACGTTCGTGAATTCGTAATGGGCCTGGGACCACTTGCAGATGGCAACCACAGCTCGCCCAACATGACGGCGGGAACCGTATTGCCAGACTCTTGGGCAACGCAATAGCGTTCGGCTGCGATTGGCAATCGAATTGACGACCAGTCAGCTGACGATTGCTTAGAAATCGCTCCACAATTGGACAAAGGCGCCCCGCACACCGGCGAGTGTGATGCATCCCACAGTCTGCGCGCGGGGTCAGCCGTGTCGTGAAAGTGATGACGCCATGGGGGAACTCCTTCCCACTCCGCCGCCGCAGCGGCATTACCTGATAAGGCATCTGGCAACCGCGTGCGCCGTCGGGCTCGTCCTGGCCGCACCCGGCGCCGCAGTCGCCGACGACCGCACCTTCGCCGTCCCGCCCGGGTCGGCCGCCCAGGCGCCCAAGCTTCCCGAACCCGCCCCAGGCCCCGTACAAACCGCCCGCCTTCAGGCCAAGAAGACGGGCAAGCCGGTCACCGTCGACGAGCTGACCACCGAGACGTCGCTCACGGTGGCCGGACCCGATGGCAAGCTCACCGCCACCACCCACCTTCAGGCAGCCCGGGTAAAGAAGAACGGCACCTGGACCGCAGTCGACGCCACGTTGGCCCGCAACCCGGACGGGGGCTACTCGCCCACTGCCACGCCGTCAGGGGTTACTCTCTCCGGCGGCGGCACCGGACCACTGGCCACGCTCACCGACAAAGACGGTCACAGCTTCGCATTGGCCTTCCCCGCAAAGCTGCCCGCGCCCACCGTGACCGGCAGCGCCGCCACTTACGCGGAGGTTCTGCCCGGTGTCGATCTGCGGGTGGACGTCACCACGCAGGGCGCGGTCCGCGAAGTCCTGGCAGTCAAGGACGCGAGCGCCGCCGCCAACCCCGCACTGAAATCACTCAAGCTCGGCACCGGAACCACGAACCTCACCGTGTCCGCAGACGCGCACGGCAACCTCACTGCCGCTGCCGCCGATGGAAAGCCCGTCTTCCGCGCACCTTCCCCGCTGATGTGGGACTCCGCGTCAGACACCCCGGCGCCGCCGACTACCCCAACCATCAAAGCCGCCGCAGCGCCTCTCACCTCCTCCACCTCCGGTCCGATCTCCGGAGGTGCCCAAGCAGGCGCGGGCGACAGCGAGTCCTCGACGGATGGACCAGGTCGCGGCGCGCACATCAAGCCGATCGCGGTCGAGGCCACGACCAGCGCCCTCACGCTGACCCCGGACGCAGACCTGCTCGGTGGCAAGGACACCGTCTGGCCGCTCTACATCGACCCGACCTTCCAGCCGGCCCCAACCATGGGCACCAACCACTTCGCCCAGGTGATGCAGGGCTGTCCGACCAGTCCCCAATACGACATCGCGCAGGACAACGGCCAGGGCGTCGGATTCCAACATTACCGAACCAACTGCTATGGCATGGAACGCTCGTACTACGAGTTCAACACCAGCGCCGTGGCACCACAGATGTACATCGACGACGCGAAGATGTACTTCACCGAAACCTACGGCGCCAGCTGGGACTGCGGCCACACCGCCCCCGTCGCCCTGAAGTGGATGAGGGAGGCGATCGACGGCGGCACCGATTGGAACCACCAGCCGACCGTCTACCAGGACATCAGCGGTCAGTGGCCCAAGTCCGCCTACGGAAAATGCGGCTGGCAGACGGTCACCTTCAATGTCACGGACGCGCTGCGCTCAGTCGCCCAGGCAGGCAGCAAGGCCTGGACGGTAGGCCTGTTCGGCGACGAGAACAACTCGACCAACAACGACAACTTCATGCGGTTCGCCCCGAACCCGTACCTCATCGCCACCTACGATCTCCCGCCGAATACCCCCGACTCCATGTACACCAGCCCCCAGCCGATCAACCCGAACGGCTACGCCTGCGGCGGTGGCCAGCCAGGCTGGATCGGGCGGACCGTGCCGCTGGGCAACGGCGCCTCCGACATCACCCTGCACGCCTACGGCTCCACGCCGATGCCGGGCACCAACATCGTCATCGGTTTCCACGTCTGGGACAACATGGCGGCGGACGCCAACGGCAGTCCCGCCACCGTCACCTGGCCCGCCAGCCAGAGCATCAACGGCCGGGGCTGGGGCGACGCCAACATCGGCTTCCCGGTCTCCGACGGACACCAGTACGGCTGGAACGCGTGGGCCACCGACGGACTGCTCGGCAGCACGGGCACCGCCTACTGCTACTTCAACGTCGACCTGACCCCGCCCACCCTCGCCTACATCGCACCCTCCACCGTCTTCCCCCCGATCGGCAGCGGCATCAAGCCCACCGGCCACGCCGGCGACCAGGGCGCCACCATCCGTGTCACCAGCACCGACCCGGTCCCGGGCGGCTGCACCCGCGGCAGCTGCCTGTCCAGCGGCGTGCGCGAGTTCCAGTACAACCTGGACGACAACATCCCACCGACCGGCTACAAGGCCCAGCCCGTCGCAGGAGTGGACGCCAACGGCTTCGCCTACGCGGACATCCCCATCAACCTCAACCCCGACCAGTGGGGCACCCACCGCCTGTACGTGCGCGCCACGGACAACGTCGGAAACACCCAACCCCAGGCCGCGACCTACGACTTCTACGCGCCCTGGAACCCGGCCACCAAAGTCGTCGCCGGCGACGTCAACTTCGACGGCACCCCCGACTACCTCGTCCCCGCCGCCGACGGCTCGCTGACCCTGCTTCCAGGCAACAGCGACTTCACCGCCCAACCCGGCACCGCCTCCACCAAGACGCAGAGCCCCGAACAGGACAGCTGGAACAACTACCTGATCGCCCACCGCGGCTCGGTCAGCGCCAACAGCGTCGACGATCTGCTCGCCTACAACAAGAGCTCCAAGCAGCTCTACATCTACTTCAACGACTCCACCCGCGTGCCCGCCGGAACACCAGGCCACTTCAGCGACCGCGCCGGGATCGCCCAGATCGGCAACAGGACCGACTGCGCCAGAGGCGTCGACGGAACCTGGAACAACCTCACGCAACTGACTGCACTCAGCGCGACCCCCACCAGCGCGGGCCGACCCAACCTGATCACCATCGAGGCGGGCCACCTTCGCTACTACCCTGGCACCACGGTCGGCGGCTGCCTCCTCGCCCAAGGGATCGAACTCGGGGCCGACAACGAGAACTGGAGCAGCTTCACCCTCTTGTCCCCCGGGATCATCGGCAACACCCCGGCGCTGTGGGTACGCGACAGCGTCACCGGCGCGATCAACACCTTCCCCCTGCCCCTCACCGACGGCGCCCCGGCCGCGAAGTCCCTGCATGTCCCCACTCACCAGGCCCTGGTCTCCGCGGTCAAGAACCCCGCTGGCGCCAACATGTGCGCCGACGTAGACCGTGGCCTCCCCGACAACGGGACCACCGCCCAACTGTGGGACTGCAACACGACAGGGGCCCAGGCCTTCACCCGCGGCATCGACAGCACACTCCACGTCCTCGGCAAGTGCCTGGACATCAAGGACGCTGCCACCGGTAATGGCAGCGGCATCCAGCTCTGGGACTGCAACAACACCGGCGCCCAGAAGTGGGCCGACGGCCCTTACACCGGCACCCTGCAGAACCCGCAGTCCGGCCGCTGCCTCGCCGTCCCCGAGGGCAAGAACGACCCCGGCAACCACCTCATCCTCTGGGACTGCCTCGACGACGTCAGCCAGAAGTGGACCAGCCCCACCGCCCAAGCAGTGCTGCCACTCGGCGCGAGCTCCGCTGCGTACCCGACCATCGACTCTCCCGGCGACATCAACGGCGACGGCAACCCCGATCTGATCACCACTGACACCAACGGCATCTTCACCCAGTACCTCGGCACGGCACCCGACGCAGGGCTGCCCCGCTTCGGCACCCCGCGCGCCCTCCCCTCCGCCACACCTGCCAGCTACAACATCAGCTCCGCCCAGAACCCGAACCGGTGCTTCGACAACTGGGGCGCTGGCAACGGAACCTCCTTGCTCATCTACAACTGCTGGAACGGCGCCAACCAGAAGCTCACCTTCGCCGCCGACGGCACACTGCGCACCGGCGGACGCTGCGTCGCCACGAAGGACAACGCAACCGCCAACGGCACCGCCGTCGTCATCCTCGACTGCACCGGAGCCACCGGCCAGGTCTGGACCCTGCGCGCCGACGGCACCATCTACAGCCCCACCGCCAACCGCTGCATCGAACTCCCCGGCTGGAACGATGCCAACAGCACAGCCCTCGACATCTGGGACTGCGTCGGCAACCATGCCAACCAGCGCTGGACCATCTACCCCAACACCGCCTGACCACCACCCCTGACCAGCCAACCCGGGGCCTGCGGCACACCCAGTGCCACAGGCCCCGCCCGTATCAGCTGCCCCGGCAGCGACCATCAGCCACACCTTGCAGTACGACTCGAATTCTCGAAGAGCCTGGAACAGAAGCAACTCCGCGTTTCGCTACGGCACGTCTACCCGCAGTGCCCGACTCCCGTGCGTACGTCTGCGAGAAAACGTCGCCGCTGCGTACGACCACGGCGTGCAGAACGTCCGCACCCCGATCGGCGAGGTGCGGACGCCCGCCCTCGGGGATCCCGCTGGCGGGCCCTGCCGGTCCTGGCGCCACCCCGGCCACGACGCCACGACGGGATCCGGACGCGTGCAGGACCGGCGCTAAGGAGCCGTCCGGCGGGCGGCCGTGCGCCGCAGCACGATCTGGGGCAGAACAAGCCAGGTGGTGGTGAACCAGAGCAGGACGGCTGCGCTGAGGGCCCACGCGGCGACCGGGTTGCCGGTGGCGGTGCTCAGCAGGAGCAGCAGGGCGGCGGCGATGGTGAGGGCCAGGGTGACGAGGCCGGTGGCGATGAAGTGGCTGGCGATGTGGATGAGTTCGGGTTTCATGCCGTGACGGTCTCGCTCCAGAGCCGGTCGCCCGTTCCTGAGGCGTCTCGTCCCTCACCACGGTGTCGTCTCCCTGTGCGCGGGTGCGCGATGCAGACAGGTCGGCGGGCCGATGCCGGCCCTTCGGGCCGTCGGGTCAGGGGCGGTCTTCGTGGTGGCCGCAGAGCCAGGCCAGCGCTTGGTAGGCGCCCAGGGCGTACGCGGCGTTCGCGCCTTCGTCCGCGCCTTCGCCCCCACCCGAGGCCGAGGCCAAGGCCGAGGTGTCGCGCAGACGGACGGCGGCGGCCTGGCACTCGGCCAGGAGCTGCGCCCGGCACGGCCCGGTGGCGCCGAGCGCGGCGGCAGCGGTGAGGGGCGCCGCGACCTGGGCGCCGGCGGCCCACCGGTAGGCCCCCAGGATCCCGTGGTCGAAACCGGTCCACGGCTGCGGGCGGCCGTTGGCCGCCTCGATCGCGTCGAACACCTCGTCCAGCAGGCGCACCCCTACCGCCGGGATCGTCGTCTCGTCACTGGTCATGCCCGCAACCTACGTCGCCCGGACGCGGCCCGCCCCCGGGCGCCCGGTCCGCCCCGGGGCCGGCCGGACGGACGCTGCGCAATCGGGTGAACCCCACGACAGCCGTCGCGGTGCAGCCGACCGATCCCGATCCAACTCGGAGCGCGGTGCGCAGCGCCGGGAGCAGGGTGGCCTCGGCCCAGGTGAGGAAGGCCGGCCGGCTGTCGCCGCCGACCTCTCCGAAACTCGGCGCGCAGCGCTGTTCGGTCATCATCGTGTATCCGATCTGCGCCCGAACGCGGCAGGCGCCCGCACCACCGCTGTTCGTGACGGCCCGTGCTCAAGGGTGGCTGCGAATCACTCAGTCGCCCGTTTCGGGCAAGGCGATGCGGCACACCTGTCCGGCTTCCAGCTCGACGACGACGGCCAGCACCGGGCGCAGCCAGCGCACCATCGACCGCGCGCCCGGATGCGGCTTTCGCAGCCGCCCGGCGACGGGCGACCCGAGCTCGGCCCGCTCCTGCCCGGACAGCTCGCGAGTCACCAACCGCCGACCGTCGACGAGCACCACCAGCAACCGCCCCGGCTCGCCGGGCTCGTCCGGTTCGCTGACGGCCCCGACCACCCAGCCCCTCACCGCAGCCCGCCCGGACACCGTTCCAGCGCGGGCGGCACGATCATCGACGGACTCCCTCCGTGCACGAGGTGTGATCACCCGAGCATGGCAGCAGGCCCCGACGGGCGCGATCCATGCCGTCGTCGGGCAGCACCGGAACCAGGAACGGGCACCGGGGAGCGCACGGGAACCGGTCAAGGGCGCTCGCCTCGAAAGGCCCACCTCCGGATGTGGGTCCGCCGGCGATGGCCGAGGCTCGGTGCATGGCATCGATCATCGTGCTCTTCGAGCTGGAGCCCGACGGGGCCATCGGTGCGGAAGGCACGGACGGTGCGGAAGGCGCCGAGCCCGCCGTGATCACGGTGCACGCCGCCGGGGCCGATCCCGACGTGCCCGAGGACCCGCAGCCGTACACGCTGTGCGGGCTGGAGACCGGCCCGATGGAACACACGCACTACCGGCCGGTCCGGCCCGGCGAGCCCTGGTACCCGCCCACGCTCGCCGACCAGCGGTGCCAGGAGTGCGAGCGCGCCCTGCGCACGCAGTGACCGCCGCGCCGGGGAGAGGCGGGCGACCCCGCCCGGAGCCTGCAACTGCACGTCAGCGCGCCCCGGCAGGTACGGCGTCACGGCCCGCGCGGGTTTCACCCCGTCGCGGTACCTGGGGTGATCGCCCGCCGGCGCCACGTCTCCACCGATCACGGGCGTCGTGCTGGGGCGGGGCACGCCTTCAGGTTCTCTGCCGTCGCGCACGCGGCCGGTCGGAGCCCGTCCGCCGGGGGTGGCCCGGGCTGGTCCGGATGCCACCGAGCGGGTGCGGCGGACCGGCCCAGCAGCGACGTTGAGAAGATGGACATCGTCGTCGTACTTGAGCTAGACATGCCGACCAACGTGCGGCTCCTCGGCCCCGACCACACCCCGGCGGACCCGGAGAGCCCGGTGCGCCGCGTACACGTCGCCCCCGCGGAAGCCTCGGGCACCTGCGGCCTCCGCACCCTGTGCGGCCTGGACACCGACGGAATGACCCTCGCCCCGCACCGCTACGCCCACCAACCTCCACCGCACTGGCTCACCTGCAGCACGTGCCAGGCCGCCAGGCAGGACCCCGCACCCGACACCACCGAAGCGGCCGCCCAGGAGCAGCGCGAGGACGACGCCCACCCGGCGGAAACCGCCGCACACTGAGCACCGCACCCACCGCACCCACCGCACCCACCGCACCCACCGCACCCACCGCGTCGAGCGCGCGAGCGGCGGCCGACGGCCGGTCGCCTCCTCAGCGCGAGCCGACGCTTCGGACCGTGCGCGCAGTGGGCCCGGTCCGGGCAGTCCGGCAGTCCGGCAGGCTGCTCATCGGCCGCTCCCCCGGCCCTCGGCGCACGCGTTACATTGAGGCGCAAGGGGCGGCAGATCCCGAACGGGGTGGCTGATGCACTCGATCACCGACTGGCTGGACGGCCTGTCCGGCCCGGTCGTGTACGCGGTCGTCGCCGCCCTCGTCTTCGCCGAGGACGCCCTCTTCTTCAGCTTCCTCATCCCCGGCGAGAGCGCCGCCGTCCTCGGCGGTTTCCTCGCGCACCAGGGCAGGGTGTCCATCGGCTGGCTGGTCCTCGCCGTGGTCGGCGCGGCCATCCTGGGGGACTCCGTCGCCTACGAGATCGGCCGCCACATCGGCCCGGCGGTCCTCGACACGCGCATGCTGCGACGCCATGAGGAGCAGGTCGACAAGGCCCGTGACCTGATCCGCCGGCGGGGGCCGGCCGCCGTGTTCTTCGGCCGTTTCGTCGCCTTCTTCCGCCCCGTGGTGCCGACGCTGGCCGGCGTCTCCCGCATGCCGTACCGCCGTTTCCTCCTCTTCAACGCCCTCGGCGGCCTCGTCTGGGGCGTCGGGTTCACCCTCCTCGGCTACTTCGCGGGGGCCGCCTACACCAAGGTCGAGGGCACGGTCGGCGGCGTCGTCGCCGCCCTGCTCGCCGCGGCGGTGGTCATCGCCCTCATCGTCTGGCGCGTACGCCGCCGCAGGTCCGCGGCCCGTACGCGGTCCCGCCGTACGCAGTCCCGCGAGGGCCAGGACGAGAAGCACTGACGGCCGGACCGCCCTGCCGACCGCACCGCGCGCGCCGGGGCCCGCGAACGGCCAAGGCGGCGCGCCCGGCGACGGGCCCGCCCCGGGAACCGCGCCGGAACGGGGCCACACCGGTCCCGGCCGCGCCGAAACGGTCCGTGCACGAGCGAACACACCGCGCACGCGGGGTTTCCGCATCAGGGCCATGAATCGGCCCGGGGCGGGTAGCCGAGCGCTGCCGCCGCCGGCGCTCGGTGCCGCTGCGGACAACCCGGCGCCACATGACCGTCGTCACCTCCTGGTCCACCGCCGTCACGCTGCCCGAAGGCCCGTTCCCCGACGTGACCGTCGAGGCGCAACTGCGCTTCGACACCTCGCTGCCGTACGCGGTGTGCCTGGTCTTCCCGCCCCTCGGGGGCGGCGGGGAGGCGCAGTGGGTCTTCTCGCGTGACCTGCTGGACGAGGGCCGCCACGCCCCCGCCGGCCACGGGGACGTGACGGTCGCGCCCGGGCGGGCGGGCCGGGTCCTGGTCACCCTGTGCGCCGAAAACGGCCGGGCCGTGATCAGCATCCCCGCGGACGCCGTGACGGCCTTCCTCCTCGACTCCTTCGCCCTGGTGCCGGCCGGCACCGAATCCGACCACCTCGACATCGACGCCGTCCTCGACCGGATCCGGTCCTGACCCGCCACGGTCGACGGCGACGACTGCTCGGCGAAGGGCCGGGCATGCCCGAGCGGGGAACCGACCCATTCCGCTGCGGGCGGGATGGTTTGCCCGGCCCGCAGAGCGGTACACGCGGATCATGGGCGCGGCCGGAGAAACGACGGCTCCACCACCCCCGGACGGTCCGGCATCACCATCGAACGGCCGGACCGGCCCCTCCTGACAACCGTCCCAGTCACCACACGGGAGGACCTCGTGATCGTCCTCGGCGTCATCCTGCTCATCATCGGTTTCGTCACCGGGATCTCGATCCTGTGGACCATCGGCATCATCCTGGCCGTCATCGGCCTCGTCCTGTGGATCGCGGGCTCCGTCGGGCACGCCGTCGGCGGGCGTCGTCACTACTACTGATCCACTCGTCCTACTTTCTGCACCACCCGCCCCAACCCCTGATCCGCCCGTTCACCGGCTCGTGCGGCTGTCAGCCCCGGCACCACGTGGGTGCCGACGCCGACAGCCGCACGGCGCCGCCCGCCGCCCGCCGCCCGCCGCCCTCAGCGGCGGAGGCGGCCGGCCGTCAACGACGGTGGCGGCCGGCGCTGCGGCCGGGCGCCGGGACCACGCCCGGGGCGGGGAGGAACAGCCGGGCGACCTCGCGGCCCAGGTTCACGCCGATCGCCACCGCCATCGCCGTGGCCGTGGCGCGCCCGACGCCGACGAGCCCGATCTCGGGCTCGCCCCGGACGAAGGCGAGCAGCCCGAAGTACAGCAACGAGCCGGGCAGCAGCGGCCCCAGGGCCGCGGTGACGTACGGCAGTGAGGAGCTTCCCCGGTAGCGGGCCATGAGCTGGCCGGACAGGCCCACCAGCCCGGCGGCGAGGCCGGTGGCCATGATGGGCTCGCCGCCGGCGTTGACCAGCACGCCGTACGTCGTCCAGCCGACCCCGCTGTTGAGCAGGACGGCCGGAAGCGTGCCCGGCTCGGTGTTGAGCAGCACCGCGAAGGTCAGGGTGAGCAGGAGCGCCGCCATCAGTTGGAGCGGCGGGTTCGACGCGGCGACCGGGGCGGGACGGGTCGCCAGGTCGGCGCCGTTGTTGACGCCGATGTAGAGCACGGTCATCACCCCGACCACCACGCCGGCCATCATGTACAGCGTTTCCATCAGGCGTGCGGCCGCGGTGAGGTAGAAGCCCGCGAGGCCGTCCTGCGCCGCCGCCACCATGGGCCATCCGGGCAGGAGCGTGTACAGCCCTCCGGTGATCACCACCGATCCGCCCAGGTTCAGCCCGTTGAAGGACAGCAGGATGCCGATCGCCGCCGCCGGGGTCGCGGCCGTCGCGATCCGGTAGAACTCCGGGAGGTCGTGGCGTCCGACCAGCGCCGAGAGCCGGTCGCCGGCCAGTGCCGCGGCGACGGCGCTGACGAACACCAGCCAGGCCCGGGCGTCGGCCCGGCCGCCGACCAGCAGCGTCGCGGCGCCGGCCAGCAGGCCGGAGGACAGGACCAGGAGCCACGCGGGGTAGTGGCGGCAGTGCCGGCGCACGGCCCTCAGCCGGTGGTGGGCGTCGTCGACGACGAGTCCGCCGGTCGTGATCTCGGTGACCAGCCGGAAGAGCACGGCCAGCCGCGCATAGTCCCCGGCCGGGTGGCGCACGGACCGCTCGACCGTCACGGGCGGCTCCGAGGGGCCCGGCTGGTACGAGATCGCCACCCGGGTGAAGGTGACCTGGGGGTCGCAGGGCTGGGCCCGGTAGGCCTGCGCGACGGCGAGCATGGCGGCCTCGACGTCCTCGGCGGCCTCGCCGCAGGCCAGCATCAGCTCGCCCACCAGCAGTGCGAGGTCCAGGACGGCGGCCACCGCGGCCGGCCCCGGGTCGTCCGCACCGGGTTCGCCGGTCACCAGCGGGCGGTCGGTGGTCGGGGTGCGCAGCAGCGGCAGCATCAGGTCCGGCCAGGCCGCCGTGCCGTCGGCATCGGCGGGTCCGCTCTCCGCCCCGGGCGGCGCCGGCCGGCCGGGCGCCCGGCCCTCCCCCTGAACTCGACCTTCCCCGGAGACGGGGGCGGGGCCTTCCCCGGGGGCGGGGGCGGCCCCGGGGGCCTCCTCCGGACTCGCCTGGGGCGGGACTCTTCCGGTCCGGCTCGCCGGCCCGTCCGCCTCGGCCCGCACGCCGAACTGCTCGTGTTCCGGCATCGTCGCTCCCTGCCGCACCCCCCACCTGATGACCTTTCGCACCCACTCGACTACCCGCAGCCATCATTTCGTGAACGTCCCGACCGGAGCGCGGGGGTCCGTTCACGCCCGCCGTCCGTGGGTCGGCCCGCTGCCTCCAGACCAGGGCCCGGGGAGAATCAGCAGGTCAGCGGTCCGACGCCGGAACCTGGGAGGGCGGAGGAGCACCGAGCCGGGGCCGTCCGGGTGAAGCCCGGGGCGGTGGGCGAGCCCCGTCCGGCGGCCCCGCCGCCACGGGATATGGCTATCGGGACACACGATCGGAGCGGACGGGAGGAGCGGCGTGCGGCTGTCGAGGTGGAGGGCGCGGGCCGGGCGGCGGGCGGAGCGGGCCGCCCGGAACACGGCGGTCGCGCTGGACCGGCGGTTGCCGCTGTTCGACGGGGCCAAGGGCCTGCTCCGGAAGGTCTTTCCCGACCACTGGTCCTTCCTGCTCGGCGAGTTGGCGCTCTACACCTTCGTGCTGCTGCTGTTGACCGGCGTCTTCCTGACGTTGTTCTTCACACCGTCCATGGCCGAGATCGTGTACGCCGGAACGTACCCGCCGCTTCGCGGGGTGCGGATGTCCCAGGCGTACGCCTCGACGCTGTCGATCAGTTTCGACGTGCGCGGCGGCCTGCTGATCCGCCAGATCCACCACTGGGCGGCACTGGTGTTCACCGCCGCGATCTGTGCGCACCTGCTGCGCATCTTCCTCACCGGCGCGTTCCGCCGCCCCAGGGAGGTCAACTGGCTGGTGGGACTGACACTGTTCCAACTCGCCCTGCTGGAGGGTTTCGCCGGCTACTCGCTGCCCGACGACCTGCTCTCCGGCACCGGTCTGCGCACGGCCCAGGGCTTCATCCTGTCGGTCCCGCTGGTCGGCACCTACCTGAGCTTCTTCCTCTTCGGCGGGGAGCTTCCCGGGCACGACATCGTCCCCCGGTTGTACAGCGCGCACATCCTGCTGCTGCCTGGTCTCCTGCTCGGCCTGATCACCGCGCACCTGATCCTGGTCTTCCACCTCAAGCACACCCAGTGGGCCGGGCCCGGACGCACCAACCGCAACGTCGTCGGGAAGCCCCTCTTCCCGCACTTCAGCGTCCAGACGGCGGGCCTGATGGCGATGGTCTTCGGGGTGCTGGCGCTGGCCGCCGCCCTCGCCCAGGTCAACCCGATCTGGCTGTACGGGCCCTACCGCCCCGACCAGGACTCCACCGACGCGCAGCCGGACTGGTACATGGGGTTCATCGAGGGCGCGCTGCGGCTGATGCCCGGGGCCGAGACGCGGCTGTGGGGCCACACCGTCGCCTGGAACCCGCTGATTCCGGCCGTGCTGTTCCCGCTGCTGTTCTTCGCCGCCCTGTACGGCTATCCGTTCTTCGAGCGCTGGATCACCCCGGGGAGCGGCGAGCAGCACCTGTGCGACCGCCCCCGCAACCGGCAGACCCGCACGGCACTGGCTGTCGCCGGGACGTGCTTCTACGTCGTGCTGCTGGTCGCCGGCGGCCAGGACGTCGTCGCCCGGGCACTGGACGTGCCGGTGGAGGGCCTGAACTGGTTCCTGCGGGTGGGCCTGTTCGTCGGGCCGGCGGCGGCCTTCTGGATCACCCGGCGCCTGTGCCTGGCCTTGCAGGAGCGGGACCTCGAACGGGTGACGGAGGGAGACGAGACCGGATTCGTGCACGAGGCCGTCGAGGGTGCCTTCCACGGCGAGCACCGGCCGCTTCCCGCCGGCCTGCGCTACACGCTGGCCCTGCGCGACGCCCCGCTTCCCCTGCCGGCGCCGGGCGAGGGCGCCTCGCGGCGCGCACGGCTGCGGGCCGCCCTGAGCTCCTGGTACTACCGGGACAACATGGCGGCGGTGGACGAGCCGCAGCCGGAGCCGCTCGCGCCCGCCGACGCGGGACGCGTCGAGCGGTGAGCGGTCAGCGCTGACAACCGACTGCCGACCGGCCGGACTCACTGCCCGCGCTGGGCGTGCTGGAAGACGAAGCCCACGACGCCGGCGCCCGTCACACCCGCACCGATGAGGAAGAGCCACAAGGCGTACACCAGCCCCAGCCCGGCGACCGCGACGCCCGCCGCGGTGAGCAGCGGGTAGTAGCTGCGCGGTGCGAAGAACTCCAGCGGCCCGACACCGGTGACGATCTCGGCGTCGGTGCGGTCCTGCGGCCGGCTCCCGCGGCGGGAGTACTGGGTCCGGAAGAAGAACGCGATCAGCGTGGACATCATGAAGGCCACGACCAGCGCGGCCTTGCCGGCCGGCTCCCGGGCGAACCAGCCGTAGATCGAAGCGGCGACGGCGAAGAACAGCGCGACACCCGCGAACAGGTAGGACTCGGTCTTCACCGTGCGTTCTCCTCGCCTTCGAGCGCCATGCGCGAATACTCCGGGTGGTGCAGGTCGAAGGCCGGGCCTTCGGAGCGGATGCGGGGCAGGGCGTGGAAGTTGTGGCGCGGCGGCGGACAGGAGGTCGCCCATTCCAGGGAGCGCCCGTAGCCCCACGGGTCGTCCTCGGTGACCGGGACTCCGTACCTGGCGGTGCGCCACACGTTGTACAGGAAGGGCAGGGTCGACGCGCCCAGCAGGAACGCACCGATCGAGGAGACGGTGTTCAGGGTGGTGAAGCCGTCCGAGGGCAGGTAGTCCGCGTAGCGGCGCGGCATGCCCTGGGCGCCGAGCCAGTGCTGCACGAGGAAGGTGATCTGGAACGCGGGCAGCAGCATCCAGAAGTGGATCTTTCCGAGGCGTTCGTCCAGCAGCCGGCCGGTGATCTTGGGCCACCAGAAGTAGAAGCCGGCGAACATCGCGAACACGACCGTCCCGAAGAGGACGTAGTGCAGGTGGGCGACCACGAAGTAGCTGTCGGTGACGTGGAAGTCGATCGGGGGCGCGGCCAGCAGGACGCCGGTCAGCCCGCCGAGGAGGAAGGTCACCAGGAAGCCGAGGGCGAACAGCATGGGCGTCTCGAAGGAGAGCGAGCCGTTCCACAGGGTGCCGATCCAGTTGAAGAACTTCACCCCGGTCGGCACCGCGATGAGCAGCGAGGCCAGGGAGAAGAACGGCAGCAGCACCTGGCCGGTGGCGAACATGTGGTGGGCCCACACGACCGCGGACAGCGCGGTGATCGCGATCGTGGCACCGATCAGTCCGTAGTAGCCGAAGACCGGTTTGCGGCTGAACACCGGGATGACCTCGGAGATGATGCCGAAGAACGGCAGCGCCACGATGTACACCTCGGGGTGGCCGAAGAACCAGAACAGGTGCTGCCACAGCATCGCCCCGCCGTTGGCCGGGTCGAAGACGTGGGCGCCCAGCTTGCGGTCCGCCTCCAGCGCGAACAGCGCCGCGGTCAGCGGGGTGAAGGCGAGCAGCGCGAGGATCGACGTGAACAGCACGTTCCAGGTGAAGACCGGCATCCGGAACAGCGTCATGCCCGGCGCCCGCAGGCAGACGATGGTGGTGATGAAGTTGACGGCTCCCAGGATCGTGCTCAGACCCGCCACGATCAGCCCGACGGCCCACAGGTCGGCGCCCGTTCCCGGGCTGTGGAGCGGCCCGTTCAGCGGGGCGTAGGCGAACCAGCCGAACGACGCGGCGCCGTCGGTGGTCAGGAAGCCCCCGACCACCATCAGGCCGCCGAACAGGTACACCCAGTACGTGAACGCGTTCAGCCGGGGGAACGCCACGTCCGGGGAACCGATCTGCAGCGGCATCACGGCGTTCGCGAAACCGGCGAACGTCGGTGTGGCGAACAGCAGCATCATGATCGTCCCGTGGATGGTGAACAACTGGTTGTACTGCTCGTTGCTCACCACCTGCAGTCCCGGCCGCATGAGCTCCGCGCGCATGAGCATCGCCAGCAGCCCGGCGAACAGGAAGAACCCGAACGCCGTCGTCAGGTACAGGTTGCCGATGGCCTTGTGGTCGGTCGTGCTCAACCACCGCAGCACCGCCGAGCCTTGACGCCGGCGGGCCACGCCGGGCGCCGGGCGGGCGGCGGCCCGCCGCCGGGTCTGCGCCATCCGCTTCCTCCTCCTGCCGGGGCCACCCGCACCCGCAGGAGAAAAACGCGGAGACGCTCGCCGGGACACACGCTGTGTCGCCATGCAATCACCCACCGCCCCAAGGGCCCCTGAACCGGAGTCGGCGTGGCGGCCCCGGCCGGGCGCGGATGACGAAGTCGGCGCACTGGTGCGGTCCGGCGAGGCGCCGCCACGGGTCAGCCGCGGGTCAGCCCCGGATCAGCCGCGCGTCAGACGCGGGTCAGCCACGGGTCAGCCGCGAGGCGTCGAACCCGGCCCAGATCGTCTTCCCGTGGCTGTGCGGTTCGGCGCCCCACCGGTCGGCGGTCGGCGGTCGGCAGCGGCCTGGCAACGGCCACCGCAAGGGCCGGCCACGGAACTCCCCCAGCAGGGCGGCTCGGTGCGGCTGCTACCCCGCGCTGCTACCCCGCGCTGCTACCCCGCGTCGCGCGGCGGCAGCCCTCGGGTGATCCGGTTGAACAGCTCGGCCAGCGGCTCGCCGAGGTCCTGACCGAACTCGGTCAGCCCGTAGGTGACCTGGGGCGGCGTCGTCGGCTCGACCTTCCGCCAGACCAGGCCGTCCTGGACCAGCGCGCGCAGGGTCTGGGCGAGCATCTTCTCGCTGATGCCGTGGATGCTCTCGCGCAGCTCGTAGAACCGGAGGTCGTTGCTCTGCAGGGAGATCAACACCCAGATGCCCCACCTGCTGGTCACGTGGTCGACCACGTCGCGCGCGGGGCAGTCGGTGTGAAACACCTCATACCGCTTCCCGGCCTCGCCCTGCCTGTGCTGCACACCTACCACCATGTCCTGAGCTTACGTCAAGGTATGTCCTTACCAAGGGTTAGCCCCGGCTCCTAGCGTGAGGACCACCGAGGCCACAGCGGCCACGGCGGACGTCGAACGAGGAGTTGACCATGATCGTGGTGACCGGGGCTACCGGCAATGTGGGCCGGCCGCTGACGCGGGCGCTGGCCGAGGCGGGCCAGCAGGTGACGGCGGTGTCGCGGCACGCGGCGGCGGTGCCGGACGGTGTCCGCCACGTGGCGGCCGACCTGGCCGGGCCGGCCGGCCTCGAACCCGCGCTGGCCGGGGCGAAGGCGCTCTTCCTGCTGCTGTCCGGCGACCTGCACGCCGCCGGGGCCAACCCGGCCGACCTCATCGGCCAGGCCGTGGCCGGCGGGGTCCGCCGCATCGTCCTGCTCTCCTCGCAGGGCGTGGCGACCAGGCCCTTCGGCCCGACGCGGATCGCGATGCGCGAACTGGAGGACGTCCTGCGGGGGTCCGGCGTGGACTGGAGCATCCTGCGGCCGGGCGGCTTCGCCTCCAACGCCCTGTGGTGGGCCGAATCCGTCCGCGCGCAGCGGGTCGTCGCCGCGCCCTTCGGCGACGTCGGGGTGCCGATCGTCGACCCGGCGGACATCGCCGACGTCGCGGCGGCCTGCCTGCTGGAGGACCGGCACAACGGCGGCGTGTACGAGCTGACCGGCCCGGAGGTGATCACCCCGCGCCAGCAGGCGCAGGCCATCGCGGCCGCCCTGGGCTCGCCGGTACGGTTCCACGACCTCACCCGCGACGAGGCCGGCGCCGCCATGGCCCAGGGCATGCCGGTGGAGCTCGCCCAGGACACCCTGGACATCCTCGGCTCCCCGAACCCGGCCGAGCTGCGCGTCAGCCCGGACGTCCAGCGGGTCCTCGGCACCGCCCCGCGCCCCTTCGCCGCCTGGGCCGCCCGCAACGTCGCCGCCTTCCGCTGAGCCTGCCCAACCGGCCCCGTCGGCACCACACCGGCTCACGGCCGACGACCGACTCCGGATGGTCCGGGTGTGGAACCGCCGATCCCGGGCAGACGCCGTCCGGGGCGGACCGAGCCCCCACTAGCGAGAGGAGTGATCCGATGAGTGCCAAGGACAAGCTGCACAACGCGGCCGAGAAGGTCCACGGCAAGGCCAAGGAAGCCGCCGGACGGGCCACCGGCGACCGGGTCGTCGAGGCCGAGGGCCGGGGCAAACAGATCAAGAGCGACCTGAAGCAGGCCGGCGAGAAGATCAAGGACGTCGGAAAGGACTGACCCGGCACACGGCGGCCGCGCCCGCGCGGCCGCCCCGGCCCGGCCCGGCCCGGCCAGCTCAACGGTCCCCGCCCCCGGCCCGAGGGACCCAGGAACCCGTGGAGACGCCGCAGTCCCGCGTGACCGGCGAGAGCGCCCGGCCGCCACGCGCTGGTCGGCCCGAACCCTCTCGGGGTTCGGGCCTGACGGTGGCGGCCTGCGCACGCGGCGGGTGTGCGGCTGGGGTGTGATCAGCCGATCTGGCCCCAGGGAGAGAAAGGACCGCCGGGGGTGGCCTGGCTGCTGCCGGCGACGTTGCCGTTGGCGGAGGTCACATAGATGGCGATGGTGTTGAACTGGCTGAACACCACGCTCGGGTCGCTGGCCACACCTGTGGGGTCACCCGCGTCCGCGATCGTGACCCACGATCCGAACGGTCCGCCCGGGGTGTTCTGGTTGCTGCCCTGGATGGTGCCGCCCGTAGTCCGGGCGTAAAGCACCATCGTGCCGTTGGGCACCTGAAGCGCAGCCGGCTTGCCGACGAACCCACCACCCGTCGAAAGCTGCTGCCAGGGAGAGAAAGGACCACCCGGCGTGCCCTGACTGGCACCGACGACATTGCCGCTGACGGACGTCACATAGACCGCGATGGTGCCGGACTGAGTGAACACCACACTCGGGTCACTCGCCACACCCGTCGGATCACCCGCATCCGCAACCGTGACCCACGACCCGAACGGACCACCCGGCGTGCTCTGGTTGCTGCCCTGAATGGTGCCGCCCGTAGTCCGGGCGTAGAGCACCATCGTGCCGTTGGGCACCTGGAGCGCAGCCGGCTTGCCGACAAACCCACCACCGGTCGAAAGCTGCTGCCAGGGAGAGAAAGGACCACCCGGCGTGCCCTGACTGGCACCGACGACATTGCCGCTGACAGACGTCACATAGACCGCGATGGTGCCGGACTGAGTGAACACCACACTCGGGTCACTCGCCACACCCGTCGGATCACCCGCATCCGCAACCGTGACCCACGACCCGAACGGACCACCCGGCGTGCTCTGGTTCGTGCCCTGGATGGTGCCGGCCGCAGTCCGGGCGTAGACCACCATGAGGCCGCTGGGTGTCTGGAGCGCGGCCGGCTTGCCGACGAACCCACCACCCGTCGAAAGCTGCGCCCACGGAACGAAAGGACCGCCGGGGGTGTTCTGGTTGGTGCCGTACACGTTGCCGTCCGCACCGACCCGGTACAGGGCGATGGTGCCGTTGCTGGTGAGCACCGTCGAGTCGGCGGTGCCCCGGGCGTTCGGGGCCTGCGGCGCGATGGTGAAGGCGCCGCCCTGGTAGGTGTGCTCCTGGCCGTCGATCTCGTTGGCGATCATCGAGATGTTGAACGTGCCTGCCGCCAAGGGAGCGGTGTCGAAGGGAACTTGGTAGTTGGTGGCGCCGCCGCTGGTGGCGCGGAAGCGGTTGTAGTAGCCGTTCGGGCCGGTGACCACGTAGTCGAGCCAGTTGATGATGCCGCTCTGCGTCGGGTGTGCCGTGAGGTTCAGCGTGCCGGACACGGTCTGGCCCGAATTGAAGCCCCACAGCAGGACGTTGAAGTCGGCGGGGATGGCGGGAGCGAGGTTCTTGGAGCGCAGCAGCTCGAAGGAGGAGGTGGGGTAGCCGTCGATGGAGGACCAGTGGGTGTTGGCCGAGTACTCCTTGGTCGGGACGCTGCTGTTGTCCTCGGCGATGTACGTGAAGTCGCCGGCGGCCTGGTTGGTCCAGCCTGCGAACAGGTTGATGTGCTTGCCGGCGACGGCGAGGGCGTCGCCGGGCTGGAGCTGGGACCAACTGCCGAGCTTGGTACTGTACTTCGGGTCGTCGATACCGGGTGCGGGGTACGTGACCGGCGGGCTGCCGGGGAGTTGCCAGGCCATGTCGACGAGGCCACCGCAGTCGGTGCGGTACGGGCCGCCGACCGCGCTGTCGGAGAACGACTGACCCTCGTTGTAGGTGACCCCGTGGGCGACCCAGTCCCGGGCGCGCTGGACCATCTGGGCGCCGGTGAGCTTGTTCCCGACACCGGTGCCGAGGGTGCCGGTGGAGGTCGGCGCCTTGTTGCCGTCCGGGTAGTAGGTGCCGTCCGCGGAGGCGGGGGAGGCCGTGAGAAGACCGGCGGCCACGGCGGTCGCGGCAAGCACGCAGACGCGGCGCAGGGCACGGGCAGGACGGGGCGTGCTGGGCATGGGGGTCCCCTTGGGTGTGGGCGGGCGAGCGATGGTCAGTGCGGGTGGACGGCGGCGGCGTACCGGCCGGCCGTTGCTGCGGTGAGGGCCCGGGCCAGAAGGTTCTCGGCGAGGGCGTGCGCGGTGGCCGGGCCGTCCGCGCGGACGAAGAGCACCAGGGCGATGCCGTCCCGGTCCGGTACGGCGCGGACGTGTTCGAGCCCGTGCTCCGGGGTGGCGTGCGCCCACAGGATGTCCTCGACGATCCGCGCCTCGGCGGTCGTGGTGGGCGCACCGCTGATGTCCACGACGGTGGCCCGGACGGCGAGCACGGCGATCAGTCCCAGCCGATGCCGCTGGCGGACGGGCCGGCCGCAACCGGCGGCACGACGGTGGAGCCGTCCCAGCCGATGCCATCCCAGCCGATGCCGTCCGCGGCCCCGCCGGCCACGACCGCGGGGACGACGGTGGAGCCGTCCCAGCCGATGCCCGCCGGCGCCGTGGTCGCGGCGGTGGCGGAGGCCGCGGGCGCCAGGATCCCCGACAGGGCGACGGCTGCGACGGCGGTGGCGAGCAGGCGGGCGGTCTTGGACATGGCGGCACCCCAGGCGGCTTGAGTGGCAGGAGATCTGATCGACAATCAGATATTCGGGAGGCTGTGCGACGGTTGCCCCGCCGCCCTCCCGGTGACCACCATCCTGCTGGCACCGCCCGCGCCCCGGAAGGCGAGAGCCCCGTCAGCAACCGGCCTGGCCGCTTCAGGACCCGACGCCCTGCCGGACCCCGTCCGGGGCAGGGCTGCTTGTGGAGTCGAAGCCGGGCTGGGATGATCCCGATGTGTCGCACGGCGGCACGGCACGTTCGACGTCGCACCGGGGGGCTGCGCGCATGCTGGACATGCTGGGGTTGGACCGTGTCTCGGAGGACGTCTACCGGGCCATGCTCTCCGATCCGCAGGGCGGCGTCAGGGAGTTGTGCGACGAGCTGGGCCTGCCCGAGCCCGCCGTACGGGAGGCCCTCGACCGGCTGGCCGATCTGCAGCTGCTCCGTGCCTCCCGGGAGGCACCCGGGGTTCTGCTGCCGGTGAGCCCGGCGCTCGGCCTGGAGCTGATCCTGCACCGCCAGGAGCAGGAACTGCTGCGCCGCCAGCAGGAGCTGGAGATCGGCAAGGCCGCGGCCGCCCGGGCGATCGCCGAGTACGCCGACCTGCGGCCGAACACCCCGGCCGAGACCGCCGAGCGCCTGGTGGGCCTGGACGCGATCCAGGCCAAGCTGGAGATCCTCGCCCAGGAGGTCACCGGGGAGTGCCTGTCCGTGATGCCCGGCGGAGCGCAGTCCCAGGCCAGCCTGGACGCCTCCCGGCCGCTGGACGAGGCGGCCATGCGGCGCGGGGTGGCGCTGCTGACGCTCTACCAGGACAGCGTGCGGCACGATCCGGCGACGCTCGCCTACGCCCGCTGGATGACCGAGGAGAGCGGTCTGGTCCGCACCTGCCCGACGCTGCCGCCCCGGATGCTCATCTTCGACCGCCAGGTCGCCGTGGTCCCGATCGACCCGGCCCACACCCGGCTCGGCGCCCTGTGCACGCGCGAGCCCGGGATCGTCGCCTCTCTGGTCGCCCTCTTCGAGCGGACCTGGCAGGCCGCCGTCCCGCTCGGCGCCGACCGGCGCAAGGACACCGGGACCGGCCTCAGCGCCACCGAGCAGGAGCTCTTGCGGCTGCTCGCGTCCGGCCTCACCGACGAGACCGCCGGCCGGAACCTGGGCCTGTCGGCACGCAGCGTCCGCCGCCAGATGGCCGGGCTGATGGAGCGCCTCGACGCGTCGAGCCGCTTCGAGGCCGGCCTCAAGGCGGCGCAGCGCGGCTGGCTCTGAGCGACCGCTCCCCCGGCACCCGGCCGGCTACGACTGCCGGGCGAGCAGGTCCTTGATCACGGTGTCGAACCCCCGCGGGGGGCGACCGAGAAGGTCGGCGACGTCGTTCGTCGCCCGGTCGTACCGGTTCTCGCCGTGCAGCCTGGCCATCGTGGCGATGTGGTCGAACACGTGGTCCGGCAGGCCCTGGCTCTTGAGGTCGTGCTCCAGCCACTCCTGGTAGGGCACGTCGACGTAGGTCACGTCGCGGCCCAGGGCGGCGGAGAACTCGGCCGCGATGGCCGTCATGTCGCGGGATCGAGCCCCGGTCAGCTCGTAGACACGGCGGGCCCGGGGGGCAGGATCGAGCAGGAGTGCGGTGACGACCTCGGCCACGTCGGCGGCCGCGACCGGTGAGGTCCGGGCCGAGCCGAAGGGGAGGCGGATCGTGCCGTCCCGCCGGATCGAAGCGGCCGCCACCTTGGTGAAGAGCGGATTCTCCATGAACACGGTGGGCCGGACGTGGACGACCGGTGCCCCGGACCAGTCGAGGACGTGTTCGGCGAGGTAGTGCAGCCGCTGCTGCCGGGACTCGGCGTCGCTGGTGAGGTCCATCTGCGAGACGGTCATCTGCGAGATGCTCACCAGCAGTTCCAGGCCGGCGCTCTCCCGGGCGGCGGCCGCCACCGTCGCCGCGGCCTCCAGGTAGGCGGACGACACGCTCATCCCGAAGTAGGCCCGGCGGCAGCCGGCCAGCGCCTCGACCACGTCCGCCCCACGGGTGAGGTCACCGACCAGCACCTCCACGCCGCCCATCGTCCTCAGATCCGAGGCCCGCTCGTCGTCGTGGTGCACGAGAGCCCTGACGGGCACGTTCTGCGCCCGCAACCGCTCCAGGATCCTGCGTCCGACTCCGCCGACCCCTCCGCCGGCGCCGGTGACAAGGACAGGTTCTACGAGCACGGCGACTGCCTCCTACCTACCTGACCGGGACCTCCGGTGCACTGCCAACGCTCCCGCGCCGGGAAGGTTCCGCGAGTCCTTGACGCCAGGACGGGCACATCGACGTCCGTGGGGCACGTCGGGCGCATCAGTGTCCGGTCCGGTCCGGGTCGCAGGCCTGGCGGGCGGAGGCGGCGAGCCGGTCGGCGAGCGCGATGACGAGGTCACGGAGTTCGTCCGGTCGCTCGATGACGAACGGCCGGTCGAGCGAGGCGAGTACGGGGGGCAGCCAGTCGAGCCGCTCCGCCCGCAGTTCGACGTGCAGCCACCGCTCGGTGTGCGGATCCGTTCCTTCCACGGGCGCCGGTACGGGCTCCTCGATGCTCGCGACACTGGCGGGGAGCCGGGCGCGGATCTGCTCGACCGTCCCGTGAATCTTCAGGGTCACCTCGTACCGGTACGCGGCCTTGGCGAGCCCGGACAGGACGCGCCGGGCCGGATCGAGCCCGGCGGGCGGCTCGAACGAGCCCGGTAGGGGCCTCGCGTCCGCGATGCGATCGAGCCGGAAGGTCCGGTCCTGGCCGATCTCGGGATCGACCTCGGGATCGGTGCCCGTGACGTACCACCGCCCCGCGTGGGTGACGATCCCGTACGGGTGCAGCGTGCGTTCGCTCCGACGGCCGTCCCGGGCGGTGTACCTGATCGAGAGCGGGCGGCGGTGGCGCACCGCGTCGGCGACGGCGAGCAGGACGCCCGTCTCCGGGGTGGCCGCCTCGCCGGGCTCGGCCGTGAAGGCGAGGGATTCCAGGACGGCGTCGAGCCGACGGGCGAGGCGCTCGGGCAGTACCCGGCGGATCTTGGCCGCCGCCGTCTCGCCCGCCGTTCCGGTCGCCGTCCCGGTCGCCGTCCCGGTCCCGCCCGCGGTCGCGGTCGCGGTCGCCGTCAGCAGCCCCGCCCTGCGGCCGACGACGAGGCCGAGCAGCACGGCGAGCGCCTCGTCGTCGTTGAGCATGAGCGGAGGCAGGCGGTACCCGGGGGCGAGCCGGTACCCGCCGTAGCGGCCGCGGACCGCCTCGACGGGGATGTCGAGGTCGACCAGGTGGTCCACGTACCGCCGCACGGTGCGCCCGTCGACGCCGAGCCGGTCGGCGAGTTCGGCCACTGTCCTGATGCCGCCCGACTGCAGGAGTTCCAGGAGGGTGAGCACGCGGCTGGTAGGTCGGCCCATGTCCACGAGCCTAGCGCTGATACCGGACCGATTCTGTCCACTATTTCCTCTACCGTCCGGGGTGCAACGGCTTCACCGACCTGAGGAGAGAGCACCATGGACTTCGTTTCGATCCGGATCATCACGGGCGACATCGCACGCCTCGTCGGCTTCTACGAGCGGGCCACCGGAGTACGGGCGCACTGGTCCACCGAGGACTTCGCCGAACTGCGGACCGCCGGCGGGACCCTCGCGATCGGCAGCACCCGGACGGTGGCGCTGTTCGCGCCCGGCTCCGCCCGTCCGGCCGACAACAGCAGCGTGATCTTCGAATTCCTCGTCGCCGACGTGGACGACGTGTACCGGAACCTGACCGGCTTCGTCACCGACTTCGTGACCGAGCCCACCACGATGCCCTGGGGCAACCGGTCGCTCCTGTTCCGTGACCCCGACGGCAACCTCGTCAACTTCTTCACCCCCGTCACACCGGCGGCCGTCGAGAAGTTCGCCCGCTGACGACAGCACGGCCGCCCGGGCGGGAGCCGGTCCCGGCGGCACGCTCCGCACCGGCCCGCGGGCCCGGGCCGCCGCCGGGGGTGGTCGCGGGCGGAGGGCGGCTGCGGCAACCTGGAACCACCACCCCGCCCGACCGCGACACCATGGGCCCGCCCCACCGCCGATCCCCTGAGGAGCACGACATGACCGACCGCACCCGCGAGCACCTGCTCGCGGCCATCGAGATCGCGGCCGACGCCCGGGCGCACGGCAACCACCCCTTCGGAGCACTGCTGACCGACCCCGCCGGGAACGTCCTGCTCACCGCCGAGAACTCAGTGCTCACCGACCGCGATGTCACCGCCCACGCGGAGACCAATCTGGTGCGGGAGGCCTCGCGCACCCTGGCCCCGACGCAGCTCGTCGACGCCGTCCTGTACACGAGTACCGAACCGTGCGCGATGTGCGCCGGGGCGATCTACTGGAGCGGCATCCGCAAGGTCGTCTACGCGCTCGCCGGGGCGGAGCTGAACGCCATCGCCGGGGTGGACCCGGAGGAACCGGTGCTCGACCTGCCGTGCCGCCAGGTCTTCGCCGCCGGCGGCAGCACCGTGGAGGCGTCCGGCCCGCACCTCTTCGAGGAGGCCTCCGCGGTGCACACGGGGTATTGGGGGTAACGCTCCGGCCCGCCTCTTGGGACTCCTCGGTCGGGCTGCTCAGGGCTCCTCAGTCCGGCGGCTCGGGCGGGCGGGGCACGCCGGGCTCGGGCTCCGGCTCAGGCCCGGGCAGCGCGGGTGACGGCGTAGCGGGGCCCGGGAGCACCGGATCCGGCGGCGGCTCGGGCACACCGGGCGGCAGCGGAGGATCCGGCACCAGGGGCGGGGCGGACGGGTCGGCCGGCTTGTCGATCTTGCCGATCGCTCCGTCGGTGGCCTCGACGTGGAAGCCGATGAGGTCGGTGCCCGCCGTGTGACCGGCGGTGTCCCGGAACTCCCAGATGTTGACGCGATCACTCACGACCGTCTCCTTCCGTCGTCGGGTCTGGCTGTCGGGTCCGGCTGTCAGGTCTGACTGCCTGATCGGGCTGTCGGATCGGGCTGTCGGTACGCTTCGGCTGCCCCCGATCCGGAGGTTCATGCCACCGTGTCGTCGACCGTGGCCGCCCGGCCGGCGGGCCTTCAAGCCCCGGCTGCCCCGTTCCCGGGCCGATATGCACCCCGCCTGAACCCTCGACGCGGACCTTCGGCCCGTCCTCCTCACCTGTCTCCCCCGCCTCATCCCCCTCACCCGAACGGCCCATCGCCGTTGCCGGACCCTCACCTCACCTCCGGCAGGTGTGAATCCCGCCGAACGGGAAAACGGGGTCCGGGAAGCGGGCCCGGGGAAGGCCCGCCCACAGCGCCGGCCCGGGGAGGGCCGGCCCACAGCGCCGCGCTGCGGCCGTCGCGGGAGGAGAGCGAGCGTGTGGTGGAGCCTGTTCCGTCTGCTCCTGGCAGGTACGGGGGTGGCCCTGACCACCTACGTCCTGGACCGGACCGCCGAACGGCTGGTCCGCAGATTCGCCCCGCACCGGCCCGGCAGCGTCATGCCGGGGATGCTGCGCAGCTGTCGGCGTCCCCTGGTCACCGTGCTCGCCACCTCCCTGTCCCTCGCCGTCCAGCCGTGGGTCGGTGGTTCGCCGGAGACCCGGGAGCAGCTGCACCACCTCCTGGTCCTGCTGGCGATCGCCTCCGGTGGATGGCTCGGCGCCCGGGCGGTCGGGCTCGTCGTCGAAGGCGCCGTCCGCCTCGCCGTCCACCGCCGCGACCCCTCCTCGGCCGGCCGCGCCCGCACCCAGGCGGGTCTGCTCGGCCGGATCTGCCAGGCGATCATCGCGATCGCCGCCCTGGGCGCGATGCTGATGACCTTCCCCTCCGTACGCGGCATCGGGACCAGTCTGCTCGCCTCGGCGGGCCTGGTCGGTGTGGTCGCGGGCATCGCCGCGCAGAGCGTGCTGGCCAACCTCTTCGCCGGGGTGCAGCTGGCCTTCGGCGACCTGGTCCGGATCGGCGACGTGGTCGTGGTGTCCGGCGAGTGGGGCACCGTGGAGGAGATCACCCTCACCGCGGTGGTGATCGCCACCTGGGACCAGCGCCGCCTGGTGATGCCGATGTCCTACTTCGCCGGCCGCCCGTTCGAGAACGGTCGCGCCGCTCCAGCCGGATCACCGGCACCGCCTTCCTCCACCTCGACCACCGGGCCCCGGTCCCCCTGCTGCGCAAGGAGTTCGACGCGTTCCTCGCCGACAGCCCCCTCTGGGACGGCCAGGGCAGCGCCCTACAGGTCGTCGACACCACGCCCACCACCATCGTGGTCCGGCTCCTGGCGACCGCCGCCAACGCCGACGACGCGTTCTCCCTCCGCTGCCAGCTCCGCGAACACCTGGTGACGCACATCTGCGAACACCACCCCGAGGCGCTCCCCCGGGTGTCCGTCACCCCGGCACCCCGGACCTCGCCCGACACCCCACGCGCGCACTTCCCCCGCCCGCTCGGTAGCCCCTCAGTAGCCCCTCAGTAGCCGCTCAGTAACCGCTCAGTAACCGCTCAGTAACCGCTCAGCAGGGCACGCACCCGTCGCAGCTCCTCCGGACCGGCCGTGCTGTGCCAGCGGCCCGGGTCCGCCGGACGTCGCCCCCACAACAGCAGGACGCGCACCGCGGCGTCGCTCTCGATGGTGGCCGGGCCCTCGGGCGGGGCCAGGGCGATGGACGCGCCATCGGCGTCCGCGGTCACCAGGACGTCGTCGGTCCCGGGGACGCGCAGGCGGGCCTCGACGCGCCCCCCGGGCCCGAGGTCGAGGCCGGCCACGCCCCGGGCCAGCAGCGGCCGGCCGACCAGCCGCACGCTGTGCGACGTCATCCACGGCTCGGCGAGCGCCTCCTGGGCCGTACGGTCGTCGCCGGTGAGGTCCCACCGGTGGAGGATCAGCTCCTCGCGCAGGTGCTCGGCGAAGAACGGCACCGTCACGGTCCGGCCGGTCCACCGCACCTCGGTGTCCGGGGGCAGGTCGCTCTCCGCGGCCGCGGCGACCTCGGCCAGTTCGGCGCAGCGGGCGGCGAAGGCCTCCCACAGCTGTGCGTCGGACATCCGCCGGTACGGCTCCTCCCGATCGAAGCCGCGGGTCTCCACGGGCTCGCCCGCGTGGAAGGCGCGCAGGACGCGGGCGAGTTCCTCGGCGTTGCCGGTCTGGTGGGCGAGGACGTCCCGCACCGTCCATGCCTCGCACCACGTCCCGTCGTCGGGCCTGCGTTCCTGGACCGCCCGCACGAACGGGACGAGTTCCGGCAGGACGTCACTGACCGCAGCGGGAATCATGCGCCATGGGTATCCCGGCAGCCGCGCCGGGCAAACCTGCCGCCCGACAGTTCGACTGCCGGATGGTCACCTGGCGGTCCGGCCGGTATCCGTGGGCCCTCGTCGGCGACCGGACGACAAATGTTGATTCTTCAACTATAGTGGCGATGCCGCGCCACCCCGCCACCGGCCCTCCGGGGCCGTCCCCCACCTTGCGGAGGAACCATGGACCAGCTCGTCACCGACAACACCGCGAAGTCGCGCTTCGAGATCCAGGACGGCGGAGAACTCGCCGGCTTCGCCGAGTACCACCGCTCCGGCGACGAGATCGCCTTCATCCACACCGAGATCGACCCCCGCTTCGAGGGCCGCGGCCTGGCCGGCCGCCTGGCACGCGCCGCACTGGACACGGCCCGCGAGCAGGCACTCGCCGTACTCCCCTACTGCCCCTTCATCCGCGGCTGGATCACCAAGCACCCCGAATACACCGACCTGGTCCCCGCCTCCCACCGCGCCCGCTTCGGCCTCTGAGCCGCACGTCGGCCGGGCTCTCCCACGCCGTCCGGCCTCGGCCTCGGCCTCGGACGGGCGACGGCTGCCGGCGGAGAATTCGGATGTCCCGAGGGGTGACGCCGTGCGAGCATCGGCGGATGATCGACGACGGGGAGCTGTTTGCCGCCGACCTGATCGGGAGGCGGCTGCTGAAGGTGACCACGGCCTGGCATCACCACTCCGACGGGGAGCCGTCGCTGGTGCACCTGTGGCTTCACCTGGAGGAGCTGGGCCCGGTTCTGTTCCACACGCCTTCGACCGGCTTGTCGCTGCTCCTCGACGAGCCGCACGGGCCGTATTCGATGCAGGAGGACGGCAGCGTCTCCGTGGCCGACGATTCACCGGATGTCCCGATGACCCGATTCGTCGGACAGCCGGTCCGCTCGGTCCGGGAGATCGGCTGCAACAACGGCCGGGTCGACTTCACGGCCGGCCTCACCCTCCAGTTCCCCGGCGGGAGCATCCGCCTGCTCGGTCTCGACGACGGCCTCCTCGTCGCCCACGATCAGGACCTGGGCGCCGTCGAGGCCCACCTGCACGAGGACGTGACCATCGCGCGGGCAGTACAGACCTGCGGGGGCTGCCCCTCGCAGTGGGACGCCTGGACGACCAGAGGCCAGTACCTGTACCTGCGGTACCGGCACGGCGAGGGGACCGTCGAACAGCACCCGAGCAAGGACATCGACACCTGGGACAGCGAGAGGTCGAGGCTCTGGAGCAGTTGGAACGACGGGACCAAGGGCGGCCGGATCGAACTCGCCGACTTCCTCGCCATGGCCGGTCTGCGGCTCGCCCCGGACGCCGAGGTCTGACACCGAGGTCTGCACCGAGCCCACCGAAGACCACCGGAAAGGCCTGAGAACGATGCCCACGCACCCGAACGGCGATTACGCGATCACCTCGATGTACTCCGTGTCCGACGACGCCTGGTACCTGGAACTGAACCTCCTCCGGGACCACCGGGCCCTCGTGACCGCAGTCGTCCCCGACGAGGACCCGGCACGCGAGCCGACGGTGTGCTTCGACCCCCACGGACGACACCTGGACATCCCGTACGAGGTCATGCGCTGGTTCATGGACCATGTCGCGGAGGAGATCCGCACATCCCGAGCCTGGATGCGGCTGCGGCCCGAACTCGTCCAGGTCATCCACCGGTTGCGCCACGAGTACCGGGGCGCCATTGAGGACGCCGACTTCCCCCACGTCCTCGCGGAGGTGCGCTCCACCGTCCCCGAAGCGGACCTGCCCGCCGTTCTTGAGGCCGCCTTCAGGCGGCACCCCGATGGCACAACCGTGGACGGCGCGCAGGAGCTCCAGCTAGGGCTCTGACCGCATAGGTTCACCGGGTTGGTGCGTTCCTGCCGATGGCGGCTCAGCAATCGGCATCGGCGAGTGGTCCGGCCTTGGTGACAACTCCGGTCCACCAGTCCGGTCGATCGGTGGGCTGCCAGGAGACTTCCAGCTCTCGGTGGGTCAGCTCTTCAGCCCTGAGGTGGAGGGCAGCCTGGGCCGGCTCAGGCTCGCAGGTGGGGGCGGGGTGATCGAGGAAGCCGTCGACGATGCCGCCCGGAGCTTCGAAGTACACGGCGAACCGCCACCGGTCTGGCGTGCGGTAAAGGACGAGTGTCTTCGGAGTCCCGATCGTACGCCAGTACGGCTTCCTTCTGCTTCCCATGGAGGAAGTATCGGCAATCGCTGATCAGGCAGCGGAAGCCAGTACCCGTCCTCCCCAGCGGATGCCTTTCTCGCTGCGGATGCGGGCGCGTTCGCGGCGCTGGGCGGTGAGGACGTCGGGGTGACGGGCGTTGGCGTTGCGCCAGCGCAGGTAGGAATGCAGCGCGCGGGTCTGGACCGTGTGGTTCGGATGGTTCGAGTTCGCCAGGGTGAACTGCCTCAGCGGTCCGAAGTGCGCCTCGATCGGGTTCGCCCAGGAGGCGTTGGTCGGGGTGAAGCAGAGATGGACGTTGTTGTTCTTCGCCCAGCGCAGGATCCTCTTGCCGTTGTGGGCGGAGAGGCTGTCCAGGATCACGTAGACCGGGGCGCCGTCCGGGCGGGCGGCCCGGATCGAGCGGAGCGCGGCCAGGGTGTTCACGGTGCCCTTGCGGCGATGGTTGACGCCCCGCAGTGTGTCGTCGCCGACCGAGTAGCAGCCGTGGAAATAAATGAGCGCGTGTAGGTCGCCGGGAGCCGGTCAGGGCTGCCTTGTTCGGCCCAGCAGTTGCCGGCGGTGGGGCGGATGCCGAGCGGTTGGGTCGGGGACGAGACGCCGTGCACCCTTGCAGGTGTCGGTCTTCCCGTCCCCGCCCGCCGAACCGGACGTGCCCGTTGGCCGGGCATCCG
>NZ_JBFBNR010000043.1:0-64952 GCF_040687675.1 Kitasatospora sp. NPDC056731
GCCGGGTAAGCGTGCTGTGGGCCCTCCTGCGCGACAACCGGACCTTCACTCCCGATCCAGTTGCGCAGACGGCTTGACTCGGTCATTGAGACTCCCTCCACGCGGTCACAACCTGCTCGTCGCGCTCGGCGGCCCGCCGCGTGGGGACCTGCGGCGTGAAGCCGAGCCGGCGCATCAACCGCGTGGCCCCCGAGACGCTGTACGACACGTGGAACTTACGGCCGATCAGCGTCGCCACCCGCGCACCGGTCCACACCTGGTCCTCGTCCCAGCCGTGCACGGCCGGCCCCTGCTCGAGGCATTCGGCCAGCTTCTCCTGGCACCGTGCCGACAGCTTGCACCGCTGCCCACCCGGTCCCCGTGAGGCCAGCGCGCCGACCCCGCCCTCCCGCCAGGCCAGCTGCCACTGGTAGGCCGATTTCACGGTCACCCGCAACCTGCTGGCAACTTCCCTCGGCGGGACACCCTCGTCGAACAACGCGGCGGCCTCCAGCCGCACCGCCTCGCGGCGCTGACGTGCCTTCGCCGTCAGTCCGCCCCCATCCGCATAGCGCATACCAACGGCATAGCGCGCAAATGACCGCCAGTCAGCTACACAAACAGGCCAATCACCTCGAAGCGCCAAGGTCAGTAGCTGGTCAGGACGGGTTCGGGTGGTTGGACGGCCACTGGTTCGGCGGTCGCCTGGTCGGCGTAGTGCTTCGCCTCGTACTCGTCGGGGCTGAGCCAGCCGAGGCGCTTTTGGATGCGGGGGGTGTTGTACCAGCCGTCGATGACCCGGTTGCCCAATTGGGTGAACCTGCGTGATCTCGCTGCCGCGCGGCCGCGGTGAGCCGGAGCATTCGTGTCAGCGGCCGGGGTTTCAGGTCCGTCGTGCGGCCGCGGGACGGGGTGGAGAGATGTCGATGGGTGGCGGTTCGGGCCGGGAGGTTCCCGAGGAGACGCGGGTGGTCGCTTGCGCGGCGTTTCCTAAGGGGTGTCTGGCGATGCGGGTTCGGGACTCGCTCGGCCCGCTGTTCGAAGACGAGGTCTTCAGGTCCGCGTTCGGTGTTCGCGGCCGTCCGGGGATCTCGCCCGGGCAGTTGGCGCTGGTGTGTGTGCTGCAGTTCGCTGAGAACCTGACCGACCGCCAGGCCGCGCACGCGGTGCGGGCAAGGATCGACTGGAAGTACCTGTTGGGCCTCGAACTTGCGGATCCAGGCTTCGACTTCACTGTACTGACTGGGTTCCGGGACCGGCTCCTGGCGCACGGTTTGGAGGAGAAGGTTCTGGATCTCCTGCTGGGGCGGCTGATCGAGTTGAAACTGGTGGACTCCGGGAGCCGGCAGCGCACCGACTCCACCCATGTCCTCGCTGCGGTAAGGAACTTGAACCGTCTTGAGTTTGTGGGCGAGACGCTTCGGGCGGCGTTGGAGGCGATCGCCGTGTTGGCGCCCGGGTGGCTCGTCGCGTGGATGGATCCCTCGTGGCAGGAACGCTATGGGGCCAGGGTGGACTCCTACCGGCTGCCGAGCGAGGAGGACAAGCGGGTCCAGCTCACCCAGCGCATCGCGGCTGACGGATACATTCTGCTCGAAGCGGTGGTTTCCCCCGCGGCTCCGGGCTGGCTGCGGGAGGTCTCCGCCGTCGCCACTTTGCGGATGGTGTGGCTGCAGCAGTTCAAGCGCACGGTGATCGACGGGGTGCAGGAGGTGGCCTGGCGGGGGAAGGACGATCTTCCGCCCAGCAGAGTCAGGATCACCTCGCCGTACGACCCGGACTCCCGCAACGCGCTGAAGCGCGGATCGGTCTGGGACGGCTACAAAGTCCACTTCAGCGAGACCTGCGACGCACCCGACTCCGGTCGCCCGCACGTGATCACCCATGTGGTCACCACGGACGCCACTGTCGGCGACTCGGTGGTCGTCGACGAGATCCACGACCGCCTCGACGGCAAGGGCCTGCTGCCCTCCGAGCACCTCATGGACGCCGGCTACATCTCCGCCGAGCTCCTGCTGGCCGCTCCGATCGACCATCAGGTCTGTGTCATCGGCCCGGTCAGACCCAATACCACCCGTCAGACGGTCCAGGCCGCCGACTTCGGCAAGTCGTCGTTCGCCATCAACTGGGCTTCACAGCACGCAACTTGTCCGAAAGGGGCTATCAGTCGCTACTGGACCGAGGGCCACGACCACAATCAGCGGTCGGCGATCCGCATCCGCTTCGCCACTGAGACGTGCGCTCCCCGCCCGGTGCGTGACCAGTGCACCAGCTCCACTCGCTACGGTCGCCAGCTCACCGTCCGCCCGCAGGCGCAAGACGCCATCCTCGAGCGCGTCCGAGCAGAGCAGGCCACCGACGAATGGAAGGACCGCTACGCGGTCCGCGCGGGCGTCGAAGGCACGATCCACCAGGCCGTCGCGGCCACCGGCGCCCGCCGGACCCGCTACATCGGCCTGTCGAAGACGCACCTCGCGCACGTCTTCACGGCCACAGCCATCAACCTCATCCGCCTTGATGCCTGGTGTAACGAGAAGCCACTCGCCCGCACCCGGACATCACACCTCGCCGCTCTCGACCTCGCCGCATAGGGCAATTGGGCAACGGGGTCCGTCGATGTAGGCGAACAGCGCCAGGTCGGCGTCCGTGCGGGTCGCGAACGTCGTGCGGCGCACGCACTCGGTCTTCAGGACGCTCCAGAAGTTCTCCGCCAGGGCGTTGTCGAACGAGTCGCCCACGCTTCCCATACTCGGCTCGATTCCTGCCTTCAGCAGGCGGGTTGTGAGCTTGATGGACGTGTACTGGGTGGATTCAATTGATCGTCGCAACACCTTGATCAAGGTGGTGTTGCATGGGACGGCCAGCAAGGTGGATCACGGCGCTGACGGGGCGTCCGGCGATGCGTTCGCCGGGGAGGCCCCCGATCCGGCGCGGCGTGGAGCGGGAGTTCTGGGTGCGGATCGCAGAGGGGATGTCCAGCGAGGAGGCGGGGATCGCGTGCGGTGTCTCGGGCGTGGTCGGCTCGCGATGGTTCCGCGAGAGCGGCGGCATGCCCGCGCTCGGATTGGGGCCGGACTCGGGCCGGTACCTGTCCTTCGCCGAGCGCGAGGAGATCGCGCTGCTGCGAGCTCAGGATGTCGGAGTTCGAGAAATCGCGCGCCAGCTGGGCCGGTCGCCCTCCACGATCTCGAGGGAATTGCGGCGCAACGCGGCCACCCGCGGTGCCCGGCTGGACTACCGGGCCTCGATCGCCCAGTGGAAGGCCGAGTTGGCGGCTCGGCGCCCCAAGATCCCGAAGCTCGTGGCAGACGAACGCCTGCGCGGCTACGTCCAGGACCGATTGTCGGGCGAGGTCCAACTTCCGGATGGGTCAACCGTGTTCGGTCCACAGACCCCGCGGTGGAACGGACGCAACAAACCGCGCCGTGAGGACCGGCGGTGGGTGACGGCCTGGAGCCCTCAGCAGATCGCCAACCGGCTCCCGGTCGACTTCCGGGACGACGACTCCATGCGGATCTCCCACGAGGCGATATACCAGGCGCTCTACATCCAAGGACGCAGAGCGCTCGATCGGGAGCTGGTCACCTGCCTGCGGACCGGACGGGCGCTGCGGGCTCCCCGGGCGCGCTCCCGGCAGCGTGCCGTCGGCCACGTCACCCCCGAGACCGTGATCGCCCAGAGGCCGGCCGAGGCCGACGGCCGAGCCGTTGCCGGCCACTGGGAGGGCGACCTGATCATCGGCACCAACCAGTCCGCGATCGGCACCCTCGTAGAACGCACCACACGGTTCACCATGTTGCTGCACCTTCCCCGCCTTGAGGGCTACGGAGTCGAACAACGCGTCAAGAACGGCCCGGCCCTCGCGGGACACGGTGCCGGAGCCGTCCGCAACGCCATCGCCACCGCGTTCGCGGCTATGCCGGAGCACGTGCGCCGCTCGCTGACCTGGGACCGCGGCAAGGAACTGGCCCAGCACGTGCAACTGAGCGCGGCCACGGGGATGAAGGTTGTTCTTCGCGGACCCGCGCAGCCCCTGGCAGCGCGGCACCAACGAGAACACGAACGGGCTGCTGCGACAGTACTTCCCGAAAGGAACGGATCTGTCCCGATGGACCGCCGACGAAATCAATGCGGTCGCCGCTACCCTCAACGACAGGCCTCGCAAGACCCTCGATTGGCGGACACCTGCCGAAGCCCTCGATGAACAGCTAAAGTCGCCGGTCAGAGCCGGTGTTGCGACGACTGGTTGAACCCAAGCAATACACGTCCATCAAGCTCACAACCCGCCTGGTGCGAGCTGGAGTCGAGGCGTCCATGGGATCCGTCGGGGACTCCTACGACAACGCTCTGGCGGAGAACCTCTGGACGCTGCTCAAGTCCGAGTGCGTGCGGGGCCGCACATTCGTCACCCGGGCCGAGGCGAACCAAACCCTGTTCGAGTACATCGACGGGTTCTACAACACCCGCCGCATCCAGAAACGACTCGGCTGGCTCAGCCCCATCGAGTACGAGGAGAAGTACTACGCCGAACAGGGAACCACCGAACGAACGAACCCGAACACCAACCAACCCACCCTGACCTGCTGATCAGCACCTCCCACCCACCGGGGGAGCCTCAAGGTGGTGCGGCTGCTATCCGAGGGACTGCACCGTGGTGGCTGGGACGTCCCGTGCACCGCGGCGATCAGCCGGGCCCGGGTCCGGCTGGGGCCGGAGCCGTTGCGGGAGCTGTTCGAGCGGGTCTGCCGTCCGGTCGCGACGGCCGAGACGTCCGGCGCGTGGTACCGGCGGTGGCGGCTGGTGGCGATCGACGGGACTGCGCTCGAGGTTCCGGACACGTCGGCGAACGCCGAGCACTTCGGGCGGGCGGTCTCCGACCGCGGCGCGGGGGCATTCCCGCAGGTGCGTCTTGTGGCGTTGGCCGAGTGCGGCACCCATGCCGTGTTCGCTGCGGCGATGGGGCCGTTCACGGTCAGCGAGGTCGCACTGGCGGAACAGCTGTGGGACCGCATGGAACCGGGAGTGCTGGTCCTGGCGGACCGGAACTTCCCGGCCTTCCCACGCTGGCGGGCCGCCAAGGCGGGCGGGGCAGATCTGCTGTGGCGGGTCAAGAGCAACGCCGTCCTGCCGATGTGCAAGCAGTTGGAGGACGGCTCCTACCTCTCACAGATCTTCGCCACCAAGGACTACTGCCAGTGCTCCGACCCGGAACACGTCCGCGTCATCGAGTACACCCTGCAAGGCGGCGACGAGGTCTACCGACTGATCACTACCGTCCTCGACCCCGACCAGGCACCCGCCCGCGAACTCGCAGTGCTCTACCACGAGCGCTGGGAGATCGAATCGTTGCTGGACGAGTTGAAGGTCCACCAATCCGGCGCGGGATCCGTCCTGCGCTCCAAGACGCCGGACGGAGTGACACAGGAAGTGCACGGCATGCTCCTGGTGCACCATGCACTGCGACAACTCGCCCACCAGGCGGCACGATCACGACAGGTCGACCCGGACCGCATCTCGTTCACCCGCACCCTGCACGCCGCCCGCCGACAGGTCCCCGCCCAGGCGGGCTTTTCCCCCCGGACGACTGATCCGGGCGCTGGATCGGGCACTCGCTGAGATCACCCGCCGGCTCCTGCCCGAGCGCCGTGTACGCTCCTGTCCCCGCGTGGTGAAACGGAAAATGTCCCACTGGCTCATGAAACGACCTGAACACCACAACTGGCCACAGAGACCAGCATCGACACCCGACACGGTCACCATCACACCGGCATCCCGAACCACCTCGAAGGCCAAACGCAAACTCCCACAAAGCGCCTAAAGTCAGCAGCATGACTCTGTTGGCGATCTTGTGACGCGTCAGCCAGCGGCCGTGCAGAGGGCGTGGAAATGGCTGGGGGCTCGGCGGGGGCGGGTCGGGTCGGCGATCCAGTCGGTGACGCGGGTGACGTTGCAGGCCAGACCGGTGAGTACGTGCTGGACATGTGTTCTTGGCAGGCCTCGGTAGCGTGTCCGGCGCAGGCCGCAGGTGCGGACGTTCTGGGAGAGGGTGGCTTCGATGCCGGCGCGGATCGCGTATCGGCGCTGCCAGTCCTGGGTGTGCTGGTCGAGGCGGTTGCGTTGCTGGATCTCGTGCAGTTCGCGGGTGGGTAGCAGTGCGAGCGCGCGCGGGCCGCTGGCCGCGTTGGTGCACTGGGGGCGGACGGGGCAGGCCAGGCAGGTGGCTTTGTCGAATTTGACCTGGATGTAGTCGTGGCCGTTGATGTGCAGGGGGCGCCACTCGCGGCTGAGGTTGCCCTGGGGGCAGCTGGCCCGATGGTGGTCCCAGTCGACGGCGAAGGCGGCCTTGTCGAACCCGGCCCCGCTTTTGGCCTGGTGGCTGTGGTCGGGAACGACGGGTCCGAGCAGGGTGATGCCGTGCACCCGGCGGGCGCGTTCGATGTGCGCGGGGCTGGTGTAGGCGGCGTCGACCACGTGCTCGGCCGGGGTCAGGCTGATCGCGGCCAGGTCGTCGTGGATCACGGGGGTGAGTTCGCCGTCCTGTACCGGGGCGATCGTGGTGGCCACGTGCACGACCACCTCCGGCAGCTCTGACGTGCACGTCTCGGTGAAGTGGGCGCGGTAGCCGGACCAGGCGGTGTCACGTTTGACGCAGTAGTGTGCGTCGGTGTCGTACGGGGAGTCGAACCGCAGCGAGGCGGGCGGCAGGGCGTGGCCGTCACGCCAGCGCAGCTGCCCGCAGGCGTCCCAGACGTAGTGGTGGACCCAGACCTGGCGCAGGATCTCCACCTGCGCCAGCGTCCGGAGCCGGGGCGGAGCGTCGGCGGTCCAGGCTGCGGTGAGGATCTTCTGCCCGTCCCGGCCGAAGGTCTCGGTCAGGTCGGTGACCCCGGCCTTCCCGCCGGGGACCCTGCCGATCTCGACCTTGCGACCGTAGCGCTTGTCCCACTCCGGCTCGATCAGCGGCAGCAGCCAGTCCGGGGCCGCCTGGGCGAGCTGTTCGAGTGCGGCGCGCAAGCTCTCGCCTACCAGCTCCAGCCGGCTGAGCGTACGCACGCCTGCGAGCACGTGGGTGGCGTCGGTCCGCTGTCGGCCGCCGGCCTTCAGCAGTCCAACCTCCACGAGCCGACGCAGCATCACCCGCAGCAGCCGGTCTGCCGCGTCGCCCTCGGCCAGCCGGGCCCGGAACTCGCACAGCACAGAGTGGTCGAGCCCGGGATCGTCCAGGTCCAGGCCCAAGGCGTACTTCCAGTCGATCCTGGTGCGGACCGCGTTCGCGGCCGCGCGGTCCGACAGGTTCTCCGCGAACTGCAGCGCCGACACCAGCGCCAACTGTCCGGGTGACAACCCCGGACGACCGTCCTTCGGATACAGGTCGGCGGACGACCGTCCTTCGGATACAGGTCGGCGAACTCCCCGTCCTCGAACACCACATCCAGCCGGTCCCGTATCAGCATCGCTGGCGTGCCCTTCGGGCACGCCGCCCACGCCGTCACCACCGTTCGCCACGGAATGCCCTGGAAACTCCCGACCCGCAAGGACATCTCCGCCCCTCTCCCCGAAACCACCCCGCTCCACTCCAGCGAACCGCCGAACGAACGACCTGTCAGCACCCCACACAAGATCGCCAACAGAGTCGCAGCATTGCGCCTACGCGCCGGACCTGAACCCCGTGGAGTGGCTCTGGGCGCACGTCAAGCACAGCCTGGCCAACCTCTCCTCGGTCGCCGTGGACCGTCTCGAAACCCTCGTCCGCAACCGCCTCAAACGGCTCCAGTACCGCCCCGACATCCTCGACGGCTTCCTCGCCGGGACCGGCCTCTCCCTGGACCTGCCACCACCATCACCTTGAAACGCCGAAGTCAGTAAGTGCTTCATGAACGCCAACGCTTAACTGATCGTTACCCGGACGCGCCTCGGAGATCACCGGGTATCGCCACGACAATCTGACCACCCATCTGCTCGCGGCCGGCCTCAGCGCGATCACCGACCTGGGCTTCGTCGGCCTCGACGACAGCGGCCCGGACGCGGACCTGGAGGTGATCACCGGCTACAAGGCATTCCGCGACCGGCCCCTGCCCCGGGGGCAGAGTCTGTCCAACAAGGCGCTGGCCGCGGTCCGGGCGCCAGTCGAGCACGGCTTCGCGCATCTGAAGAACTGGCGCGCGCTCGGCAAGGTCCGCACCGACCCGAGAGCGGGCGACTGCGCTGGTGCGAGCCCTGCTGGTCCTGACGAACCGGGAAGTCGCCCGCTGACCGGTGATCTTCACCGAAGTCACCCGCCCGCACCCAGCGTGAGCGCCCCAACGCTGGTGCACACCAGGCCCGCAACCTGCTACTTCACGATGCACACCGCTCAATGGTCGCCCACCCGCGGATCGCCGCCAACGACCCCCCGCCTGCACCGCGTCAACCTACTCAAGGAAGTCCTTCGCGCCGTCTACCGCATCGCGAAGGCCGAGGGGTTGGTGGCCGCCGTCGCCGCCCTGCGTTCGCTCGTGTGGGCCCAACACTCCGGCGGTCCTGCCCGGTTGCTACTGATGGCCGGCTGTAGCCGGGGTCACCGAGCCACAGGAAACATCCTCAGGCCCTCGCCGAAGATGAGGCCTGGCCAGCGAAGGTGCCGATGATTAAATTCGGATATGCCATCACCCTCTTGGGCGTAAAGCCCAGAGATGGATTGATCAATTCCATTTTCGCCTACGGAATATTTACATCCACATCCAGCGGGTCGATCCCACTTCAAGGTGCTGTTGACATGACAGGAGAAAGAGAGTTGTACTGGTGGCTCGATCGCCTGCCTGTCGGCTAGTTTGGCAGCAGCCAAGCTGCAGCGGTCCATCCGACGGGAAGGCTCCACTTGTTTCACAAGAAAGGAGTAAAGCGATGGCGAACTACCCGTTCGAGAAGAAGCCCGCCTTCTTCCCCGCACTCAATGCCGAGGTCTTCTTCGAGGCCGAGGCCATGGCAAACGGCCTGTTCGACAACGTCGAGGTCGACGCCGAACTGGACGCGCTGCTGAGCGAGTAACACGCACTGGGGGGTGCGGACTCGTTGCCGCGCCCCCCAGTCTTTGGGTCGTGCAGAATCGCCGGAATGTCTCGCCAAGAATGGAGCCAACATGTCCGATTGGATTGCAGCGCCGTTCGAGAACTCTTTCCAGAGTACGCTGCTCGGCCTCACCTATTCCGCGCACGCGGGGCCGTTGGCCGACCTTTTCTCCCAGGCGTGCGTCAATCAGTTCAACGAAGCGAACTGGTCGTCGTACGGCTACCTATTTACCCAGGTCTTCGAATCCGACGTACTGCGCGAGGCCGCACTTCTCGGCGGCGCCGACCATGCGGCCGTCGCGGATCTCCACAGTCTCCCCACCTCGGCGATGAAGCGGTTGGCGGAGATGCTCGAACACGCCGACGACCTGCCGGTCGTCGGCCGCGTCAATCTGGCTTCGGCCTTGATCAGCGTGTCGCGCTTCGATATCGCGGCCGGGGTGCTGCGGGAGATACCCCCCACGGAGATCGGGTCGCGGGACGCCTTCGAGGTCGGCATGCTCGACTTCATGATCTCGAACCGGCGCGACGACGGGGCCGGCTCGCCACAGGCGTTCTCCCGGATCCGGCACGCCATCGAGGCCGGTTCGATCCCCAGGGACCGTGTCCTGCACGCCTGCACGCAGGCGGTCGTCTGGTACCTGAAACGCCATGAGGCCACGGAGGCCGACTTCCGCTGGTTCGCGTCGACCGGAGTCGCGCTGGCCAGGTCGGACAGGTCCCTCAGCCCGGCTTCGCTCTCCTCGTGGTACCGGGGGATCGCCATGCTGCCCGCGGCGAAGGGCAAGGCCGACGCGACCCGGACCTACATGCGCCGTGCGCGGGAGACCGCGGAGGAGACGATCGCCAAGCGGCCCAGGGCCTTCGAGCGGAACCTCATCAAGACGTACTACGAGTCCACGCTCAAGGAGCACCTCTACCTGACGGGGGATCTGGAGAAAGCGGAACAGGCCGGCCTCGACCTGGTCGAGTTGGACCCCGTCTGGGCTCCGAGCCACGCGGAACTGGCCGAGGTCTACGAACGCTGGGAGCGCATCGAGGACGCCGCGCTATGGTATGAGAAGGCCGCGGCCGCGGGCCCGCCCTACGTCGGTCATCACCTACTGAAGGCGGCCCGCTGCCGCGAGGCGGCGGGCCAACACGATCTCGCCGTTCCGCACTACCAAGTCCTCGCCGCTCTCGCTCCCGCCAACGCGACCGTCCTCCAGGCCGGCCTCCACGCGGCGCGAACGTCCGGGCACGAGGCCACTGTCGACTTCGAGGAAGCACTGAACCTGATACATGTCCAGTAACACCACCACAACTGACGATCAGTCACCCGCCGCCCACACCCGGCTCACCGCGCGGAACTTCAACGGGTACGCCGCCGTGGTATTCATGCTCGGCACGGCAACCGTCGGCTTCGGCGCCGTGGACCTCGCCATGATCGCTCCCAAAGGGGTCGACCACGTCGCGGCCGTGGGGCAGGGGGACCTGCTGATCCTTGGGATCTACTCCTTCTTCCAGGGGGCGGTCGAGGCCTTCAGCAGTCGACTGTCCGTCGCGGAAGGGGCCGAGCGCACCGCACAGCGCCTTCCCGCCCTCCTTGCCGCCCTCCTGACCATCCTGATCATCAGTCAATTCCTGGGCTCCGCAATTGCATACGGCTCCGAGACCGTGATCTCCTGGTTCGGCCAGAGTCCGGACCAGGTACCGCTGGTGGGAGACTACGTCCAGGTGCGGAGTCATGCGGTCGCGCTGGTGATCATCTACTGGATCAGCAACGAGTCCCTGAAGATCTGCGGCGCCCGGAACCTGACGTTCGTCGTCCTGGGACTCGGCTTCGTGATCAACGCGGCCCTGGACTGGCTCTTCCTCTACACAAGTTGGGGTGTGGACCTGTTCGCCACTCCGGAGAGCGCGGTGGCGACCTCCACCGTGGCCGCGCAGGTGGTCATGGCGGCGTGCAGCGCATGGATGTTCGTCCGGCTGCTGCGGAAGCGAGGCATCCCGCTCGCGAAGCCCGAACGGAAACCGGTGTTCGAAGAACTCCGCGGGATGTCCCGCCTCGCGCTCGGCGTGGGAGCGCGGAACGTCAACGACTACACCGGCTCCATCGTCCCCGTGATGCTCATTGGCACCCTCGGCGTGCCGGTGATGGCGGCCTCACTCGTGGCGACCAAGATCTACACCCTGTTCTGCCGGGTCCCCCAGGCCTGCTTCGAAAGCTCCTTTGTCCATTACGGCTACTGGGCGGGAGGCTCCGCGGCCGAGGGACGCTCCGCCGCCGTACGGATCCTGCTGCGCCGCGCCGCGATCCCGACCGCGGTGGCGACGGTGCTCACCGCCCTGGCGTCACCATGGCTGGTCGGCCTGTTCTCCGGTGAGGGCCTCGACCGGACCCTCGCGGTCGTCCTGGTCCTCGCCTACCTGCTCTACGTGCCCCTCTACTTTGCCGAGCAATTCCTCGGCAAGCTCCTCGTGGTTCACCGGCTCGGCGGCGTGCTCTTCGCCGCATCGACGGCGGCGACCTACCTCCTGGTGATTCCCCTAGCCTGGTGCTCCGTGAACCTGCTGCACTCGCCCTTCGCCGCAGTCGCCTGCAAGGGGATCGCCTCGGCGGCACTCACCCTCGTCTTCTACCGCGCCTACCGGCGGTCCTCCCGGGCCATCACGGAGGGCACGGCGTGAACGTCAACCTGCCGGCCCACCGGCACGACCCCCGGAAGAACCTCCTGGTACTGCCCTCGGCGGATCCGCAGGCGGTGTTCTGGGACCGGGAGCCCGTCGTCTGCGGTTTCCGGCGGCTGACCCACCGGCCCGCCGGGCAGTCCCGGGCCATCGAGGTACCGATCAGTTCCAGTCCGGTGGTGGTCAGCGGCGCGGGCGTCGTCCTCGGAGCGAGCGACGGGACGGTCACCTTCTACGACCGGACGCTCGGCAAGGAGTACTGGAGTCAGCGCCTCGACAGCCCGATCTACGCCTCGCTCGTGGCCGATGCCCGGCGACGCAGGGTGATCGTGATCGCCACCAGTGGCCTAGCCGCCTGCTTCGACCTGCGCGGCCGACCGCTCTGGTCAGCACGGGTCGAGGATCCCGTCTACGCCACCCCCTTGGTGCTGCCCAACGCCGACCGGCTCGTCGTGGCCGCGTTCAACAGCCGGTGCACCGGATTGAACCTCGAAACCGGCGCGCGGGTGTTCGATCACCGGCTGCCCGAGCCCTGGCATGCAGCACACGGCGGCTCCGCCGCCCACCGCGACGCCTACGCGAGCCCGGTGGCCACCGGCGAGGGCAACGCCGTAATCGCCTGCGCGGAACACGTGCTCTGCCTGACGCCCGACGGTGAGGAACTATGGCGCACGGAGGTCGGCCACAGCATCAAGGCGTCCCCGGTCGGACTGCACGATCGGCACGAGATATTGGTCGCTCCCGTCGACGGCACCTGCCTCTTCCTCGACAGCCGGACCGGGCAGGTGCTCGCCGCCATCGGACTCGACGCCAAGGTCACGGGGAGCCCGGCCGCCTCCGGCGGACTCGTGGCTGTCGGCACCACCGACGGCACCGTCACCGCCCTGGACGCCCGCTCCCACGGCATCGTATGGCGCTCCGCGCAGGGCGCTCCCCGAGAGTACACCTCCGTGACCACGCTGCCCTCGGGCGACTTCGTTGCCACGGCCGGCAACGGCAACATCGTGTGCCTCGCGCGGGAGGACGGCAAGTTCCTGTGGGAGACCAGCCAGGTCCTCGGCCTGCCCGACCACCGCCCCGCCATGGACATCACGCCGGTAGCCGGAGTCGACGGAAGCATGTACGGCGCCTCGTACTCCGGCACCGCGTATCACTTCCGGTTCCGGCCCCGCGACAAGGAGTCCTTCGGATGACAACGGATCAGGCCCTGAACCCCCGGACCGAGACGCTGGCGACCATGCAGGAATCACTGGCCGGAATGATGGCTCGGCTTCAAGCACTGGTCGGCTGGCCGGCGCTCGGCCAGGACGACCTGGTCGAGATCATCGCCGTGTACAACAACGTCGCGTACCTGTTCCTCTATTTGGAGTCGAACGAACGTCACATCGACTTCCAGCCCCTGCTGCACTGGCGCGACGCGTTCTACGACGACCCGGCCCTGGACGCCGCCCTCAAGGACCGCCTCCAGCACCTACGCTGCTCCGACCCAGAGGCCGAGGAGTCCCGGCTGCTCTTCCTAGCGAAGCTGGAGGAGAAACAGGACGAGACCCGGCGCTCCGGCCAGAAGCGGTTGGACGCCCTCAACGCCGGGGCGAAGTCGCTGATTTCCAGGATCGGCCAAGACCAGCGCGGCCTGTTGCGGCGCCTCGGCATCGACCAGGAGAACGCGTCCCCCCAGGCGGTCTTCTACCGCATCGTCAGCGCGACGGAGGACACCGGCAAACGGGAGAAACTGACCGCCGCGTGGACGGTCCTCCGCGATCGACGCCAGGGCGAGCTGGGCGGGATCGTCGACTCGATGGTCGGTGAGCTGCGGGACCAGAGCCGCGCACGCGGCCACCGTACGGTCCTGGCGGAAACCCTGCAGCGCTGCCGGGTGAGCGAGGACCAGGTGGAGGACTTCCTCGCCCGCTACATGGAACAGTCGATCGTCTCGTACCGGGAGCTCAAGGAGGAGATCGGCGCCGCCGTCGGCGCCTCTGGTGATCTGATTCGCGATCCGATCGACCACTTCGGCTACTACCTGCGCACCGTGATCGGCTCCCGTACGGTGCCCCAACTTCCCCTGGACGGCTGCCTGGAGTTCATCACCGAGATCGTCCGGAAGGTCTTCGGACTGACCTTGAGCCGATCACCGGCCTCGGACCTGACGCTTCTCACCTTCAGGGTCCTCTCCGCCGGCCAAGAGATCGGAACGATCAACTGCGACCTCTGGGACGCGGACGGCAAGGCACTGCGCGCCAACCACACCAAGGGGATACGCAACCGCACGGACTGGTCCGGCATCGTCCAACGGCCCGTCGCCCACGTGTCCTGCCGGTTCACGCGCGACGGATCGGGGGCCGACCGCATCACCTTCCAGAACGCGCACAGCCTCTTCCACGAGCTCGGGCACGCCGTCAACCACCTGCTGATCCGCAAACGGATCTCGAACCAGTCGGGTTTGGACTACCTCCCCCTCGAACGGTTGGAGTACCTAAGCATGTGGTTCGAGAAATGGGTCTTCCACCCCGCGCTGGCCGACCGGCTCGACCTGACCGACGAGGAACGTGACGGGCTGGAACTGTGCCGCACGATCAAGCGGCTCGAATACCGCCGCACCTATCTGGACCGGGCCGTCACCGCAGCCCTCGATTTCGACCTCCACCGCCACACCGAAGGGGGACTGGCCGAATCGTTCGCGCGGCTCGACTCCCGCTTCGGCATCGGCGTCCACTGCGCCCTGGGGGACTTCACCGCCTACTTCACCTGGCCGATGCTCCAGGCCAATCCGGGCGCGTACTTCTCCTACCTGTGGGGTGCCGCGGACAGCGCCGAGAAGTTCGCCGAATTCCATGAGACCGACCTCAACCGGATCCCCACGGCCACCGATGCACCAGACCGCTTCGCGGTCTGCTTCGACTTCGACCTGCCGACCGAGCCCCCGCCCATCCAGCCGGCCTTCGCCTTCTACGACGGCACCCGCTGAACGACCACGGAAGCAGGAAGGTGGTAACAGCGACCGATGACGACTCTGCCGACCTCGTACATGCGCACCATACTCGGACCACGTGACCCCGCACTCGAAGCGGTGCTGCGGGAGTCCCTGCTCGAACGCCACATGCCGACGATCCAGATCGACGACAACGCCGGACGCGTCCTCCAACTGCTCACGACGCTCCGCCGCCCCCGTCGCGCGCTGGAGATCGGCACGCTCTTCGGATACTCGACCGTTCACATCGCACGCGGCCTCCCCGAGGACGGTCGGCTCACCACCCTGGAGATCGATCCGGAGGCCGCCGCACTCGCCCGCCGCAACCTGCGGGCCGTCGGGGTGGAGGACCGGGTGGACGTCGTGGTCGGCGACGCGCTGGAACACCTGGCCACGGTGCCGGAAGCGAGTCTGGGCCTGGTCTTCATCGACGGGGACAAGAAGTCCTATCCGGCCTACCTCAAGGCGGTGTACCCGTTGCTGGAACCGGGCGGACTGGTCATCGCCGACGACGCCTTCGCTGAGGGCGACTTCAGCGCTGAGTCCGAGGCCAGCGCGGACCCCGAACGCGAGGCCAGGGCCATCCACACCTACAACCGCGCGGTCTGCCGAAGCCCTCGACTGTTCTCGGCCTTCATCGGCACGGAGAACGGCCTCCTGGTCAGCTACAAAGGATGAACGCCCCCATGGAACCCAAACGCGCTTTGGTCCTCGGGGCCAGCCAGGGCCTCGGCGCCCACATCGCCGTCCGGCTGGCCGAGGACGGCTGGTCGGTCACCGGTGTGGGACGCCGCCCGCGGCAGGTGACCGCCCTCGACGGGTCCGTCGAGTACCTACAGGCGGACCTGTCCCAGGCCGAGACGCTCGTCGAGCTCCCGAAGCTCGTCGCCGGATGCCCGGACCTGATCGTCCACAGCGCAGTGACCTACCACGACTTCGGCGTCTCGGTCCCCACCCTGGACGAGCTGGAGCAGGTGTTCCGGGTGAACGCGCTGCTCCCGTACCGCCTGCTCCACCAACTGCTGTCGGACAAGCCCGGGGATCGGTTCTGCTCCTGCGTCGTCCTGAACTCCGACGCCATCTTCCACGCACGTCGGCTGTCGGGTATCTACGCGGCGAGCAAGGCGGCCCTGCGGGTCCTAACCACGATGCTCGCCGACACCTTCCGGGCCGACAACGCAAGCGTGTCCACCCTGCTCCTCGGTCCGTTGGCCGACGCCAAGAAGACCGCAGACCTACAACGGATCGCCACGAAGCGCGGCATGTCACCGGAGGAACTCACGAAGGCCTTCCTGCGCCGCTCGAACCCGGACCTCGTCATCGACGAGCTGATCGACTTCGAGAGCTGCTACCTCAGCCTCCGCCACCTCGTCGAGCTCGGCGCGGTGGCCAACGGTTCGCTCTACCGCCTCGACGGCGGCTCCGCCGGCTCGCTGATCTGATCCGGGAGCCGAGATGAACGAGATGAGGTACCGGCAGCTGGGCCGCACGGGACTGCTCGTATCCGCCTACTGCCTCGGCGCAGCGACCTTCGGAACTCGCTGGGGGCCCCGCTGGACGATGGAAGAGAAGGCGGCCGACTCACTCGTCGGCCAGGCGCTCGACCGGGGTGTGAACTTCTTCGACACCGCGAATGTTTACAACGGCGGCGAGAGCGAGATCTGGCTCGGCCGCGCATTGAAGTCCCACTCGGCCCGTGACCGCGTGATCGTGTCCACCAAATTCGGCTACCGCAACGACAGCCGCGACGTCAACAGCGGCGGCGCGACCCGGCGTACGATGCTGGCCTCCGTCGAACGCTCCCTCACCCGGCTCGGCACCGACCGCATCGACCTCTACTACCTGCACCTGTGGGACGGTGTCACACCGGTGGAGGAGACCCTGGCAGCCGCGGCGGACCTCGTTACTGCCGGCAAGATCCGGCACTTCGGACTGAGCAACGTCCCGGGCTGGTACGTCGGCTACGCGGACGCGCTGTGCCGGGAGCGCGGCTGGCCGATGCCGGCCGCCGTGCAGGTCAACTACAACCTGCTGGAGCGGTCGGCCGAGTACGAGTTCCTTGGCTTCGCACGGTACAGCGGCATTGCGGCGATCGGCTGGGGACCGCTGGCCAACGGCCTGCTCGCCGGCCGTTACCGCGTCGACAGCGACCAGCGCTCGGTGCAGGGCCCGGGCAGGCTCACCGAGTCCTTCGGGACCGGCAACGTGGACCCGTTCCGGGAACACGTTCCGCGGGTCCTGGACGCGCTCGACGAGATCTCCGCCCGCACCGGCTGGCCCCCGGCGCAGATCTCCCTCGCCTGGCTGCTGCGTCAACCACATCTGGCCTCCGTGGCGATTGGCGTCTCCGAGGAAAACCAACTGACCGACTGCCTAGCCGCGTTGGACCTGGAGCTGACGGCGGACGACTGCCGTCGCCTCGACCTCGCAGGCCGCCAGCCCGCGCCGTACCCGCACCACTTCCTGGAGCCAAACATGCAGAAACTGGTGCACCAGCACCACGCCGAGAACCAGACCCGCCCGGACAGTCGATGAGGAACAGGACCGTGGAGGTCGTCGACGACTTCCACCCGCGCCCTGACCGCGTGCGGCAGCTGCCAGCCGACGCGGAATGGATGCGCCTCGACGCCACCGGCGAAGGCGCCCTCCGCACTAGGCGGTGCTACCCCTCGGACGAGGCGACCAACGGCCTCACCGCCCTGCTCGGCCGGGCCCCCGAGTTCGAAGCCGGCACCGACGCCTTCGGCTTCTACACATTCGTGCCGGCCGACTCGACGACCCGCATCGAGGCCGAGACGGGAAGCGCGGACCTGGCCGCCGTTCTCTACCTCGCCCCACCACACCTGTGCGCCGGAGGCATCTCCTTCCTGAGAGAGACCCCGACCGGCACCCCGGAGGTGACCATGCAGGTGGCCGTCCGCTTCAACCGTCTGGTGCTGTTCCGCCCCGGCCGCGTGCTCCACCGCGCGGGCGCCGGTTTCGGTGCCGAACCGTCCCACGGACGCCTGGCGCAGGTCTTCCTGTTCAACTGACGCCCCCGGAGGAAGGACCCGGCAGGCAATGCTGCGCAAACTGATCATCGTCGACGACTTCTACGCGGATCCCGACAAGGTCCGTACCAGGGCCCTGTCGACCGACTACGCGGACATCACGCCCACCGACTACCCCGGTCTCCAGAGCCGTTACAGCCTGCGAACCGACGCCCTGGCCCGGGCCTTCAACGAGCTCGTCCAGGCACGCATCTGCTCCGACCCGGCGCGCTTCACGTGGGGGGGCTTCCGCTGTGTCACCGAAGCCAGCGGGCGCGGTACGAAGGTGCACGCGGACATTGCCATCGACTGGGCGGCCATGGTCTACCTCACGCCAGACGCGCCCATGGAGGCCGGAACGGGATTCTTCCGCCACCGGGAGACCGGCGTCGAGGCGCCGCCGACCGACCGCCAGGCACGCGCCCTCGGGTTCCGGGACGCCTCCGATTTCGACGACAAGGTCGTCCGCCGGGACATGGCCGACCTCTCCAAGTGGGAACAGACGGGATGGGTGGGCCCGGTCTACAACCGGCTCGTTCTTTTCCGCGGCAGCGAGGTCTACCACGCACCGCTCGCGGGCTGCGGCAGCGATGCCGCGACCGGGCGGCTGACGCACAACTTCTTCTTCAACGTAGTCACCGACCCCGTCGACGCGGTCCACCGGGTCGAGGTATGACCGCGGAGAGGAGAGCATGATGCGAACACTGCTCGAATGCGCGGTACAGGCGACTCGGGTCCAGCCGCGACCGACACAACGGTTCGCCCTCATTGGAGTCGAAGCAGCCGCCCTGGGCGCCACCGGCGCGCACAGGTTCGTCCGCGCGGCCATCGCCGCGGGCCACACGTACACGTCCGCCAAGGAGCTGGCCGACACCAGCCCGAGCCTGCAGACACTTGCCTTGGCCGCCCTGGCCGGGGTCCAGCAACTCGACACCTTGTGGCTCATCGACGGATGGCGCCTGCTCCGACTCCACGGGGCCGATGTCGACCTGCAGGGGGCTCACTTACGCGGGGCCCAGCTCCAAGGTGCCAATCTCTCCGGCGCGGACCTCAGGGAGGCCGACCTGGTGGGCGCGGATCTGGAGAAGGCTGACCTGTCCGGGGCCAATCTCAGCGGCGCCAATCTGGCTGGCAGCGTCCTCGCTCGGGCGAACCTGAGGGGTTCCGACCTCACCGAAGCCGAACTATGCAGAGCAGATCTTCGTCACTCCGACCTACGCGAGTCCCGATGTATTCGGACCGCCTTCCGCGGTGCCGATCTTTGGGAAGCTGTGACTTTGGGCCTCGATCTCTCCCAAGCCTTCGTCCAGAGCGTAGAGCTTGAACGGGTAGGCAGGTTCTCAGACAGTTAGCCTCCGCGTTTCGGTTGGGGCTGACTGAGCTGGGTTGATCTCCGGGCGGTAGCGCTCGACCTGCCGCGGTGGGATGGACATGCCGAGGGCCCGACGCGCGGTCAGGTGCTCCTTGGTCCTCGGGTCGTGGGCGGTCAGCGGTGACTTCGTCGAGTCAGGTCACCGGGCGGCAGCTCGCGCGAGACCGCGGTCTGGGCCCTGCGGGACTTCGGCATCCGCGCCGTCATCGCCCCCTCCTTCGGCTCGATCTTCGAGACCAACTGCCTGCGCAACGGCCTGCTGCCACTGCCCCTGCCGCCCGCCGAACACCGGCAACTCGTCGAGGCGGCCTTCGCCCCCGCGGCGAGCGCGCGCCTGCGCATCGACCTGGACACCTGCCGACTCACCACCGCGACCGGCCCCCAGCCCACCTTCACCACCGGTTTCACCATCGACGAACGCTCCCGCCAACAGCTCCTCAACGGTCTGGACCCCATCGGCGAGACCCTCCTCCTGCGCGAGACGATCACCCGCTTCCGTACCCGGGACCGCCGCCACCGGCCCTGGAACTACCCGGCCCCTCCGCCCCGCCCGTAGGCGGGCCGGTGGCCGGCTGACTGATCCCAAGGGCCCGGCAGCGGGGGAGTACGGCGGCCGGTCGTGACGCCTGCGGGCGGGTTCTCCTGATCGCCGCCAGCCGACGCCCCCACACGGCGGCGATCCCCCGACCGACTACCCTTTACCGACCCGGGCCTGACGGTCCAGGAACTCGATCAGTCGCGTTTCCGAACGAAGAAGCCGTTCCCGTTGCTCCTGGGGAAGAGAAGCGAGTGCGTCGGCCAGCACTTGCTTCCGTGGAACGTGCACCACGTTGCCGGAGTAGATCCTGCAGCCGGAACACCAGGCGAATCCGATGCAGCGCTCGAATCTGGAGGACTCGGGCGGATGGAAGCGGTACTGGTACGCGCGGACCGGCGCTCGGCAGGCTGCGCAGATCCGGCGTTCGTCGTCGATAGCGGCCCACCCGGTGATGACCTTGCGCCAGTGCTGCCGCCCGGCGGGTGCTCTTCAAGTCGTCATGCTGAGCATTCTCTCTCGCCGTGAGCCGCCCAGCACAGGTCTCGGTCAAGCTCGGACCGGCGACGGACCGTAACGGCCTCACGAGCCACTTCACGAAATCGGCGCCTGAATTCCTGATCTGACCCCACTTTTCCGAGGTGAGATCCAGACCTCGTTCGCAACGCAAGCCCCAAAGGTGTCGCAACGACCGCTGGAACCCAAGACCTGCTCGGCGCGGTGGACGCTCTCGTGCGCGCCCCCTGGGCGCTCCTGCACGCCGTCTACCGCGTGGCGTGGAGGTGCGCGACGATGGGCGGCCGACCGTGTCCGGCACACGACCGAAGGGGAAGTGACGATGGGTGAGCACGAGAAGCCGCCGCCGGATCCTCAGAAGGGCACACCACCTCCCAACAACGCCGACGGCGAGGTCCCCCCGGCTCCGCCGTCCGACGGCAAGCACCGTAAGTAAGAACGGTGGCTGACGAGGACTTGGCCGGGCGCCGGGCTCGCCTGGACGCGGAGATGGAGCGGTGCGGGGCGTGGCCAGCCGCTTCGCCGTGGCTGCGCAGCGCCTTCACCGCGCTGCCGCGCGACGCGTTCGCGCCGGACCGGCTGTGGCGGTGGGACAACCGGGCGTACGTGCCGCTCGACCGCTCGGCGGATCCGGGCGGCTGGGCGGCCGAGTTGTACTCCGGGATCTACTCCGCGGCGGTCACCCAGCTCGACGGCGGCTGGCCGTCCTCGTCGCTGTCCGCGCCCTCGGTGGTGGCGGACATGCTGGACAGCCTCAGGGTGGAGCCGGGGCACCGTGTGTGGGACATTGGCTCCGGCCAGGGCTGGACGGCGGCGCTGGCCGCCTGGCGGGCCGGGCCCGGCCTGGTCGTGACCACCGAGGTGGACGGGCACCTGGCCGGGTTCGCGCGCGCCCGCCTCGCGGCCGCCGGACTCGACGCCGAGGTCACCCTGGGCAACGGCACCCGCAGCGGCCCGCCCGGCGGCGGCCCGGTCGACCGGCTCCACGCCACCTACGCCGTGGAGACCGTCCCCTGGTCCTGGGTGGCGGCGGTACGGCCGGGCGGACGGATCGTCTATCCCTGGGGGTGGCTGGGCCACGTCGCCCTGACCGTGGCCGACGACGGACGGTCCGCCACAGGCTGGGTCCAGGGCCTGGCCCAGTTCATGGGCGACCGGCACGGCCCGGCACAGCCGAGCACCGGAAGCGCCGCCTTCGCACAGGTGCGCGGCAATACCGAGCCCGAGACCCGCCAGGCACTGGACCGTGACTCGCAGCTGCTCGACGACTGGGACCTGCGGTTCGCCCTGCGGGTGGCCGTCCCGGACGCTGTGGTGCTCACCGCCCGGGACGACGACGGCCTCAACGCCTGGATCCACGACGGCACCCGGTCGTGGGCCACGGTGACCGCGCGCGGCGACGGCGAGGCACCGCTGCTTCTTCAGGGCGGACCGCGCCGCATCGGGGACGAGGTGGTCGCCGCCTGGACCCGGTGGGAGGAACTCGGCCGACCGGACCGCTACGACTACGGGATCACCGTCACCCCTGATGAGCAGTGGGCATGGCAGGGCGGCCCGGACGGTCCCCGCTGGCCCATCGCGCAGGTAGCCCAGGCCGGACGCTGATTGGGGAAGCGCGGTGGGGACGCCGTTGCAGCGCCCCGAGGGCCTACTCGGTGACGGCGCGTCCGGCGTCCCCGCGGGCGACGGCCTCCGTTCCCCTGACAGTGCTGCGGCGGCCGTCCTCGACCACGGTTGCGGAAAACCCTCAGGCTCCGTGCTCCCGGGCCGCCGCGATACCCGCCCGTACCGCTTCCAGCAGGGCTTCCAGGCCCTGCGCCCGCTGCCATTCCTCGGCCGAGTGGTGCCATGTGTGCTGCGTCGCCGGGGCTTCGGGCGGGCCGGCGACGATCTCGACGGTCCGCCTCCCCTTCCGGTCGGGGCCCGTGACCCGCAGGTCCATGTTCTGGATGTGGAACCGCTTCGGACAGTTGCCGAAGACCTCCAGGATCCGGCCGTCGAACGTGTAGAACTCTCTGCCTGCCCTGGCCGTGGTCTCGTCGGTCATGCGGTGACGCTACAGGCGGGGACCGGCGGCTGCCAGGAGCGGCGGCCACGCAAATTCACATGACAGCTGCGGCCGGCTCCGCGATCCTTTGCCGGTGGCCACGGAACCGGATCTTCTCCGTCTGAGCATCGTCTGCCCACCGCCCGGCGAGGGCGGCGCGGAGGTCCGACCGTTCGTCAGTGGCCGGGATCTCCTGGCCGACCTGTCCCTCCGTAGCAGGGAATCGGGCGGCCCCCCGTTCGTGGGATCAGGCCCCCGGTATCTCCTGGGCCGGGGCGGGCCGTTGCATGCCACTGGAACTCCCCACGAGGTTCGGCTCGCTCGATCCGGATGCGGCTTTGAGCGGTGCTGCAGTGCTCTGTACGTGACGGTCACGCGCGACGAGGAGCATGTCGTCTGGGCGGGCTGGCGCGACCCGGTCGAGCGGGGCTTCGACCTGCCGGAGTTTCGGTTCGCCGCGGAGCAGTACGAGGCCGAGGTCCTGCGAGCCGAGGAGGACCGCGGCTGGGAGTGGCCGGCGGCAGTGGTCGCGACGCTGCTGGAGGCGGGGCTGAGGGGACGCGAGGACTGGCTCGCCAGGTGGGAGTGCGAGGTGGAGGCGGTCTGGGCCTTCCGGGGGGAACCCGATCGGATCGACGTCGTCCTGAGGCATCCCCCTGGCCGGGACGAGACGGATCTGCCTTGGGCCCAGTTCCTGATGACCCTCCCGATCTCCGCGGACGACCCGTCGGACCAGGCCGAGCACCTTGAAGCGCAGCTGACCGCAGGCGATCCCCGTGCCACCGCCGAGCTCTGCGGAGGCTACATGCCAGAGCAAGTGGGCTACCCGTGGCCGTAGCCGGCCGACCCGCTGTTCGTGTGAACGGCAGGAAGAGGCGAGGTCGGGCCTCTTTCTGCGGTGCCGGACACTCCCCGTGCTCGGTCGGCGCCTGACGACGCGGCCGCGGGGTGCCGGGGGTCGCGGGGAGGGCCCCGCCGGGGTGACGGCCACGACCTGCTCTATCGTTCCCGTACGGATCGGGTGGGACGGGTGAGCGGTCGTGGGCCGGGAAGGGGCGTGCGGTGTCGGGGAGTTCGGGCCGGACGGTCACGGTGTTGGGCGGCGGGGTGGCCGGGCTGACGGCGGCCATGGAGCTGGCGGAGCGCGGTTTCGAGGTGACCGTGGTGGAGCCCTCCGGGTGGGGCGGGAAGGCCCGGAGTGCCTCGGTTTCCGGGACGGGGACCGGCGGGCGGCTCGACCTGCCCAGCGAGCACGGGTTCCGGTTCTTCCCCGGCTTCTACCGGAGCCTGCCGGACACGATGCGGCGGATCCCCCTCCCGGGCTCGCCCTCGGGCGTGGAGGGCAACCTGCGGGAGGCACCGCAGATGCTGTCCGCCCGGTCGGGGAGGATCGGGGAGACGGTCGTCGACGTGTCCCTGGCCGCCGGTCCGAGGACGCCCCTGCAGATCCTGAAGGCCCGGGGCATGAAGCTGGGCGCCGAGGGGGAGCTGAACGAGGAACTGCTGTACTTCGCCAACCGGTTGCTGGTCTACATGACCAGCAGCACGCAGCGGCGGCTGGGGCAGTGGGAGCAGATGTCGTGGTGGGACTTCACCGCCGCCGACGGCGCCTCCGAGGAGTACCGGAAGGTGTGCGTCGTCGGGGCGACCCGTACGGTCGTGGCGGCCAGGGCGGAGGTGTGTAGCGCGCACACCGTCGGGGGGTTCCTGGAGGCCTTCGGCTACGGCTTCCTCGGCCGGGGCGAGGCCCAGGCCGCCGACCGGGTCCTGAACGCCCCGACCAGCACCGCCTGGATCGACCCCTGGGTGCGGCACCTGGAGCGGCTGGGGGTGCGGCTCGAACTCGGTTGGCAGGTGGAGCGCCTGACGGTGCGGGGCCGCGCCGTCGTCGGCGCCGTCCTGCGCGACCCGGGCGGCCGGCGGCGGGAGGCGGCCGCCGACTGGTACGTGTGCGCGCTCCCGGTCGACCGGATCGGGACGCTGCTGGAGCGCGGCCTGGCCGAGGCGGACCCGGAGCTGAAGAAGACGGCGCACCTGCGCACCGACTGGATGGTCGGCCTGCAGTTCTACCTCACCGAGCCCACCCCGATCACCCGCGGCCACGTCATCTACCAGGACTCCCCGTGGGCCCTGACCTCCATCAGCCAGGCGCAGTTCTGGGACACCGACTTCCGCGCCACCTACGGCGACGGGACGGTGGCCGACTGCCTGTCGGTCGACATCTCCTCCTGGGACACCCCCGGCATCCTCTACGGCAAGCCGGCCCGCGACTGCACCCGGGCCGAGGTCGTCGCCGAGGTCTGGGCCCAGCTCGCCGACGCCCTCGACGACGGCCGCCGCCGGACCCTCCACGACGGCCTGCTCCACTCCTGGCACCTGGACCCGGCCGTCAAGAACCTCGACGGCCCCGGTCCCGCCACCAACGACGAGGCGCTGCTGATCAACACCACCGGCTCCTGGGCGCTGCGCCCGCAGGCGCGGACGGCCGCGGTCAACCTGTTCATGGCCGGGGACTTCGTCCGCTGCCCGGTGAACCTGGCCACCATGGAGGGCGCGAACCAGAGCGGCCGGGCGGCGGCGAACGCGCTGCTGGAGGCCGCCGGGCACGGCGCCGAGCCGGCCGTGGTCCACGCCCTGTACGAGCCGCAGGAACTGCGCCGCCTGAAGGAGGTGGACGCCGCGCTCTACCGGCAGGGCCGTGCGCACATCCTCGACACCCCGGCGCCCTGGTCCTCCCGCGTCGGGGGCGACCGGTTCAGTACGACCGGTTGACGATCAGTTCGCAGAGCGCGTCGAGGTCGGCGACGGCACCGGGCACCGCACCGGGGCCGTCGGCGAGGCTCCGCAGACGGCGTCGGGCCCCGTCCGCGTGCTCGGCGGCGCGCTCCACCGTCCAGCGCCGGCCGCCGGCCTCCTCCACCAGCCGGGCCAGCTCCGCCTCCCCGGCCCGGCCAGGGCCGGCCGGCAGCGCGTAGCGGCGGGCCAGTTCGTCGCCCGCCGCGGTGTTCGAGGCCATCGCGGCCACCACCGGCACCGAGAGCTTGCGTGCCCGCAGGTCCGCGAACACCGGTTTGCCCGTGACCGCTTCGTCGCCCCAGATCCCCAGCAGGTCGTCCACCAGCTGGAACGTCATGCCCAGGTCGTGTCCGAACGCGGCCAGGGTCTCGACCTGCGCCGGCCCGCCGCCGCCGTGGAGGGCGCCCAGCCGGCAGGCGCAGGAGATCAGCGACGCCGTCTTGCCCGACACCATCTCCAGGCACTCGGACAGCTCGATGCGGGGCGCGGCCTCGAACAGCACGTCCAGGCTCTCACCCACCGCGAGCTGGATGAGCGTGTCCAGCAGGGCCGCCGACGCCTCGCCGGCGACGGCTTCGGCTTCGCCGTCGGGGCCTGCGAGCACCTCGAACGCCAGCATCAGCAGCGCGTCGGCCGACCGGGTCGCCGCGCCCGGCCCGAACACCTCCCAGGCGGCGGCCCGGTGGCGGCGGAGCGCATCGCCGTCCAGGACGTCGTCGTACAGCAACGACAGGTTGTGCACCATCTCCACCGCCACGGCGGCGGGCACCGCGCGCTGCGGGTCTCCTCCCACCGCCCGGGCGCAGCCCAGCGCCAGGGCCGCTCGAACGTTCTTGCCGCCGTGCCGCCGGTCCGGGGATCCGTCGTTGGTCCATCCGAACTGGTAGGCCGTCACCTGGCCGACCGCGCCGTCCAACTGCCCGACCCAGTGCCGCAGGTGTGCGTCACAGGTGGCAGCCGCGTCCTTGAGGACCGATTCGGCCCGCGCACGCTCCGACAACACCCACCCCTGCCTCCCGGGCCGGCCGCGCCCGGCGACCCGGCCGCCGCCTCACACCTTCGCGGCACCCGGGCGAGCGTACGCGACCAGGCCCCCGGGCGGTCCGGCGGGCCCGCCCCGGCAAGGACTTTCAGTGTCGTGGTGGCCGTTCTCAGTCCGAGGGCGTGACCGCTGGTGAACAGGCCGGACTGCGCGACGTCGAGCGTGTGAAGGTGCGGCGGTAGGTGGTGGGGGTGGTGTCCAGTGCGCGCCGGAAGTGCAGCCGCAGGTTGGCCGCCGTGCCCAGCCCGCAGTCCCGCGCCACCTGCTCCACCGAGCGGTCCGTGGATTCCAGCAGCTCCCGCGCCCTGCCCAGCCGGGCGTTGAGCATCCACTGCAACGGGGTCGTGCCCGTCTCCTCGGTGAACCGGCGCATGAAGGTGCGCTGCGAGAGGCCCGCGTGCCGGGCGAGCACGCGCAGCGAGAGCGGCTCGCCGAGCCGCTGCAGGGCCCATCCACGGGTACCGGACAGCGACGCCTCGCCGGCCACCGCGACGGGAGCCGGCACGTACTGGGCCTGCCCGCCGTCTCGGTGCGGGGCGGCGACCAGACCGCGGGCGATCTGGTTGGCCATCTCCGCGCCCAGGTCGCGGCGCACGATATGCAGGCACAGGTCGATGCCGCAGCACACCCCGGCCGAGGTGAGCACGTCGCCCTCGTCGACGTAGAGCACGTCGCGGTCGACCGAGACGGCCGGGAAGCTCCGCTCGAACTCGTCGATGTGCTTCCAGTGGGTCGTGGCGTGCAGCCCGTCCAGGACGCCCGCCGCGGCCAGCGCGAAAGCGCCCGTGCAGATCGACACCACACGCTTGCCTCGGTCGCGGGCTCCGGCCAGTGTCTCGAGCACGGCGTCCGGCAACGGGAGGACCAGGTCGAATCCCGGCACGATCACGGTGTCGGCGGTGCTCACCCGCTCCAGGCCGTCGTCGGCGACCAGGGCGAAACCCGCGCTGGTGGCCACCTTCGGCTGCAACGCGCACAGGGTCATCTCGTAGGGGGTTTCCGGCCGGGTGGTGAAGATCTGCGTCGGGATCGCCAGGTCGAGCGGGGTGACCCCGTCCAGCGCCAGGACCGCGACTCGATGCACTGCCATGGCAAGATTCTAGCGAAGTAAGGAAATTTTGCCTCTCACCAGGTCAGGGCGGTTCCGGCCAGGCTGAAGACATGACCGGACCTACCCACGAGGCGGCCGCCGACCTGATCACGCTGCCCGGCACACCGCTTGCCGACGCCGTCATGAACCTCATCCGACCGGTGGAAACGCCGTCCGTCTTCAACCACAGCATCCGCAGCTACCTGTTCGCCCGGCTGGTTGCCGGCCGCCTCGGCCTGGTCGTCGGTCACGACTACCAGGACGACCTGTTGTTCGCCGCGTGCGCGATGCACGACCTCGGCGTGGCGTCGGACGGCCCGCACAACCAACGGTTCGAGGTCGAAGGCGCCGACCGGGCCGCCACATTCCTCACCGACCGCGGAGTACCCGCAATCGATGCCGACCAGGTCTGGCAGGCCATCGCCCTCCACACCTCCCCGGGTATCGCAGAACGCCGCGGCACGCTGTGCGTGCTCGTCCGCGAGGGCGTCGCACTCGACTTCGGTGGCCCGATCGGCGCCGCCCACATCGACGCCGTCACCGACGAGCAGGCCGACGCCGTGCACACCGCCTATCCACGGCTGGACATGATCCGCTCACTCACCGACGCGATCGTCGCGCAGGCCGCGAAAGACCCGAAGAACGCACCCCGGTACACGATCCCCGGCGAATTCCTCCGTGAACGCGAGACCTTCGGCCGGACCCGGCTGGAGCACGCCTGCCGTTCGTCCCGCTGGGGCAACTGACTCCACGGACTCCACGACCGCGTCACCGAAGAACACGACCGCGTCACCAAAGAAAAGGAAGCACCGCAATGACCGTCCACACCGTCGCGATCCCCGAGGACAACGCAGTCTTCGGACAAACCACCAGCGCCTTCGCGAGCTTCGGCTATTCCGCCGCGGTCCGCGCGCACGGCCTCCTGTTCATCGCCGGAACGATCGGTCGCCGCGCCGACGGAACCATCCCGGACACCATCGAAGAGCAGACCGAGATCGCCATCCGGAAGATCGAAGAGATCCTTCGACTGGAGAACCTCGACCCGTCCGCCCTCGTCGACGTCACCAGCTACCACGTCGACATCCGCCGGCACCTGCCCGGCTTCATCGAGGCCAAGCAGCGCCTCGTCAAGGCGCCCTACCCGACCTGGACGATCATCGGGGTCAGCGGCCTCGCCAGTCCGGGACTCCTCGTCGAAATCCGCGCGACCGCCGCGTATCCCGCCGCATCCCGGTAGACCGCCGCTCCTGGGCCGGCGCCCTGGCCCAGGAGCTCGTCGCGACGGATGTGAGGTACTCACGGGACTGCGGCGGCACCGGGGAGACGACGGGGCCCTGCCCGGTCTGCAGATGGTGGTCGTAGAACGCCGCCAGCACCGACACCGCGTGGTTGACGGTGGCCGGGGCGTAGCCCGACCTCAGGTACGGCCTGCCGGTGGCGCGTTCAGCGGTCCCGGCACGGGCGCATCCGGTCGGCGCCGGTCCCGCGCCGGGTTGTGGCACGTCCGCAGCCACAGGACGAAGTCGCGTACGTCCACGCAACGCAGCCGGTGAGGTGCCGCGGAACCTGCGGATCAACCTCGTCAGCTCCGCTTCCAGGGCCCGCCCCAGTACGGGGCCGGGTCGGGGGGCGGGGACCGGTGGGTCAGCGGTGGGTGAAGCGGGTGGTGAGGGTGACGGTGGTGAGGCCCTTGATCATTGCGGCTCTGTTCCAGTTCATGCCGAAGTCGTTGCGGTCGACGGTGATCTCGCCGCTGAGGGTCACCTCGTGCGGGCCGGCGGCGGTGGCGCGGGCGGTGAAGGTGAGCGGGCGGGTGGTGCCGAGCACGGTGAGGCTGCCGGTGACCTTGGCGGTTCCGGCGCTGTCGGCGACGACGCGGGTGGCGGTGAAGGTGAACGTCGGATACCTGTCGACGTCGAAGAAGTCCGCGGAGCGCAGGTGGGTGTCGAGTTTGGCCTGCTTGCTGAGGATCGACGCGGCCTCGACGGTCAGTGTGCCGTGCGCGGAGCCGCCGGGGCTGATCTCGCCTTCGCCGCTGAGCTTGGTGAAGGCTGCTCTGATCGTGGCCAGTCCCCACATCGACTTGTGCTTGATCTCCACTGATGACGTGGCCGGGTCCAGGACCCAGGGGCCGGTGCTGAGGTCGGACAGCCTGGTGGAGGGCTGAGTGGGGTCGGTGGTGCGGCGGGTCATGGCGACCGTCTTTCGCGGTGGGGCAGGCAGTGGCGCTTGGGTGGGGTGTGGCGTCGCGGGCTGGTGAGTCGCGCGCTTGCTTCCGCCCGGTGGTGGTGTGGCGGGGCCTGGATTCGGGGGCGTTCGTCGTCGCGGGGGCGTCGCGGGGGCGGCCCTGCCCCGCCCCCGCGACGACATCAGCGGCGGCGGCGGCGGTGGTGGTGCGGGCCGGGTTCGGTCCGCACCGTGCCGGTGTACGGCCCGCAGGTGCTGGTCAGGCGGAGAGGCCGGCGGCGAGGGCCTTGGCCTTGGCAGCGGCCTGCTCGTGGGCCTGGGCGCGGGAGGCGTCCGACAGGTCGATCAGGTCGGCCATCGCGGGGACGGTGCGGGCCAGGGTCAGTTCGGGCGTGATGACGTCGACCTTGAGGCCGAGCAGGCCGGTCAGCGCCTTCTCCAGGTAGTTGGCCGCGAACTCGAAGTCCTCGCGGGGGGTGCCGGGCGCGTAGGAGCCGCCGCGGCTGGCGACGACGGTGACGGGCTTGCCCGCGACGGAGGAGTTCTCGCCGCCGGTGCGGCCCATGATGATCACGTGGTCCAGCCATGCCTTGAGGCTGGAGGGGATCGTGAAGTTGTACATGGGGGCGCCGATGAGCACCGCGTCCGCGTTCTCCAGCTCCGCGGCCAGCTCGGTGCGCAGGGCGAAGGCGGCCTTCTGCTCGTCCGTGTGGTCGGCCGGGTCGGCGAAGGCGGCCGTGATGCCGGCAGCGGTGAGGTGTGGCAGCGGCTCGGCCGCGAGGTCGCGGTAGACGACCGTGCCCTCGGGGTGCTGCTCCTCCCAGGCCTTGCGGAAGGTGGCCGTGACCTCACGGGAGGCAGAGCCGTGGGGCAGGGCGGAGGAGTCGAGGTGCAGCAGGGTGGCCATGGAGGGCTCCAGAGTTAGGGGCTGAGGTTTCTTACGTAGCTAGTAATAACATAGCAACTTACTTTTCTAAAGCTACGTAGGTCGAGGGCTACCCTGGTGGCATGGCGAATCACGGCGAGCAGGCATGCAGGAAGGCCGACGAGGGCATTGCGCGCGTCTTCCAGCTCTTCGGCAAGCGGTGGACGGGCCTGATCGTCGTCACCCTGATCCCGGGGCCCGTGTACTTCGCCGATCTTCGGCGGGCCATCCCGGGCATCAGCGAGCGCATGCTCTCGGAGCGGCTCACCGAACTCGGCGAGGCCGGCCTGATCCTGCGAGAGGTGGACGCCGGCCCTCCGCTGCGGGTCTCCTACCGGCTGACCGAAGCGGGCAACGCGTTGGAGCCCGCGTTGGCTGAGCTGGGGCGGTGGGCGGCCACGCACCTGAACGGCGGTGCACCCTGCTCCGGTGGGCCGGAGCGGCTCCCGCTCGACGTGGCCGGCGCGGCCGGCGGTGCGTCGGCGGGGTGACCGCCGGGCCGGTCGCGGGGCCAGCGGCGGAGCGGCTCCACCGCGTGCCGCACCAAGGACTGCGAGTCCCGCGGCGGCGTGCACGCCGGATGGCGCCACCGGCGCTTTCCGTCCGGCTTGTGTGAGGTTGCGAGGCTGAGCCCACCTGGGCCGGGGTGGTGTCCGACCCGCGTTTCGCGGCGCGGGTGTGGTGGGTGCGCGTGCGGGGTGGTGCCTGCGGTCACGCCCGGCCGGGCTGCGGGGCGGTGTGGAGGATGCTGCGCGGTCAGGTGTCGGAGCGTGGCGCCCAGGTCGCTGCTTCAGGCGCGCCGCTGAACCGGAATCAAGGCCCCCGCCGCCGCCGATTTCCGTTCGACTCTCCCGGGAGCCGGGCCCGCTACGTCACCGAACAGGCCGATCTCGCCCAGTGGCTGACTGTGCGTGCCGACGGTGTTACGCTCCCGAGAGAAGAGAGAGCTGACTCTCACTTGTTGGCCGGGGGCGCCGTTCGTCCGCCCTGGCCTGGACGTGCAGGAGAGGGCGGTTCTGCCAAGCGTTCGCTGCTCTTGTGGCCTTTGGCCGGTGAGGAGACCACCATGACCGCCCCCGCACCGCAGTTACCCTTCGAGCGCCCCGACGCCCTGGACCTGGCGCCGCTGTTCGCGCGTCTGCGCGAGGAAGGTCCGATCACGCGGGTGACGACACCCGCCGGCGACCCGGCCTGGCTGGTGACCCGCTACGAGGAGGCCCGGGAGGTTCTGAGCGACGCCCGGTTCTCCCGGCTGCGCCCCGATTCCGAGGGCGCGCCGAGGATCTCGGAGTCGGCGCTGCACACGCGCCCCGCCCCCACGCCCGAGGAGGAGGACCGCGAGCACACGCGGATGCGGCGGATGCTGGCGCCCGCGTTCAGCGCGCCGCGGATGCGCCGGCTGGGCGAGCGGATCGGGCAGCTCGCCGGATCCTGCCTGGACGCGATGGAGGAGGAGCATTCACGGGATCCGGAACGTGCCGTCAACCTGCACGACCACCTGTCGTTCCCGTTGCCGGTGATGGTGATCTGCGAGCTGCTGGGTGTGCCGGTCGCGGACCGGGCCCTGCTGCGCGGCTGGTCGGAGCGGATCGCCGCGCTGTACGGCGGGGCCGACGGCGCCGCGGCCATGGCCGAGTTCGAGGCGTACGTGGCCGGCATCGCCGAGGAGAAGCGGAAGCAGCCGGGGCAGGACGTGATCAGCGACATCCTGGCCGTGCAGGCGGAGGACCCCTCGTTCACCGAGGGGGAGATGACCCGGCTGGCGGTGGGGCTGCTGTTCGCCGGCCACGAGACGACGTCGGCCCGGATCGACCTGGGAGTCCTGTTCCTGCTGAGCGACACCGGCCGGCGGGACCGCTTCGCCGCCGACCCGGAGACGCTGGCCCGCGCCACCGTGGAGGAGGTCCTGCGGATGGCCTCGCCCGGTGGCCTGGGCCTGACCCGCTACGCCCGCGAGGACGTCACCGTCGCGGGGACCGCGATCGCGCGGGGCGAGGCGGTGCTGGTGGCGATCAACGCCGCGAACCGGGACGGGCGGGTGTTCGAGGAGCCGGACACCTTCGACCCGTCGCGTTCCCCGAACGCGCACCTGGCCTTCGGTCACGGCGGCCACTACTGCATCGGCAACGTGCTGGCACGCACCGAGATGCAGGTCGCGCTGACCGCGCTGTTCCGGCGCTTTCCCGACCTGCGGCTGGCGGTGGACGCGCGGAGCCTGCGCGACCACGACGAGCGGCTGGCGGGCGGCCTCAGCGAGGTCCCGGTCCTGTGGTGAGCGGGGAGCACCCGCGCGAGCAGCCGGTCGCGCGGGTGGAGGTGGACACCTCGCGGTGCGTGTCGTCGGGGCAGTGCGCGGTGACCGCGCCGCTGGTGTTCGACCAGGACGAGGCCGGGCAGGTCGTCGTGCTCGCCGCCGAGCCCGGCGCACGGGCGGCGGAACTGGCCCGCCAGGCGGCCGCCATGTGCCCGGCCTCGGCGATCCGGGTGCACCCGGCGCGCTGATCCGGTGCGCTAGCGGCAGGTGGTGCCGGCCGTCCCCGCGAGGGCGGCCGGCACCCGCCTCGGGGTCAGGGTGTGCGGGTGTGCAGTGCGGGGGCGGGGCAGGGCAGCGGGCGGGCCCCGGCGGGGGTGAGGCCGTCGAGGACGAGGGCCAGGTAGCGGCGCCAGCCGTCCTCGTGGGGTTCCATCGTCCACAGCACCGAGACCAGCATGACGACGATGCGGTGCAGGTCGTCGGGTACGAGGTCGGCGCGGATCACACCTGCGTGCTGGCCGCGCGCCAGGAGGGCGTCGAGGGCGGTGAAGAACTCCTGTCCGGTCGCCGGGGTCAGGACGCCGGCGGAGCGGGCGGCGGCCAGCACGTTGTAGTCGCCGGCCACCGATTCCAGTGCCGCTTCCAGTACGCGGGCCAGTCCGGAGGCGGGGTCGGGGTCGTGGGCGGCAGTCTGGATGACGGGGCGGACGTTCTCGCCGAAGCGCTCGTCCAGTACGGCCCGCAGCAGCGCGGCCTTGTCGGGGAAACGGCGGAAGAGCGTGGCGGCTCCGACGCCGGCCCGGCGTGCCACGTCGTCGAGGAGGGCGTCGGGGCCTTGTTCGGTGAAGACCTCCCGGGCAGCCCGGATGATCTTTTCCGCGTTGCGGGCGGCGTCGGCGCGCAGCAGTCGGGGGGAGTCGAGGGCCATTGCGGCAGCCTATCCAAGGGCCGGTGGAACGGCGTCGGACGGTCCGGGGGCGTGGTGGTGCGGGGCAGATGGGGGGAGTGCGCCGGGCGGCGGGGGCAAGGCCGGGCCGTCGCGCTCCCTCCGTGGTTCAGCCGTCCAGGTGGGTGGGCGCGAACATCCGCAGCAGGGTGGGCAGGACCAGCACGTTGGGACCCGGGGCGGCGAGTGCGGCGGCCAGGTCCCGTGCGAGGTCGTCGGGTGTGGTCAAGGCGGCCGGGACGCCGAAGGAGTCGGCCAGACGGACGAAGTCCGGGCGGGCCAGTTCGGTGGCGGTGGCCTCGCCGAAGGCGCCCGTCATGTACTCGCGCAGGATGCCGTAGCCGCCGTCGTCGATGATCAACCAGGTGACGTTGAGGCCGAGTTGGCGGGCGGTGGCGAGTTCGGCGAGTGAGTACATCGCGCCGCCGTCGCCGGAGACGGCGAGGACCGGGCGGCCGTCCGTGGCCACGGCGGCGCCCAGTGCGGCGGGGTAGCCGTAGCCGAGGCCGCCGGCGCCCTGGGCGGAGTGCATCGCTCCGGGGCGGCGGGCGTCGAAGGCGGACCAGGCCCAGTAGCCGAGGATCGTCATGTCGAAGAAGACCGGCGAGTCGTCCGGCAACGCGTGGCGAACGGATGCCAGCAAGTCCTGTTCGAGTTCCAGCCCCTGGCCGTCGATCCGCTCCTGGACGCGCTTGAGCAGTTCGGCGGCCACCGCCTCGGCCCGGCCGTCCGGTACGGCGGCCGGTACCGAGTCGGAGAGGGCGGCCAGGGCGAGGCGGGCGTCGGCGTGGATGCCGAAGGCCGGGTGGTTGGCCTCCAGCTTGCCCGCGTCGGCCTCGATCTGGATGATCCGGCCGCGCGGCGCCATGGTGTGGTAGTTGCTGGACAGTTCGCCCAGGCCGGAGCCGACGACGAGCAGGACGTCGGCGTCCTCCAGCAGGTCGGTGGTGTGGCGGTCCTCCAGCCAGGAGCGCAGTGACAGCGGGTGCTCCCAGGGGAAGGCCCCCTTGGCGCCGAAGGTGCAGGCCACCGGGGCCCGCAACAGCTCGGCCAGCCGCAGCAGTTCGTCACTGGCTGCGGCCCGGACCACGCCGCCTCCGGCCAGGATTACCGGGCGTTCGGCCTCGGCCAGCAGCACCGCGGCCTCGGCGATCAGCTCCGGGCGGGGGATCGGCGGCCGGGGTTCGGCGCGCAGCCCGGTGACCGGCGGTACGGTCACCGGCGCGAGCAGGATGTCCTGCGGGATCTCTACCCACACCGGCCCGTACGGCGCGCTCAGCGCCGACTCCCAGGCGGCGGCCAGCGCGGAGGGGATCTGCGCGGGGGTCCGGGCGGTGTGCACGGACTTCACCACGTCGCGGAAGCTGGCCTGCTGGTCGACGAGTTCGTGCAGGTAGCCGCGCCGTCGCCCACCCAGTCCGGCCGAGGGGATCTGGCTGGAGACGGCGAGCACCGGCACCGAGGCGGCGGCGGCCTCCTGGAGCGCGGCCAGCGAGGTGAGCGCGCCGGGCCCGGTGGACAGGAAGAGCGGGGCCACCGTCCCGGCGGTGCGGGCGTAGCCGTCGGCGGCGAAGCCGGCGTTGTTCTCCACCCGCAGTCCCACGTACCGCAGGTCGGAGCGGCGCAGCGCGTCGAACAGGCCGAGGGCGTGCTGGCCGGGCAGGCCGAAGACGCAGCGGGCGCCGAGCGTGGCGAGCGATTCGACCACCAGGTCGCCGCCGTTGCGGAGGTGTGTCATGCGCGCACCTCGCCGGTGGCGTCGTGGGATTCCGTGCGGGCGTCGGGACGGGCACCGGCGCGGCCGTCCGGTTGTCCGTCCGGTTGTCCGTCGGTGCGGTCGCCCGCGCCGGCTCGCGGGCCTGGCTCCGTCCGTTCGCTCGCGATCTGGCGGGCCATCAGCGTCGTCAGCTCGTAGGCGGTGTGCGAGGCGGCCACGGCGGTGATCTCGGCGTGGTCGTAGGCGGGTGCGACCTCGACCACGTCGGCGGAGACCAGGTGGCAGCCGCTCAGGCCGCGTAGGATCTCCAGCAGTTCGCGCGAGGTGAGTCCGCCGGCCTCGGGGGTGCCGGTGCCGGGGGCGTGCGCCGGGTCGAGCACGTCGATGTCGATGGAGATGTACAGGGGGCGGTCGCCGACCCGCTCGCGCAGCTGCTGGGCGACCTCGTCCACGCCGCGCCGCAGGACGTCGGCGGAGGTGACGATGCCGAAGCCGAGCTTCTCGTCGTCGGTGAGGTCCTGCTTGCCGTAGAGCGGCCCGCGGGTGCCGACGTGGGAGAGGGCGGAGGTGTCCAGGATTCCCTCCTCGACGGCCCGGCGGAACGGTGTGCCGTGGGTGTACTCGGCGCCGAAGTAGGTGTCCCAGGTGTCCAGGTGGGCGTCGAAGTGCAGCAGCGCGACCGGCCCGTGCCGGCGGGCCACGGCGCGCAGCAGCGGGAGCGCGATGGTGTGGTCGCCGCCGAGGGTCATCAGCCGGGCGCCGGTGTCCAGCAGTTCGCCGGCGGCTGCCTCGACGGTGTCGACCGCCTCGTGGATGTCGAACGGGTTGGCGGCGATGTCCCCGGCGTCGGCGACCTGGGCGAGTGCGAACGGCGAGGCGCCCTGGGCCGGGTTGTAGGGGCGCAGCAGCCGGCTGGCCTCGCGGATCGCGTTGCCGCCGAAGCGGGCGCCGGGCCGGTAGGAGACGCCGGTGTCGAAGGGCACGCCGACGACCGCGACGTCCGCGCGCGGGACCTGGTCGATCCGGGGCAGGCGGGCGAAGGTGGCGGGCCCGGCGTAGCGCGGTACCCGGGAGGAGTCGGTGGGGCCGAGGGGGCTGTGGGGGGCGTGGGGGTCGGGGGCGGTGCTCATGGCAGCTCCTGGAATCGGTCGGGTGGTCGGGCGGGGCGGCGTCGGGGCGTTGTCGGGGAGCCGGCGTCGGGCGTCGGGGTGTCGGCGGGCGGGCGTTGCGCCGGGTCGACGGGGTCAGTTCGCGTGGTCGGGGGAGATCCGGTCGGCGAGGCGCAGGAGGGCCGCCCAGGCCAGCTCGCCGGCCCGGTCGTCCTGGAGGTCGGAGCCGTGCCCCTGGCCGGTCAGCTGGCGGGCGGTGAGCTCGGCGGTCTCGCGGGACGGCAGGACGAGCGGGCCGCCGCCGGCCTGGGCGGCGATCTGGATCTCGCAGGCCTTGTCCAGGTAGTACATCCGCAGGAAGGCCTCGCCCGGTGTGCGGCCGACGGTCAGCAGGCCGTGGTTGCGCAGGATCAGCGCCGGGTGCCCGCCGAGGTCGGCGACCAGTCGTTCCTGCTCGGCCAGGTTGAGCGCGACGCCCTCGTAGCCGTGGTAGCCGACCCGGTCGTGGAACTCCATCGAGATCTGGTTGAGGGGCAGCAGCCCGTCCCGCTGGGCGGCGACCGCGCAGCCCGCCCGGGTGTGCGTGTGCAGCACGCAGTGGGCGTCCTGGCGGGCCGCGTGGACGGCGCTGTGGATCACGAAGCCGGCCGGGTTGACCGGATGGGGAGTCGGCTCCACTGGGTTTCCGGCCAGGTCGATCTTGACCAGGTCGGAGGCGGTGATCTCCTCGAACAGCAGGCCGTACGGGTTGATCAGGAAGTGCTGCTCGGGGCCGGGGACGCGGACCGAGATGTGGGTGAAGATCAGGTCGGTCATCCGGAAGTGGGCCACCAGCCGGTACACGGCGGCGAGTTCGCGGCGTAGCGGGGCCTCGTCCGGCGCGGGCGGGGTGGTCGGTACGGACGCAGTGGGCGGTCCGGACGTGACGGTCGGGACGGTCGGTGCGGCGGGCAGGCCCATGAGGCTTCCTCTCAGAGTGCGGCGGCCGGGGCGGTGGCGGCGGGAGCGGCCGGGGTCTCGGCCTGTCCGGCGAGCCGGCCGCGCCAGTGCTCCAGCAGGGTGGCGTCGGTCGGGCGGGTGGCCAGGCTGACGGTCAGGTAGGAGAGCAGGCTCACGGCGAGGCCGAAGTAGATCGGCTCGTTGGCGAGGACACCCTTGGCGGCCATCAGCGCGATCACGGTGCCGCCGCCCGCGACCATCGCGGCGAGCGCGCCCGGCAGGTTGCCGCGCCGCCAGACCAGCCCGCCCAGGATCGGCACCAGCAGACCGCCGACCAACAGGTTGTACGCGACGGTGAGCGCCGAGATCACGTCGTCCAAGACGCAGGCGACGCTGATCGACAAGACGCCGAGGGCCACGATCGCCAGCCGGTTGGACCGCACCTCGTCATGGTCCGTGGCCGCGGTGCCGGGCCCTCCCCGGCCGACGAGCGTGCGTACCCGGGCCCAGATGTCGTTGTTGGCCACGGTGGCGGAGGCGATCAGCGCGCCGCTCGCGGTCGACATCATCGCGGACAGCGCCGCCGCCAGGACCAGGCCGCGTACCCCGGCCGGCAGCGTGCTCTTCACGATGGTCGCGAACGCGCTGTCGGGGCTGGCCAGTTGGGGGTAGAGCGCCTTGGTGGCCATCCCGATCACCGCGCCGGCGACGGCGTACGCCAGGCAGTAGGCGCCGGCCACCGTGCCGCCGTACGTGGCCACCCGGTCGGTGCGGGCGGTGAACACCCGCTGCCAGATGTCCTGGCCGATCAGCATGCCGAAGGTGTAGATCAGCACGTAGGTGAAGATGGTGTCGCCGCCGATCGAGCCGAACGAGAAGTAGCCGGACGGCAGTTCGGCCTTCAGTCGGGCGAGGCCGCCGGCCTTCACGACGGCGACCGGCAGCAGCAGGAACAGCACCCCGATGCTCTTCACCACGAACTGCACCATGTCGGTGAGGGTGATCGACCACATGCCCCCGAGCGCCGAGTAGCCGACCACGATGGTGCCGCCGATCACCACGGCCGCCCAGCGGGGCACGTCGAACAGCACGTCGAAGACGCTGGCGTAGGCGATCGTCGAAGTCACCGCCAGCATCAGGGTGTAGACCCACATGACCACGCCGGAGATCACGCTCGCCGCCCCGCCGTAGCGCAGCGACAGCATCTCGGCCACGGTGTACACCCGCAGCCGGGCGATCCGGGCGGAGAAGAGGATGCTCAGCGCCAGCAGGCCGAGCCCGATGGCGAACACCATCCAGGCGCCCGACAGGCCGTAGGAGTAGCCGAGCCGCACGCCGCCGATGGTGGACGCGCCGCCGAGCACGACGGCGGCCATCGTCCCCGTGTACAGCACCGGGCCCAGGCGGCGGCCCGCGACGAGGAAGTCCGCCTTCGAGGAGGCGCGCCGCTTGCCCCACCAGCCGACGCCGACGATGCCCAACAGATAGCCGATCATCACGACGTAGTCGAGGGTCATGGGGGGTCCTCCGATCCGGCCGGACGCGCTGGGGGAGCGGGCCGGGCCAGGGCTGTGGGTGGGGGAGCAGGCGGGGCAGCGGGCGGGACTGGCAGGGCGCACAGGAAAGGCGGGGCGCGGGGGGCGAGCCGGGGGTGCCCGAAGGAAAACGCCGTGCGCTGAACCTAAACCGCCCCACCTGGCCTGCAGAAGTATCGGATTCATCCAATATCGTGGGGTCAGATGTGCAAAACCTCCGACGAAAGGCCGCCGGCGTGCCCAACCCAGCCCCCACTCCCGCCTCCGGCAGCCCCGCCGTCCCGCTGACCGCCCTGCTCGCCGACCCCGTGCTCGGACTGCGCCGGATCGCCGGACCGGTCGACGACCGGCTGATCGGCACCGTCGGCACCACCGAGGTCGAGAACCCCGGCCCCTACCTGCTCGGCGGCGAACTGCTGCTCACCGCCGGAGTCCGCCTCCCGAAGGACGCCGAGGGCATCGACGCCTACGTACGCTGCGTCGTCGAAGCGGGCGCCGCCGCACTCGGCTTCGGCGTCGCACCGGTCTACGACGAGGTGCCGGCCGACCTGGTCGCCGCCTGCGACCGGCACGGCCTGCCCCTGCTGCGGGTGCCCGACGGCACCCCGTTCGTCGCCGTCGGCCGGGCCGCCTACTCGGCGATGGCCGAGGCCGTCCACCGCGGCCTGCGGCAGATCTCCGAAGCCCAGTCCGCACTCGCCTCCGCGGCCGCCCGCCCCGACGCGCTGCGCGCGGTCGTCCAGCAACTCGCCGTGCACCTGGGCGGTTGGACGGCACTGCTGGACGGGCGCGGCGTCGAGCTGTTCAGCGCCGGAGCGCGCCCGCCCGTGCCGGTCCTGGCCGAACTGCGCGCCCTCGCGGAGCGGACCACGGCGCGCGCCGCAGGCCGCGCCCAGCCGCCGACCGCCGCCGCCCAGCACCACGCCGGGCGGCACCTGACCGTGCGGACCCTGCCCGGCTCGGACGGTTCCGGCGGCCCGCTCACGCTCGTCACCGCCGCCGAGGAGCCGCCGACCGCCGTCCACCGGTCCGTGGCCGGGGTGGCCGTGGTGCTGCTCTCGCTGCTCACCAGCCCGCGGCACGCGCTCGGTACGGACGCCCGCAGCGCGGGAGCCCTGGTGCGGCTCCTGCTCGGCGCCGCACCGGAGGAGGCGGCCGCCGCCCTGCTGCCGCCCGACGGCGCCTGGGTGGTCGTGCACGGCCGGCTGACCGGCCGGGTGGGTGGCGGCGGGGAGGCCGTCCAACTCGCCGCCCTCGGCACCGCCCTCGGTACACCGCACCTGAACCTGGACGGGACCTGGCTGCGGGCGCTGCTGCCCGGCTCGGCGGCTCCGGACCGGGTCGTGGACACCGAATCCGCCGCCCGGCTCGGCTGGACGCTCGGCGTCAGCGCGCCCGCCTCCACGGCGGAGCTGAGGATCGCCGACGCCCAGGCCGACCGGGCCCTGCGTCACGCGCTGGCCACCGGTGCCGCCGCCGTCCACCACCGCGAGGCCGTCGGGCCGAGCGTCCACTCCCTGGTCGCCCCCGAGGACGCCGCCGCCCTCGCCCGCAGCACCTTCGCCCCGCTGGCCGCCGCGGGCACCCCCGGGCCGGCCGTGCTCCGGGAGACCCTGCGCACCTGGCTCGCCCTGCACGGCAGCTGGGACCGCACCGCGGCGGCGCTCCAGCTCCACCGCAACACCGTGCGCCAACGCATCGCCCGGGTCGGCGAGTTGCTCGCCGTCGACCTCGGCGACGCGGAGGTCCGGATGGAACTCTGGTTCGCCCTGCGCTGGCTCCCGCCCGGCGCGAACTGACCGCGGGCCGCCGGCGCCGTCCGGCGGCGAGACGTGCGTGCGGGGCCCGGTCAACGGCGGGCCAACACGGCGACCTCCCAGCCGAAGCCCACCACCAGCCGGCCATCCGGCGCCACGGCCACCGCGCGGACCGGCAGCGGGAACACCAGTGCCGGGCCGGCCTGGCCGCCGGTGGTCAGGTCCCAGGTCCGCACGGTTCCGTCGTCGCCGCCGGTGACCGCGACCGGGCGGCCGCCGACCACTGCTGTCGCCACCGCCGTCACCCAGCCGTCGTGACCTACGAGCCGCTCGCCCACCTGGCCGCCGGTGGCCGGCTCCCGCACGCGCACCGTCCCGTCCTGGCAGCCGGTGACCGCGACGGGGCGGCCGTCGAGCACCGTCGTCGCCACCGAGTACACCCAGCCGTCCTGGCCGGTGAAGAGCTGGCCGGTCTGCTCGCGCGTGGTCAGGTCCCACACCCGCACGGTGCCGTCGCTGCCGCCGGTGACCGCGACAAGGCGGCCGTTGAGCACCGCGGTCGCCACGGCCCCCACCGCGGCCGCGTGGCCGGTGAGGGGCGGGCCGGTCTGCTGGCACGTGGTCAGGTCCCACACCCGCACGGTGCCATCACTGCTGCCGGTGAGCGCGACGGGGCGGCCGTCGAGCACCGCCGTTGCCACCGCGCACACCTCGCCGGTGTGGCCGGTGAGGGGCCGGCCGATCCGCCGGCCGGTGGTCAGGTCCCACACGCGCCGAATGCAGAGGTGTCGAGATCCTTGAGGGACTCCAGTACCAGAGTGGCAATCGCAAAGCGAGGATCGCGGCGATCAGCGGCCTCGGGAACGGCGACGACCGTCATCTGGGCTGACACGCCGGCGAGGACGCCGTTGAGCGAGTCCTCGAGCACAATGCATTCGTCGGGTGACGCGCCGAGGGCGGCTGCGCGGAGGTAGGCGCCCGGGTGGGGCTTGCCGTGTTCGTCGTCTTCGGCCGAGAACACGGCGTCGAAAAGATCGGTCAAGGCCGGTGCTCGCGAGCGCAGCCCGAATCACCGACTCCGGCGAAGATGACACGACGGCCATCGCCCTCGATACACGCGCGCACGCCGCGACGGCGTGTTCGGCGCCGGGTTTCAGCGCCACTCCCTCCAGCCCACGGCACACGGCGGCCACGATCTGCTGCTCGACGTCGTCGGGGTCGGCTTGAATGGTGGCCCGATCGAACCAGTAGGCCACCATGTCCCTTTGCCGCAGCCCGCGCGTCGCCGCCTGCATCTCCGTTGTGAGGTGCAGGCCAAGCGGACCGAACACTTCACGCTTTGCCGCGTCCCAGATCGGCTCGGAGTCGATCAAAAGGCCGTCTAGGTCGAATAGGACAATCGGTTGCATCGGTTGCTCTTTCGTTGGCGATCAGGCGAGGACGAGACTGATTCGCTGCCCCGCCGTGCATGAGCAGATGGTGCTGTGGTCGATGACGATACTCATGAGCCGCCGGCTGGCCCGGCGCCGAGCGTGAACCGTCCCGGGGTGGGCTCGTCGGCCCAGCCCCGGTCGGCCAGCCGCTTCATCTTCGACCGAACTCCTTCCGCGCGGGCGGAGCGGACGGAGACCCGGCTCGTACTCTTCGCTCATGCATCTTGGAAGATCCACAGCCTTGCTGATCAGCGCGTCGGTTCTGGTCAGTGCATGCTCAGCCACGTCTGCCCCGTCTTCTACGGCGGACACAAGTAGCTCCCCGACCAAGGCGGCGACCCCTCCAACGCTGCCCGCAGGAGGTACTCCCAGTACGCGAGCCAAACTGAGCGCCGCCGATCTGCAGGGCCACTGGTGGACCTGGGCAGCTTCGAGTGTCAGTGACTCGAACCCTGTCTCAGATCAGGACGGCCACCTGTGCGCTCAGGGCCAGACAGCCGGCATCTGGTTCCTCGCCGGCACCTTTGGCGGGACCGTGACGCGCTCGTGCACAGTACCTGCAGCGGTGCCAGTAGCCTTCCCACTGGTGAACACATACGGCAAAACAGGCGACTGCACCGCCTTCATGGCCTCCGCGCAGGGCAGCGCCACCCTCGACGACCAAGCTCTGGAACTCGAACGATACGAAGCGACAACCGTGCAGATCAGTGCTGTGGACGGCAACCCGCTCACCCAGGACGGGGGCCGCTTCCTAACCCGGGCCTGCGGCCTCTGGGTACAACTGGAACCGCTGGCCGGGTGCAGTCGTCGATCGCGGTGAACTGGTAGTACTTGGCCCGGCGGCGGGTCCCGGGGGCCGGCCCGGTGACCGGTGCCGGGGCAGTGGAGGCGGTCTGGGCCGGGGCGCCGATCGGCTCGATGAACTTGACGTCGATCTGGACCCGGTTGCCGGGCAGCTGCTTCTCGTAGCGGGTGTGGCGCTGATCGTGGCGCTTGTAGCGCTGGGACGCGGGCAGGCGGTTCAGACCCAGGCGCTTGAGGATGCGGTAGATGGCAGAGCAGGCGATGTCGATGTCGTGGTACCGCTTGAGGTACATCCGGATCTTCATCGGGCCGAAGTGGTAGTTCTGCCGCAGATAGACGATCTTGTTCACGATGTCGGCGTCGGTGGCGTGCGGGCAGTGGTGGGGCGCGCTGGAGCGGTCGCGCAGGCCTTCAAGCCCTTCCTCCTGGTAGCGCCGCTGCCACTTGTAGAAGCAGTTGCGGCTGATCCCGTAGTACCGGCAGGTCAGGGAGACGTTCCCGGTGACTTCCTCGGCGTGTCTCAGGACCGCGGCGGTCCTGCTGCTGTTGCGGCGAAGGGGGCATGGCAGATCTCCGTCATGGTCGGAGACCCATGTGTAACCAACGTCCGGCAGTTTTATACACGCCGACCGAGCCCACATCCGGGCCCCGCGCGGAGCAACCGTGATCACCTGGAACGGAACCTCGACCAGCTGGCGCACCAGCACCAGCACTGTCCTCGAGATCCCCGTACCCGGCTCCGCAGCACGATGATCCGTCGGCAGGGAAAATCGGCGCCGCCGTCTTCACGCGAGGGGACCGCACCACGGCTGGCTGGCCCAGCACATACAACAGAACCTCGGTTTGACCAGTACGGGAACGCGAACCAGAAGAGACCCAGACTCCCTTGGTCGGCCGTGTTGTCCGGTCCGGGAGCGTGTTGAGTCGAGCCGGAGCGAGTCGGAGCCACTGGTCGGTAGCTGACTGACCGGACCCGCGGCACCGGATAGCGCCCATCGCCCGCAACGCCGAAGAGGGGACGTGCCGGAATCGGCGGGCTGTACGACGGGTCGCATCTCAGCTGACACCGATCTGGGGCGGTGCAACGGATGGCTATCGGGTGAGACAGGCGTCCCGTCAGAGGTGGTCGGCGCGGTGCGATCTCGGCGACCTCTAGCGGATGCTCATGGGGTGTCACGTGGCAGGACGGTGCTGGGCGAGTTTTGCGAGCATGGCTTGGTTGGCTTCCCAGCCGTCGGGGAACTTGCCCGGCACGGACAGGTGGACAGGGTCGGTGGAGGGGTGGCTGTCGAGGAGGTCGGCGATTCCTTCACGGGTGACGATGATGCAGGCCTGCCGGTGGCGGGAAGTGAGGACGCACAGGCGTCCGGCTTCCAGGTGGAAGGCAGTGGCGTCCCGGCGTCCGGACAGAGGATGGACGACGATGACGATCTCGAACTCGCGGCCTTGGAGCCGATTCGCGGTGTCGACCGTCACGCGCGTGGAGGCGGGGTGGCCGGTGCGGGTCAGGGCTTGGCGGACCAGGTCGGTTTGGTCGCGGTGGGCGACGCCGATGGCGATGTCGCTGGCCCCCAGGTGGTGGCCGTCGCTGTAGCGCTCGCAGGTGGCGAACGCCCCGCGGGCGAGGATCCGGGCGGCGAGATCCGCGGCGGTCTGAAGGGTTTCGGTGTCGGTGCGCGGGACGTGACGGCGCGGCAGCTCGTGCAGGGCCCAGCCGGTGGTGAAGGCCGTTGCGATCGTCTCGTCCAAGTGCCCGCCGCCGAACCCGGCGGTGATGAGTTCCAGCGTGCGCGCCCCTTCACCGGTTCCGGCGGTGAAGCTGTTGAAGGGGTAGAAGGCCTGGGAGATGGCGGGGGCGGCGGACGCCGGCAGACGCCAGGACACCGGAAGCCGGTGCACGGGGATGCCCGGGTTGTGCTCCAGCATCACGGTGACGCCGTTCAGCGTCGGGTCGTACGGCAGCCCGATCCAGCGTTCGGCGCCGACGACCGTGAACGGGTCCAGCTGACCGGGGTCACCGACGAACAGACCCCGGTCGAAACGCTCGACGATCCGCAGCAGCATGTCGGAGCGCATCTGGTAGGACTCGTCCAAGATCGCCCACTCGAACGTGGCGTCGCGGACGGTGGCCCACTTGGCGGCGGTGCCGACGATGATCCGACAGCCGGAGAGGTCGTTCAGAGTGCGGCCGACGGTCAGGTTCGTCAGGTTGTTCAGGGCCGGTGGGGCGGTGTAGGCGCTGGAGCTCAGCCGACCGATGGGCATGCCCGGGTTGGCCTCGGCGAGCCGTTCGATCAGGTCATCGACCTGGTTGTTGGTCTGGGCAACGATGATGGGGCGTTCGTTACTGGTGGCGAGCTCACGGGCCGCGCGGACGACCAGGGTGCTCTTGCCGGCGCCGGGCGGGGAGTCGACGACGACGGCTCGCTGCGTGGTGCGGGCAAGGTCGGTGAGGATTTGCGCGGTGGTGGCGTTCGCGGCGGCGATCGGATCCGGGAGCGGGCCGGGTGTGGTGGTGTCAGTCGTCATGGCCCCATCCCTCTGCGGCGGCGTTCTCGTCTTCGGTGGCGTCGGCGTCTGGCGCCCGGGCCGGGGAGTGATGCGTCCACGGGGTGCTGTCGGACGCGGGGAACTCCGCCGCCGGACGCCAGCCCGGGTCGGGCAGGTAGGCGATGTACTGGTCCAGGACCGGAACACTGCCCGGCTTCGGGACGAGGGCACGGCCCATACCGCCAGTGATCTCCACGGTGACCAGAGTCGAGTCGCCGTCGGGCAGGACGGAGACGATCTCGGCCTTGTGACCGTCCGGCATGTGCGGGCTGACCAGCTCGGTGTCGGCGGTCAGGCGCACGGGGTCGTCGGTGCGGATGGTGACGAGCGGCCGCAGCACCCGCCGGGTGCTGGCCTTGGTGACAACCCGGCCGGGATCGGCTGCCATCACCGTCCCCGCGAACGCCTCCCCGGCGCTGCGCCGGTCAGCCAGCACGAACGGGTCGTCGAAGGCCATGTCGAACTCGAACTCGACCAGCGCCTGCTCAAGCCGGTCCAGACGCCGTGCCGCGCCGATCGCGGTGTCCTTCTTACGCTGCGGGAGCCCGCCGACGTCCCGGTAGTCGGAATAGGAGGTGAAGGCGGCGCAGTCGCGCCCGAAGCGAGCGGCGGCCCTTGGCGCCTCGGGGACGGAGCGCAGCAACGAGATGGCGTCCCACATCATGCGCCAGGTGGGCTGGATCTGTTCGGCGATCAACTCCCGCAGTTCCGCCTGGGCGGCGGCCAGGGCCACCGGGTCCCTGGCGGTGTGTGCGGCGTCAAAACGCTTGATCGCCGGTGCCAGGTCACGGTTGTCGAACTGGGGGGATGTCGTGGGGCCCGCGGGCGGGCAGATGTCCGGGCTCTCCGCGTCGGCCGTGGCCTGCGCGACGTCCGTTCCGGGAGGCGGGGAGATCCAGGCCATGAGGGAGGCGAGGTTCTGGTCCTCCAGGGTGCTCTGGCCGGTGGCCCAGTGCTCGGTGAGCATACCGGTGACAGGCAGCAGCAGGCAGGTGCCTTCCTGCTCGGCCCGCTCGACCAGGAACGTCAGCCACATGCCGAACTCGGGCACGACGTCCGCGACCGCGTACGGTCCGGTGGTCGATCGGAAGCGGCACATGCGCCCGAGGTCGGCCAATGCCTTGATCCCACCGGTGTTCGGGACCAGGAGCTGAGGCGCGTCGCTGTACCGGGACCTCTCTCCCTCCCCGCGGCGGTCCTGCCGGAAGGAGTTGATGTAGTCCATCACGCGCTCGCCCAGTGCGGCGGCGAACGCGAACCGCTGGTCGCGGTTGCGGGGCTGCTCCACGACCAGCAGGGTGGCGTCCCTCTTGGAGGCACCGACCATCGCCGCCAGCGGCGCCCCCGTTTCCCCGGCCATCGTCAGAGGGATGACCACCAGCGGCCGGTCCGACAAGCGCCGGTGACGGTAGGCGGTCACCGTCACCGCCGTCATCGACTCCATCGCCTGCACCCGCGCCAACGCCGACACCATGCTCATGCCGCACCCCTGAACGTCTGGTCCAACTCGGCCCGTAGCCGGGCGGCGTGCCGCAACGCGACGGCCATCTCGCTCTGGTCGGCGGTCGGCGTCAGCTCCCCGCGGGCCAGCCCCATGACCATGGTCGCGGTGTCGATGCCGCCGAACTGCTCGCGCGCCGCCGGTCCCAGGACATCCAGCGAGGCCTGCTCACGGGCGCGGGAGCGGCAGTAGAACGCCATCTCGCAGTGGTTCAGGCAGTCCGGACGGTACGCCGCCTCCACCTGGCCCAATGCCTCGGTCAGCTCCTCGACGGGACGCTGCGCCTTCTTCCCGTCGGAGTCGAGGTCGAAGGTGAGGCCTTCGGGCAGCAGGTCCACGAGGTCCTTGATGCGCTCGAGGCGGGCCAGCTGCCGGGTCAGGGCGGCGACCTGCTTGCGGGCGTCGACGAACGCCGCCGTGGGGCGGTTGGTGAAGTCCTTCGGCGCGACCAGCACGATCTGGTCGGACACCGCTGCGGGGCCGATCCCGGCTTGGGCGAGCATGTCGCGCAGGGCGATGACGTAGGCACAGGCCTGCATGGTCGCCGACTTCACCTGCACCGGGTCGGCCTGGCCGTCGATGATCGGGAAGCTCTTGATCTCCACGATGTAGAAGCGATCGTTCACACGGAAGGCCACCAGGTCCGGCTCCAGGAACACCGCGTGCCCGCCGACCGTCAGGCGCAGCATCGGGTGGTCGTACAGGGCACTGTCGCCGGTTCCCTGGGCGGCTTTCACCAGCAACTGTGTGGTGTGGGCATGGCGGACCTCGTGCCGGCCGTCGCCGCCGACATCGTTCAGGTCCCTGTTGCCCACCTCCGCCACCGTCAGCCCCAAGGTCTCGCGCAGGACGCGAAGGAGCTCGGCGTAGCCGTTGGCCTTCACCAGCGCCTCGAAGACGTTGCCGCGGGCGAGGGCGAAGGAGGACTGGCCGAAGGCGGACGGGTAGCCGGCGTGCTCGGCGATCGCGGCCTTGTCGGAGCCGGAGGCGTCCAGCAGAGCCCGCAGTGTGCAGCGCGGGTTGTTCTCCAGAGCGGCCAGGGACCTGGCGTTGTAAGCCCGGCGCTGCGCGGAACCGCGCAGCGCCGTCAGGCGGTCATCGACTGGTGCGTTCACGGTGCCGGAAATCCTTGCGGGGGAGATGAGGTGAGGGACGGCCGTCAGGCTCGCCGGGCCTGCAGCCGGGTGACATTGTGGGGCGGGGCGCCGAACAACTGCTGGTCATCACTGAGCGACTTGCGGGCCCGCCGCGCAGCCTCGGCCCGGGTGGCGCGGTCGGCGTCGGCGTGCACGTCCAGTTCCGCCTGGGCCGCCTCGATCACCCGCCGAGGGTCCGGTGCGCTCTCAAGGCCGGAAATGTACTTCGGTGTCGCGTCGGGGATGTTTGTGGCGAGCCGCCACATGAGCTGTACGGCTGCCGGGGTGGCTGCTTCGCCCGAGGTGCGCACCGCCTCGGCGATGCCGATTGTGCCGGTGAGGTAGTCGGCGCGCTGCGACAGGGGGCCGATGATGCGCTGCTCCAGGGGCCAGGTGCTGATCGTCACCAAGGCGCGCACCGGTGAGAGCAGATCGTGCGCCAATGCCGGGCACAGGTAGTACGGGCGGGCTCCGGGGCTGGAGCGGTAGGAGCGTTCCTCGTCCCGGCGCAGGCTGGAGAGCTTGGAGGCGGACAGCTCTCCGGAGAAGAACGCCTCGTGCGCGCTGACGATCAGTTTCGGTGCCGCCGGGGTCCCCAGCAGCATCAGGGCCCGGTGGACGTGCTCGCGCGCCGGAAGCCGGGACCCGTGGACGACCGGGGCCGCCTGCGGTGCTGGCCGGGGAGGCGGAGTGGCCGGCTCACCGGTGTCGATGAGGGTGTCCCAAGCTTTCTCGGCGCGGCGCAGTTGCGCCCGCAGTTCGCCGGCCCGTTCTGTGTCGCCGGCGGTGGCCGCGTCGCGGATCGCGCGGCGCAGGGTGCTGATGCTCTTCTCCAGTGCGTCCAGCGGATCACTCATGTTCCCTACGCTACCAGAGTTCCAGAGTTTTCCAGACTTCTTCCTGAGATGCGGTGTACAGTCGGCAGAGCCTGACCCACTCCACCGCTGCGGCGCGGACCACACCGCCCCGCGCCACCATTTCCGGGAGGCGCCCCGTGACAGGACGCGTATTCCACACCTCCGACTGGCACCTCGGCCGCCAGATCGGCCGCTTCCGGCGCGACTCCGAAGTCGATGCCGTCCTGGACGAGATCATCGAGATCGCCGTCGACTGCGCCCCAGACCTGATCGTGCACAGCGGTGACCTCTTCGACAGCTCGCGACCGGGTCTGGAGGATATGCGTCGTGCAGCGCATGCACTGCGCCGTCTCGGCACGATCGCCCCGGTGGTCGTCGTTGCCGGCAACCACGACACTCCCCACGTCCTGGCATTCCTGGAATTCGTCCTCAACGACATGGGCACCCGCGCAGGAAACCAGGCCAGGGTCCGCTTCGCTACCGACGCCCGCCCCGACGGACTGCTGGTGGCCGAATACCCCACCAAGAACAGCGAGTCGACCTTGCGTATCGGAGCACTGCCCTACCTGCACCCCAACCGCTTCACCTACGACTTCACCGATCCGGCTCTGCTGACCGCGGCCTACGCCGAGCGGATGCGTGCCGTCCAGGCCGACGTCTACCGCCGCATGGCCGCCGGGCGCCGCGCCCAGGACATCCTCGTCTTCGCCGCCCACCTGTTCGTCGAAGGGGCCACCCCCTCCTACTCGGAACGGCAGATCTCCATCGCCGCCGACTACGCGGCCGCGCCCGCGGACCTGCCCGCCGTCGCCTACGGAGCCCTCGGTCACATCCACAAGCCGCAATCCGTCGGCCGGGCCGGATTCCCGGCCCGCTACGCCGGCAGCCCGCTGCAGATGGACTTCGGCGAGGCTGGCGACACCAAGAGCGTTGTGCTGGCCGAGATCGGCCCGGGTGCCGCGCCGAGCATCGAAGTTGTACCGCTGTCCTCCGGCCGCCGCCTGATCCGCCTGGAGGGCACCTTGGAAGAGATCGCGCAGCGCGCCGGTCGCGTTGGCGACGCCTGGGTGAAAGTGGCGGTGACTGTGGACGCCTTCAACCCGGCCCTGTCCGACACCCTCGCCAGGATGCTGCCCAAGGCGACGATCGTCGACATCGACGAGCGCCGCGCCACGACACCCAACCACATCCTTGCCCAGGAGACCCCCGCCAAGGAACTGCCCGCCACCGAGGACCTGCTGCGCGACTACCTCTCCGGCCGCGGCACCACTGGCCCGGCCCTGGACCGTGCCATGGCCGCCTTCTCGCACCTGCGAGCCGAACCCGACCCCGACGACCCCGCACCGTGCTGCGAGGAGACCCTGCTTACCGCGGCCATCGTCGGCCAGCCCCTCGATGCCATCGACCGCTCAGGCCTGCTGACCGGTACCGACACCACCGCAACCAAGGCGACGGCATGAAGCCACTGACGCTCGACCTCACCGGATTCCGCAGTTACCCCAGCCGGACAACCATCGACTTCACCGGCAAGAGCCTGATCGCCGCCCTCGGCGACACCGGCGCCGGCAAGAGCAGCCTGTTCGACGCCATCACCTACGCCCTGTTCCGCAAGAGCACCTGGACCGCCAAGGAGTCCAGCCAGCTCATCGCCGATGGCGCTAAGGCTATGAGCGTCGAACTCACTTTCCTCCACGACGGACAGCGCTGGCACGTCCACCGCACCATGCACGCCACCAACCCGAACGCCGGCCGCCACCACCTCACGAACCTCGACACCGGCGAGGAGTTCGACGGCGCCAACGCCGTCGACGCTCGCATCCGGGCCGTGCTGCAGATGAGCTACGACACCTTCCTGCGCGTCGGGCTGCTCCCGCAGGGCAAGTTCGACCAACTCCTCACCGGCACCGTCAAGGAGCGCAGCGAGCGGCTGCGCGAACTGTTTGGCACCGATTCACTCTCACTGGTGTCGGTCCGCCGGATGGCCGACGACCGTACCCGCACGCTCCAGGCATTGCTGGGTGATGCGAAGGCCAAGCGTGCCGGGATGCCGGACAACCCCACACAAGCCGCCACACAGGCTGCCGTGGCCGCCGACGTGGCCGCAGCCCGCGCCGAACGCCTGAACGCCGCCATCGGCGGCATCACCGCGCTGAGGGACGAAGCTGCTGAAGCCCGCCATGTCGCGTCCGCCGCCGCCACCTCCGCGCAGAACCTGTCGAAGCGCACGGTGGCCCACGCCGAGGCCCTCCTCGATGCACTTGAGCCCGTCGCCGCCGACATCGCCGCGCGGCGCGACGCCCTGGACCAGCGCGTCGCCCAGGCCGAAGCCCGAGAAGGCGAACTGACCGCAGCGATCGCGGAGACGGACGCCCAGGGAGAAGGCCGCGACCGCCTCACCAAGGCCGCCCTGATCCTGGCGACCCTCGCGGCGGACGCCGAGGAACACCGCCACGAGGATGACCGGCTCGCTGCGCTCACCAACCAACTCGACGACGAACACACCGCCATCGCCATGGCTGAAGCCGAGCTGGCCGAGCGCGCCGAGCGCGGTGAACCACTGGCAGAAGCAGCCCGCGCCGCCGCTGAAACGAGCAAGCGCATCCGCGCACGTGCCACAACCGTCCGCACCTTGCTGGCCGAAGCCCTCTCTGCAGCCCGCCGTATCGCGGATGCCGCAAGTGCTCACACCACCGCGGTAGGCAGATGCGATTCCGCCCACGACGCCCTCGGCCCGCTGGAAGAGGAAGTAGCCACCGCGAGCAGCGGCCTTACAGCCGCCCAGGCGCATCTGGAGGCACTCCGACTACGCGACAACGCCGCCGCTATCGCTGCCGAACTGCACCCCGACGGCGACTGCCCCGTATGCCACCAGCAACTCCCGGCCGACTTCGAACCCGAAGCCGCAACCGACGCGGCCGCTGCGGCCGACGCGAAGGCACAGTTGAGCCAGGCGCACGCCGCGTATGATGCGACCTCCCACCGCCTCACCAAGGCTCGCGCTACTGCGACCGCGGCCGAAGAGATGGTGCGTGAACGCGGACGCGACCATCGGACCGCCCAGCAGAACGCTCAAGACGCCACCGCACGAGCCGTACACGCCTTCGCCGAGTTCGTGGCTCTCGCCGCCGAAACCGGCGCCGGACTCGACACCGAGTCGGCTCCGACGAAGCTGGCCGCGGCTACCGCGCCCCTGGCAGACCGTACCGCCGCCGGCGACGAACACCCCGACCACTTCGAGCGGGACACAACCCTGATCACGGACACGATCACCGCATGCGAAGAGGCAGCCGACAGCCACGCGGAGGAACTGCGGGCCGACATACACCGCCACACTGCCCGGATCGAAGCAGACCGCAAGACCCTGACAGCGCGCAAGAACTCCCACCAGCGCGACGCTGACGACGCCACGAAGACCACCGAACGGCACACCCGCGCCGTTGCCAAAACCGCCGCCAAGGTCAGCGCACTTCCCCACCGTATCCAGGGGATGCTGCCGCACGAGGCGATCGACGTGACCGCCGACCAGGCCAACGCCGCTGCCGCCGCCGTCACCGCCCGCCAAGCCGAAGTCCAAGAGCTATTCGACCGCAGGGAAACCGAACGCGCGGAGAAGACTCGAGCAGTCGCCGACCAGCGCGCCCTCGACCAGGAGACCCACACCAACCTCGAGCGCCCACTGACCGAGCTGCGCGGCAACCTCGACGCCTGGGCCCAGGCCGCCGCCGAGGCCATCACACACCTCGACGAGGCCGACCGGCACCAGGTGCCAAGAGCCCCGGCAGAGCCGACCCTCGCCGAGATCCGCCAGTACGCCGCCGAACTGTCAACGACCACCTCGACACTGGACGGCAAACTCGCCGACCGCGCTAACACCGCCACCGACCGCGCAGCCGCCGCGCAGAGCAGCCTCGACCAACACGCCCACGCACTCGCCGACATCGAAGGCTTCGATCCCGCAACCGACCTGACCGCACCCCAAGCTCTCCACCCTCTCGTCGCCGCAGAGGCACAGGCAACGAAGGAAGCCGAGGACCAGCGCCACAAGCAGCAGGTAGCGCAGAACCTGATCAAGCCAGCCGCCGACCTCGAGTTCGCCATCGACGCGGGCACCGCCCGCTACGAGGCGCTGGAAGTCCTGCGCCGCGAACTGGTCGACGCCAAGTTCCTGGGCCACCTCACTGCACTGCGCACCCGCGCACTGCTCGGCGTGGCCAGCGATCTGCTCGGTCAAATGTCCGAAAATCGATTCGGCTTCGCCGACAATCTCGACATCGTCAGCCGCAACTCCGGGGTCGTCCATCATCCGAACCGACTGTCCGGTGGGGAGAAGTTCCTCGCATCGCTCGCCCTGGCGCTGGCCCTCGCCGAGCTGCACTCCCGCAGCGGCCCAACCCTCGGTTCCCTGTTTCTCGACGAAGGCTTCGCAGCCCTCGACACCACCGCACTCGACTCGGCCCTCGAGGTGCTGCGTACCCAGACCGGTGGCGACCGGCTCGTCATGGTGATCAGCCACCTGCACGCCGTCGCCGAAGCCGTCGATGACGTGCTCTGGGTGGAACGGTCCTCTGCCGGGTCGTCCGCTCGCTGGCTGACACCGGCCGAGCGCGACGAACTGGTGCAGACCGACCTAGCAAGCGGCCTACAGACACTGACTCAGTAGTGCGGAGCGATGCCGAGCCCGACTGCGGTGATATCCGGACGGCGGGAGCCGCCCCCCGCACGCGCGGAGCAGGCGTCCCAATCGCCCGGATGTCCGGTCAGCAGGAAGGGGCAGGCCGATTGGCCGAGGTTGGAGCTCTCGATTCGGTCCCGGCTCGACTTGACCCTGGGGCCTGGCAGTTGGCGCAGCGCCAGTGTGACTCCAGGGCAGAGCGGGGGGGGGGGCATGGCGGTTGTCAGACCTGGGTTCTCGGCGCAGCCGTCGAACTGGGCGGCGAGGGCCGGGTACTCGGCCTGCAGCGGTTGCCCCTGGCGTACGCGGCCTGGCGCACTGGGCGGCTTGGGCGGAGATGGGGCTGTCTGATTGATTAATATAGAACGCATTATCGAATTAGTGGCAAGTTTCTCTGGCATGCTAGCCACTGCCGGGGCGCTCGCGGGAATGGCCGAATTTGGTGAGGTAGCACTGCGGCGATTCCGTGCGCCGAAGTGCGCTCCAGCTTCGGATGTCGGTGCGTTCGGGTTGGGTAAGCGCAGCTCATGTACAGATCTGAGGCGTCCCCGGCGTAGGTGCGGCCCGGTCGCAGTCCTGTGTTCCGCTCCGAGCGTCGAGCACCGCATTCCAGTCATGTAAGGCGGCGGAGATTTGTGTGAATTGACGGGAACCCCGATGCGCTGTCAGGGGAGGGGGCTACTTTTTCGTCGGGAGATCGGGCATGTGCTTGTTGGGCGCGGCTGGGGGAGTGGTGACAGTAGACGAACAGAGTCCCGATGCGGGCAGCGATGCGGGCGACGCGCGCCAGGTCGTGGGATACCTGGTACGGCCGGAGTCCGGCGACTACATCGCGATCATGGATGTGTTGGAGGGGTCGGTCACCGACCTGACGGTCGCTGAGGTCACGGCTGCGCTGGCGGCGACAGGATTGCGTATGGAGGCGCGTCTGGTCGAGGTACGCCTGGACGCGCTCAAAGCGATGGGGGCGGTCTCTGTGCGGTCCGACACCACCCGGGCCCGCCATTACGTCGAGATCCTCGCCCGGAACTGGCGCTACACCGCCAGTCCCGCAGGCCGCCACGTCCAGCGCTTCTACCGGCAGGTCCTGGCGGGGACCGCGACCGTGCGCGAAATCCCGATCGTGTCATTGAGTCGCATCGTCACCCACCTCGAGCAACTCGCCGCTGCTCTGGGCACAGGGGAGCCGGCCGCCACACGCCTCGATACCGCGATGCTGGACGCGGTCAGCACGGTATTCACCAGCCACGACGACCTCGACGCCGCTCTGGTCGGTGCGGAGGACGCGCTGGTGGGCCTCGCCGACCGGTTCGATTTGGACGAAGAGCGCACCAACGACCTCAAGGGCCTGCTCGTCGACTACGCGACCCGCGTCGCCTCCGAGCTCGACTCCGGTTCCGCACGGGCAGCCGCAGCGCTGGCGGTGCTCCGCCCGTGGTTCGGCCTGCTGGCCCAAGCCACCGTGGACGCCTCCCAGGCCCGCGACCTCATTGCCGCCGGTGCTCTCAGCGCATCCCGGGGAGGCCGCGCGGAAGACTGGCAGGGACTGTGTGCCTGGTTCGACGTCCGCGGCGGACGAGCGGCCCGGTTCTCGCTGCGCCTGGTCCGGGCGCTGCCGAGCATGCACGCCAACCTGCGCCGGCTCCACTCGTCGTCAGGGGTTGTCTCCACCCGCACCCGCGCTCTGAGCCTCGCCCGGGCGGTGCTGACACCGGAGATCGGCGTGCAGATCTTCCAAGCCGCAGTGGGCGACCATTCCTGGCGCAAGCTCTACGGGCAGGCCGACGAGGACGACACCGGCCGCAACCCGTCCTGGCGCGGCGGGCCGCAAGTCCCGGTACCGACCCTGCTGCGCACCACCGGCCGCTCGGGCCCGCGAGGCGGGGGCGCCAAGCCGCGTGACGACACTGCGGCCAGGGCGCAGGTCGCCCAGGCGCGGGCACGGCGGCAGGCCGAGCACACGGATGCCGTCGCCAGGGTCCTGGCCTCGATTCCAGGACAACACCTGGACGAGGCCGCCGCCCGCGCCGCATTGGCGGCTCTCATGGCCGCCGCCCGAACCACCGCAACAGGCCCCAGGCGCACCGGGACCAGCGACGGGCTCGCCTGCACCCTCGTCCACACCGGCCGCGATACCGGCGCCCTGACCGCCCCCACCTGGCGCGTCCTGCTGCCCGGCCGGATCGCCCTGTTCCACCAGCCCGGCCGCCGTCCCTCGGCCGCTGCCCTCGCCGCAGTCGTGGGTACCGCGACAACACACGACACCGCCGCGCGCGTCACGCTGAGCCTCACTCCGCGCCCCGGCCCACTGATTCCCGTTGCGGATGGGGCCCCCGACACCGTGATTCGGCAGGAAGGCGCAGCATGAGCGAGAGGACGGATTCCGGGCCACTCGACCCCGCACCAGGGCCGGATGGCAGTCCCGCCCGCCAGCCGCTGCGCAGGCGAAAAGCCTGGCGACCCGAGGCCGACACCGAGGTCGCCACGCTTCTGTGCCGCCTGGCCGCCACGCCGTGGCTGGTCGGCGGCCGCCAGGACGACCTGATCGCCGCAGTACGCCGCAACGCGCCCGCCCTGCGCTCTGCGGTGGCCCGCATGGGCTGGGTCCTGATCATCGAACGCGACCTGGTGCGGCTTCGGAAGAGTCCGCCCCCGCGCCCGCGGGAATGGGCGACCCAAGGGCCGAGCCCCGCCGTCTGCTCCTGGTTCTTCCTGCTGATGGCGGCTGCCGAGTCGATGCTGCCGCGCATCTCCGTCGGACACCTCGTCACCCAGGCCCGCGCAGCTGCCGCAGAAGCCGGACTTCCCGTCGCCTACGATATGGCCGAGCGCCGTGCGATCCTCGCCGGCCTGCGCATGCTCGACGAACGCGGCGTCATCGAGCGCCTCGACGGCGATCTCGACAGCTACCTGCACGACGAGCAGGCCCCTGTGCTGCTCGCCGTCCACCACACCCGGCTGGCCTACGTCATCGTCAACCCCGGCACCCTCGATCCGGCTTCCGACCCGCGCGCATGGCTTGAGCAGGTGCAACGCGAACCGGACGCGGCCCGCCGGATGCGCCGTGCGCTCGTCGATGACACCTGCGTGCACACCGCGCTCCTGGACGACGCCGAGGCACAGTGGCTGAGCCAGCGGGTACGCGGCGACGACGGTGGGCCCCTGGCCGACGCCTTCGGGCTCGTCCTGGAGCGCCGCGCTGAAGGCGCCGCGTTCGTCGTCCCGGACGATGCCTTCCGGAACTTCCGCGAACTTGGCCCCATCCCCTTCCCCGCACCGGGCACCATCGCGCACGCCGCACTGCTGCTGCTCGACTACGCCGCCCTGGGCGGCACCCGCGACGGCGGCCCCGGACCAGGCTGGCGCGGCCTGGCCGAGGACCAGGTGCTGGCCGCACTGGCAGGCTTCGCGGACAACAACGCCTCCGGGAAGGGCGGTTGGGGAGCCGAGTACGCGCAAGACCCGGCCCTGCTCGCCGGGAAAGTCCGCGACCTGCTGACCGGCGCCAACCTCGCCCGACTCCCCCCGCCGCAGCCCGCAGCAGGCGAACAGGCCAGCTTCACCTGGTGGTTCGCCCCCACCGCCGGCCGCTGGGCGGCGGAGGGCACCGCGGTCCCCAAGACCGCGCGGTCCCGCAACACCCCGACCCGTCGCCGAACCGCCACGAAGAACAGCGGGCCCGTCCAAGTCCAGCAGGGACTGTTCAGCGAATCCGCAGCCGACGAGACCCCGGAGAAGTACCTCCTGTGAGCGACATCCTCGACCTGGACTTCAGCACCCCACCGACACCTCCGCCAGCCGGAGACGCAACCCGCTTCGGCGGCCGCTGGCGCCTGACCGGCGCAGGGCTGTCGAACGTATGGCGCTACGGCGATCTGGACCTGCCAGCCGCCTCAGGACGGCTGCTGCTGCGTGGCCCCAACGGGACCGGCAAGACCACCGCGCTGGAGGCCCTGTGGCCGTACCTGCTCGATCTGAACGCGGCCAAGCTCGCGGCCGGCAAGGCACGTCCCACCACACTGAAGGGGCTGATGAGCGAAGGAGCGCTCACCAAGGGCCGTCGCTACGGATACCTGTGGCTGACCTTCGCCACCCCGGACGACGAGCGAGCCGCGAGCGCCGCGCAGGGGACCGCCGATCCCATGGTGAGCTTCGGCGTCCGCCTCCAATACTCGCCGAGCTCCACACCTGCCGTGAACGTCGTCCCCTTCACCGTGCCCGGCCGCCCGCTCAAGGAACTGGCGCTGCGCGGCCCCAACGGAGGCGCACTCGAAATCGACGAGTTCACCGCCCGCATCCAGGCCGCCGGCGGACACGTGTTCCCCGACCCCGAGTCCTACGTCGAACACCTCGCCGCCCGCATCTGGTCCACCACCGCCGACGAACTGCGCCTCCTCGCCTCACGCCTGCGCGAGGTCCGCAACCCGACACTGCTGGGCGACGTCTCCCCGGCCGCGGCCGCCGACGCGCTGCGCCAGTCCCTCCCCGGTGTGGCCGGCGACGTCCTCTCGGCCACCGCCGAGGCCCTCGCCGAGTCCAACACCACCCGAGACGCGTTCGAACGTGACGAACACGCCGCCACCCACCTGCAGGACTTTGCCCGTGTGTGGACCGGGCACGTCGTCGACGTCACCCGCGCCGCCTACACCGCCGCCCGCCAGTCGGACACCGACACCCGGACACGCGAAAAGCACGTCAAACAGCGCGGCGGCGAACTCTCCGAAGCGCAGTCCGCCGCCGGACGGGCCGCCGCCGAGGTCCAACGACTCAACGACTCCCACACCACGGCCCAGGCCGCAGCCCGTGCCATCGAAACCAGCGACGCCTACCGGTCCCACGGGCGCGCCATGGACCTCCGCAAGCGACTCAAAGCCGAACAGGGCGCCGCAGCCAGCAGCTACGCCAGCCTGCGCGCCGCAGCCGAGCAGGCCCGCAAGCAGACCGCGACAGGCCGAGACGCCCTCGACGACGTCATCGGCGACATCGAAGAGATCGCGGCGGCCGCGCAGGAAGCAGGCGCCCGGCCCGTCGCGCTCGAAACCCTCATCGCCCACTACCCCCGGGCCCGCGCCACCCGGACCGTCGCCGACCAAGCCGTCGACCCGGGGCCGGGAATCACCCTCACCCACGACGACGCGAGCCTGCGAAACCTCGCCACCGACTGGACGGCTGCAGCCCAGGAACGTCGCGCCACAGCGGACAAGGCCGCACTCGTCCTGCGGGACCACGAGCGCGTCGCCGCCGCCGACACGGAAGCCCGAACCGCGCATCGCAAGGCGACCGACGCCGAGAACGCCTACGACGAAGCCGACCAGGCCCACGAGCACGCCACCGCGGCCGCCCGCTCGGCCGCCCATCAGACACTCGCCGACGTCGCCCGGTGGGCGCTCGCACACCCACATCTGCGCGGCCTGACCGACGAGCCGGCCACCCACCGCGACGCGCAGCAGATCTGGGACACCGACGACGTCGAAGCCCTCGCCCACGCCGAACCCTCCGCCGTACGCGACCAGCTCAACACCTGGGCCGAGCAGGCCCTGCACACCGGCGAGAGTGCCGCAGCCGCCCACGACAACCAAGCCAAGCAGCACCTCGAAGCCGCAGCCGCCCATGACCACGCGGCCCGACAGAACCGCGACGACGCCCGCCGCCTGCGCGCCGGAAAGCTGCTCCCGCTGCCGCGCCCGGACTGGGCCGGCCCCGGAGACGACGACACCGCGCTCGGCGCGCTGCTCGAATGGCACCCCGAAGCCGACCACAAGGACGACCAGAAAGCACTCATCGAGCTGGCGCTCGCCAACTCGGGAATCCTCGGAGCCCATCTACACGCGGACGGCGCCGCCACTCACGCCTGGCGAGTCAGCCCTGCGGGCGCCAGCCCGTGCGAGGGCAATCTGACCGCCGTCCTCACCGTCGTCCCCAGCCATCCGCAGGCGGAACTCGCCCGGGCAGTCCTGGAACGCATCGCCCTGGCCGACAGTGCCACCGGCCACCGAGGTACCGCTGCCCCGGTCATCGGGCGCGACGGCACCTTCGCGATCGGCCCCCTCACCGCAGACCCGCGAGTCGCCGTCGCCGAGATCCCCCCTGCCTCGCACATCGGCGCCCGCACGCGCCTGGCAACCGCACGAGCCAGAGCCGACGAACTCGACGCGGCCGCCGAGGAACTCGAAATCCTCGCCGACCACGAGCGCGACACCGCCGCCGATCGAGGACGGCAGCGCGACGCGGTCCGCCGTCAGGCGCGGGCTTTCCCTCCACGAGGCGAGCTGACCAACGCCGAGGCGGAACGGGCCCGCACCGCCAAGGAAGCACACCGACGCCACGACACGGCCCAGGCCCTGCGCCAGCGCGCCGCCGACGCCGCGGCCGAGCACAAACGCCGGAACACCGCTTGGACGGCCCGCGCACGGAGCCTGGACCTGCCCGCCGACCCCGACAGCCTGGCCGACCTGATCGAGGACGGCCGCACACGCACCCGGACACTCACCGACTGCTCACAGCAGATGACCTCGCGGCTACTGCCGAGACTTGAGCGCGCCCTTCGGACACTCCCGGACGAAACCGCTCTCGCCGAGCACCTCGCCGAACTTCAGCACACTGCCCGGACCGCACACACCACGGTGCTCCAGACCCAGGCCGAGCTCACCGAGACACAGTCCCACGGCGACTCCGACGACGCGGCACGCCGCTACGAGCAGGCCGTCGCCCAGGCGACGAGCCTTGACTCCGAACTCTCATCAGCCCGCGAACACGCCGTCGAAGCCGAGAAACACCTCACCGCCTGCGAACTCGCGCTCGCCTCCGCCCGGGAACGGCTGGACGATGCGCGCCCCCAGCAGAAGACCACCCGGGCTCGTCTAGCCGCCCTGCTCGCCTGGCCCCCTGCAGCTCAGGCCCTCGGCGCCGACACCGACTGGGCCGGTTTCCGCGAAGACGCCGCCGGGCCCGACCTCCTCGACGCCGTCGAAGAGCACCTCGCCCGACGTCCCACGGCCTCCAAGAAGACCCTCGGCGAACGCTACGACACCCTGCGCGCGGAACTGGCCCAGACCTGGACCGTCGCCCGCGACGAGCCGCCCGCCGGCCTCGAGCAGCTCGAAGCCTTCGTCCTCACCCACGAGGACACCCCCTACAACCCCCTGAATGCCGCCACCCGCGCGCAGACCCTCGCCGACAGAGCCCGAGCCGCCCTCGACGCCGCCGAAGCGGCGGCACTACGCGACTTCGTCATCGGACGACTGCCCGCCGCGCTCGGGACCGCATGGGCAACCCTGACGGAGTGGAGGAAGACCGTCAACCGCAAGATGCGCGCAGCCCAGGCATCCTCCGGAGTCGGAGTCCAGGTCCAGATCGCCCTGCGGGACGACCTCGACGCCGCCACCCGCACCGTCTACCACCTGTCATGCGAAGTCGGCGACGCGATCCGCACCGAAGAACAGAAAGAACAGGTCGGCCAAGCACTCCAGGCACTGCTGGCCGCCGCAGACGGCTCCACCATGGAAGAACGCCTCGCCGCCGCCGTCGACATCCGTACCTGGGTCACCGTCCGCTACCTCGTCGAGCGCCCCGGACCCGACGGCACACCCGTCACCGGTCAATGGGGCTCACGGACTGGCCTGTCCGGCGGCGAACGGCGCCTCGTCGTCCTGGCCCCCATGCTCGCCGCCATCGCCGCCAACTACGACCGCCACACACCCACCGGACTGCGCCTGGTCCCGCTCGACGAAGTGCCCGCCGAAGTCGACGAACGCGGACGCGAAGGCCTCGCCCGCTACCTCGCCGAACTCGACCTGGACATCCTGTGCACCTCCTACCTGTGGGACGGCGCCCCCGGCGCATGGGACGGAATCGACGCCCACGACCTCGAAGCAGGCAGCGACGGCACCGTCGTCGCCTTCCCCATGCTGATCCGGACGAACCAGGTCCTGCCTGGCGACCCCGGACAGGACGACGGCCAGGCGGGAGGACCGGCATGAGCTGCCAGCTGTGCAGCGGGGCATGCATGGACGCCGACCTCACCCCGTTGCTGCGGCCCGAACTCGCCTGGCTGTGGCAGGCCCTCGCCGCGACAGCCGACCGCCGCGGCGACGAACACCTCACCACCGGGCCCGCCGTGACGGTGACCGTCCCTGCCGACCCGGCGCAGCGCGCCGCCGCAGCCGGCCTCATCCGGGGAAGACCGCTGGAGCCCGGCCAGCGTCGCCGCATTACCCTCGAGGAACTCACCACAGCGCTCGCCGCCCGCGGGCCCCGGATCACCCCAGGCGCCGTCGCAGCCCACGCCTGTAACCGGCGCCTGGCAGAAAAGGCCCGCGGCCACGCCGAGAAGAACGCGGCAAGCGACCGAATCCGCGCCCAGCTCGATAGTTCTCTGACAACCCTGCCCGGCCACGTCCGCGAACTCCTCGGCCCTGCAACCCTCTTCAGCCGGCTGCGCGGCCTCGGCTGGATCACCCGACTCGCCCACACTCAGGACGCGGCCGAACTCCTCGACCAGGCACTGCAGGTGGCATCCCGCCTGCCCTTGCCCGGCCAACGCATCGACCGCCGTCTCCTGGTGCCCGGAAACCCGCACGCACTCGACGCAGGAGCACTGCCGGCGCTCGTCCTCGCGCTCACTGGATCACCCAGCTCGGGCGCGCGGTCGAGCTGGGCACGCCTCGGTGTGGACTACGACGACCTGCTCGGCGGGCTCATCGTCACCGGGGTCCACCCCACGGGCTGGCACATCCCGGCCGGGGCGACCGTCACCATCCCGCCGAGAGAACTGGCCCCGATCACGTGGGAGCCGCCACCGGCCACCGGCGAGTGGGTGTTCGTGACGGAGAACCCCTCCGTCCTGGCCGCCGCAGCGAACCGCCATGCCCTGGCGGGGGCCACAGCCGAAGCACCCAGGGTGATCTGCACCGCCGGTACGCCGTCACAACTGGAATGCGAGGCGATCGCGCTCCTCGCGGATGTCGGCTGGCGCATCGCCGTCAGAGCCGACTTCGACCCGCCAGGCCTGGCACACGTGCGCGCACTCCTCGCGGCAGCCCCGGACGCGATCCCGTGGCGGATGGGCGCGGCCGACTACCTCGCGGCCGCCCCCGACGGCACCGACGGCGCCGACCTCCTGCGACTGCAGGACACGGACTCGCCCTGGGACCCCGGCCTGGCGTCCGCGATGGTGAAGCGCTCCGTCCCCGTGTACGAGGAGGACCTCCTTCCCCAACTGCTCAGTGACATCGCGGGCGGTACGCCCGGCGACTCCTGATCCAAACCAATCCAAGCCGGTGACGTGCCACGTTCGGCAACTGTGGGTCATGTTTCCGAGATTCAGGCCTGAACTTGTCTGGCCGTCAGGTGGCTGGCGCTTGGAGATCAACGGCGGCCACCTCGGCGGCGATGAACCACGGTTTGTGCCGTCTCGCCTGCACTCGATTTTGAGCCGGAGCGGCTTGCCCTCCCACTGCCGTTCCCAGGATCCTGTATTCCAACGCGACGCGGGGCTCGGCTCCATTGCAAGCGGCTGGTGATACCCGGCCTCCAGCGCGAACGTCTCCGAGAGCCGGCCGAGCCGACAATCGGCCTCGTTGACGCCCGGCTTCAAGCGCAGCGGCGACCACACGACCGCCGCGAGCTCATTTCTCGGATGGTGATCCGCCGAGATGGGAATGCCCGGTGTGTTTGACGCCAGCCTCGTTCTGCACAGTGACGATGACCTGGTCCAGGCGGTCCAGGCCGACGGGGCCAGTCCGTTTCATCTGAAGAGTGCTCGTGCCAGGCACGAAGGCGAGTCGGATCTGCGGGGTGAGTTTGCGGTGCCAGCGGTCGTGCTCGATCGCGGCCAGCGAGTCGGCGGTGCAATTCGCGGCCCGCGACGCCTCGTTCGATCGACGGGACGACAGCAGGGCGAGCCCTGCGGCTATCGCGCTGCCGATCGCGGCAGTGGTGCCCAGGAAGGTGGCAAGCGGAAAAGTCATGGCGGAGGCTACCAACCCCTGCTGACAAAGCGTTCGCCTGCGTCAGAACGGGACGGGCTTGCTCGGCAAGGCGGATGACGGGGACCAAGGGGCGCGCATCGGGTACCGCGCGCCCTTTCCCTTTTGGGGCTCCAAGAGTGGACGGGCGTCGACCACCGCCGTCGCCACCGCCGACACCGTGCCTGCGTGGCCGGTGAGGGGTTGGCCGATCTGCCAGCCGGTGGTCAGGTCCCACACCCGCACGGTCCGGTCACCACTGCCGATGAGCGCTACGGGACGGCCGTCGACCACCGCCGTCGCCACCCCGCCCACCTGGCCGGTGTGGGCGGCGAGGGGTTGGCCGATCTGCTGGCCGGTGGTCAGGTCCCATACCCGCACGGTCCGGTCACCACTGCCGATGAGCGCTACGGGACGGCCGTCGACCACCGCTGTCGCCACCCCGCCCACCTGGCCGGTGTGGGCGGCGAGGGGTTGGCCGATCTGCTGGCCGGTGGTCAGGTCCCATACCCGCACGTCCCGGTCGGTGCCGCCGGTGACCACGACGGGGCGGCCGTCGACCACCGCTGTCGCCACCGCCAGCAACGCGTCGGTGTGGGCGGTCGGAATACGGCGCAGGGACCGGTCGAGCTGGGAGCCGGTGGCCCACTCGACGCCCCACGGTGCGGCGGGCTCGCCCTCCACCGTTGCCGCGGTGATCCGCGCGGACAGCTCCCGGTCCCCGTAGCGGGCCGCGTCCAGCGCCAGCAGTTGTCGGCGCACCCCCGCGGTGACGTCACGGTGCAGGTCCGTCGAGGCCCGGTACACCGACGCGGCCAGTCGCGCCGCCGGGCCCGCCGCCGTGTCCAGCAGCGCCATCACCGTTCCCGGGTCGGCGTTCACCAGGAACCACGGATCTGCCAACCGCCCGACGGGCGCGGCGGGTTCAGCGTGCGGGCGGGCGTCGCTCGGATCGTCGGACATGACCGGCACAGTAGTCGTACCCGGCAGCACGGCACCGCGGAAAGCACGACTGGCTCTGTTCACGAAAACGGGTTCTGGTCCACTTCTGTGGCTAGGTGAGGGTGAGTGTTGTCGGCCGTGTGTGATTGAGTGCGGGGAGAGTTCTGCAGCCATCGCCTTCGGGGGGATCGTCCATGTCGCAGTACCCGTCGCTGACCCGCGCCCTGGCGGAAGCGCTTGTGGACCTCGCCTGGTTCCTCGAGAGCGCGGACGACGAGCACATGGACCAGGACGATGCGGTGAAGGCACTGGAGGGTGTCGCCGCGATGATGGATCGCCTGTCGAACTCCCAGCGTGCAGAGTTCCAGCAGGTGATCGAGGCGATGACCGAGGCCGAGACCGATCCCGGCCGCCGTGAATTCCTGGAAGCGTTCCCGGACGGCTTCGGACTCGTGGAGTAGTCAGGCTCAGGACGCGAGTAGAACTCGCTTCCTCAGGAGCGCAAAGCCGGCGCGTCCATACATCTGTCGCTTCAGCATCTTGAAAGTTACGTGGAATCTGCCGGGGATGATCTTGTCTCCTCGGTGTAACCACGGACTTGAGAGATGGCTTGAGCGGCACGACGGGGC
>NZ_JBFBNR010000044.1:0-63726 GCF_040687675.1 Kitasatospora sp. NPDC056731
CGCGGGACCTGGCGAAGTCGCGGATGGTCTGCTGCTGCGGAACGGACGCGCCCTCGCGCAGCCAGCTCATCGACTGCCGGGCCCCGGTCAGCATCCTGTCGAGCTGTGCGGGGCCGCACGTGCGTCTTCTCCGCGGCGGTCGCCTTGTTGTGCTTGTGGACCTTGCGGGACATCGCCACGGATTCGTTCCACACCCAGCGGCACTTCCCCCACTCCGCTTCGAACAGTGCGAGGGCGGTGGCCGACACGCGGAGCCGGTAGGTGTACCGGGCGTACCCGGCCTCACCGACCGTCGCCGTCGTCGTCGTCGTCATGAACCGCAACCTAACAGCCCCCACCGACAACAGAAGAAAGCACAGGTCAGAACAGATGTGCAGAGAACTCCGCCGCTTCACGGCTCCGGGCCGAGGACCCATTCCTCCCCGGCCTGAAGGCCGGAGCGAGCCTCCTAGGAGAAATCAGGTGAAAACCGGTGGGCGCCGTCGCCGCGCGTGTACCGCTGGCGCGGGTTTGCCGCCGCCGTCAGCGAGGCGATCATGAACCTCGATGATCATGCATCTCGAACAGGCCTCGTTCGTCACTGGCGAGATCCTGCGTGTCGACGGCGGCCAGGGCGCGGGCTTCTGAAAGAACTGGGATCGGGAGCGATCGACCTATGCGCACTCGCAAGCAGCTGACTCCGCTCGGCGCTGTCGGTGCGGGCCTGGCGGCGGGAGTGGTCGGCACCGTCTGCATGGACACCGTGCGGTTCCTGCGTCAGCGCCGGGCCGGCGGCGAACGCGACGCCCTGCACTGGGAGTTCGCCCCGGTCCGCACCTGGCAGGAGGCGCCGGACCCCGGGCAGGTCGGGAAGCGCCTGGTCGAGGCCTTCACCCGGCGCGAGCTGCCGGACAGCGCGGCGTTCCCCGTCAGCACGTTCATGCATTGGTCTTACGGGGTGGGCAACGCGGCCTTCTACGGCGTCGCCAGCGCCTCGCTGCGCAAACCCCGCGTCCTCTACGGGCTCCCGTACGGTGCGCTCGTGTGGCTCAGCGGATACGTGGTGCTTCCGATCGCGGGACTCTACAAACCCATCTGGAGGTACGACGCCAAGACGCTGGGTGATGATCTGACCGCCCACCTCGCCTACGGCCTCGGTACGAGCAGCGCTTTCTGGCTGCTGAGCAGGGTTCCCGTGTTCTCGCGACGGCTGTAGTTCGCGATCCGGCTGGTGCTGGCGCACTCCGCCACACTGCGGAGCCGGCCGCTCTGTGTCGCTGGTGCCACCCGTTGAACCGGGTCCGTCCCGCCAGGAGCGGTTCGGGTGAGCCGGAACCGGCCCTTCGGCCGTAGTCCAGGGTGGCGGCACAAGCCGCTCGAAGAACCTTGTGCGATCAGCCTGGAAGCCCGAATGAGATGACTCGACATGACGCTGCGTGCCGGCCTCTGGCGACGCCCGGCCGGAAAGCGCCCGGAGGCGGTGAGACCGGTGGGGCAGCCGAGGCATGGAGTGACGCCACTCTGGTCGGGCGCAGGGGGTTCCTGGCAGCGATTCGCTGAATGTCTCTGAGGAGTAGCGGGAGACGACTCTTCGGACTCTTCCGATTGACATGAAATGGTGGAGTGGGACTGTGCGGCGGCAATTCGATCCGTTGGTGGGAACAGAGAACGAGCGGCACTGGCACTCGCAGATGGTTCATGAGGGACTGCTCTTTCCGCAGATCTACGGGGAGCGCACGCTGTACTCCGAACTCGCGCAGCGGCCCGGACGGATCAGGGAGATGCAGCGCGAGCGGCTGACAGCGGTGCTCCGGCACGCCGTCGATGCGGTCCCGGCGTACCGGTGGACCGGGATCACGGTCGACGGCGGGGCGGATCCGTGGCGGGTACTGTCCGCCTTCCCGTTGGTGGGCAAGCGTCAGCTTGCCGAGGGCATGATCGACCACTGCGACGACGACATCGACCCGGCGGTGTGCAGGGTCCTGGAAACGTCGGGGACCAGTGGTGTGCCGTTGCGGATGATCCGCCATGACGACGCGTTCGTCCACGAGTGGGCCACCGCGCTCGTCCGGAACGAGCGAGCGGGGTTGGCGTTCGACCGAAAGGTGCTGATGCCGTGTCTCGCGCGACTCGACCACTGGTTCGAGTACACCTCTCCCGGGATGGGGTTCTCGCGCGTTGCGCAGTTCGGCACGGCCGGACGCACGGCACCCGACCGTGCCGGGTTCGCCGACCGGGCGAGGGGCTTCCGCCCCGACGTGCTGACGGGGTCTCCGCGTAACCTCATGGACTTCATGGGGCTGCTGGGGCAGCACGGCGGCCGCCTGCCGTCGGTGCGGTCCGTCGTGTCGTGCGGGGAGCTTCTCGTCCCCGCCGCTCGGGAGGCACTCGCGGACTTCTTCGGGCTGACGGTGACCGACATGTACGCGATGAAGGAAGTCGGCACCATCGCGGTGCAGTGTGCGCTGGGCTCCTACCACATCGAGTCGGAGCGGCTGTGGCTGGAAGTCGTCGACGACGATGGTGTGCCGGTGCCGGAGGGCAGCGTCGGGGAGGTCGTGATCACCGATCTGACCAATCTGGCGATGCCCCTCATCCGCTACCGGACGGGGGACTTCGGCTCGCTGGCAGGGGCGCCGTGCGCGTGTGGCCTCCCGCACAAGGTGATGGACTTGGTGGAGGGGCGGAACCCGGGGGAGCTTCGCCGGCCGGACGGGACGGCGGTCCCCGTGCTCTGGGCCGTCCGGGCTGTCCGCCGCCACCCGGTCCGCCGCTACCAAGTCGTGCAGGAGGCCGACTTCTCCGTGTCCGTGCTGGTCTCGCCCGCTCCTGCGTTCACCGCTGCGGACGCGACGGAGCTGACCCGCAGTCTCGCGGACGTCCTCGGCACGGACGTCCGGTGCCGGGTGCGGGAAGTCGACGACGGCGACTTCCACAGCACCGGCCGGCGCAAGGACGTCGACTTCGTGAGCTTCCTCCCCGACGTCGCCGACAGCCCGGGCAGGCTCTGAGCCTGGGCAACGAAGGCGACAGCAGTGACAGGGGAGGCCCGTTGTCCGATTCCGAGAGGAGGTGACCAACATGACCAAGGAGGAGCGCATCGCGCAGATCCAGCAGTTCTTTCGTGCCGACGGCGTGATCTAGCCGGTCGCCCGGCGACCCGTACGCGGAAGCCGGATTCCACCCCCGGGCCGGTACCACGCCGGCCCGGGGATCGTGGACGGGCGCATGTGATGAATCCGAGATACCGCGAGGTGACGTGTAATGGGGTTGTCGTGAGGCCGTGTCAGCCGGACGGGGAAGTCCTGCGAGTGGAGAACCTGTGCAGGGCATTTCCCGGAACCCCGCCTGTCGAGGCGCTGCGTGGCGTCAGTTTCACGGTGCGTGCCGGGGAGATCGTCGGACTGCTCGGAGACAACGGTGCGGGCAAGACCACGCTCTTGAAGATCCTCTCGACGCTGCTCCTCCCGTCAGCGGGAGGGGCTGCGGTCTGCGGTGCCGACCTGGCCGGGCAGGCACGCCGGGCACGCCGTCACATCGGTGTCGTCTTCGGCGGAGACCGGGGGTTGTACCCCCGGCTCTCGGCCTTGGACAACATCATGTTCTTCGGCGGCCTGTCCGGCCCGCACCGCCACCTGCGCGACCGCTCGCTGGCGGCCCTGGAGGAGGTCGGGCTCGCCGAGCGGGCCGAGAGCCGGGTCGAGACGTTCTCCAAAGGCATGCGGCAACGCCTCCACCTGGCTGTGGGAATGCTGAACCAGCCGTGCCTGCTCATGCTGGACGAGCCGACGATCGGCCTGGACCTCCTGGAGGGGGAGCGAGTCCGCGAGGCCGTCGCGCGGCTCGCCGGCACGGGCACGGCGGTGCTCCTCACCAGTCACTACCCGACCGACATCGACCGCCTGGCGGGCCGAGTCGTGCTGCTCGAATCCGGCTCGGTCTCCCACGACCTGCCCGTCAACGAGTTCCGGCGGCAGGCGGGTTTCACTGCGGAGGTGAGCTTGTCCGGCCCAGGCGTCGCGCCGCGTGACGCTGCCGAACTCCTGGCCAACGCGTCCGTGCGGATCCAGCAGGACAAGGACGGCTGGAGACTTGCCTTCCAGGTCGGAGCCTGGGACGCGGACGTGCTCGCCCGACTGGCCGAGGTCGTACGACGGCATCCGGTGACGGACATCGATGTCGCCTCGCCCGGCGTCGAGGCCGTGATACGACGACTGGCCGTGAATCGTGGGTGACGCCCTGCGTGCCGCGCGGACGGAAGCGTGGGCGGTGTGGCGCGCGGCCGTGCTTCAGATCAGGGAGACCGGCCGGGTCAGAACGGCGATGGTCGTCTCGGTGATCCAGCCGGTGGTCCTCCTGGCCGTAGTCTCCCGGGGAACCGCGAGTACCGACCCCGGACAGGCGACCGAGGTCGTGTTCGGTTGCGTGATGATCGGACTGTGGTCGTCCACCCTGTGGGGCGCGGGAACGCTACTGCGCCGTGAGGCGGCCCAGGGAACCCTCGCGGCACTGCTGGTTCGCCCTGTTTCCCTGCTGTCCGTCCTTCTCGGCAAGACGCTCGGGGTTGCTGCGGCGGGACTGGTGCGCACGCTGGCCGCGGTGGTTGTCGCCGTGCCCGTCCTCGGGCTGCACCCACAGCTTCCCCGGCCGTCGGCGGCCGTACTCGTCACTGTCGCGGCCGTCGCCTCCGCAGCAGCCATGGGGCTCCTCCTGAGCTGCGTCGTCCTTCTGTCCCGAGCGGGGCTGCGCATCATCGAGGCCCTCGGCTACCCGGTCTTCGTTCTCGGCGGCATCGTCATCCCGCCGGATCTCCTCGCTCCGGTGCTGCGCTGGCCGGCCCAGGCCGTCAGCCTGCACCATCTGGCCGAGCTGGTGCACGATGCCGCCCACGGCCGGGCGCCTGCCTCCGTTCACCTGGCGGGCGTGCTGATCCTGACCGTGCTCTACCTCGCCTGTGGGGTGTACGCATTCAATGCTGTGCTGCGGCGCGGCCGAGTCAAGGGGACCCTTGAGCTTGCCTGAATCCGTCCGAAGTGCGCTCACCGTCGGCCTGCGGATCTGCCGTCTCTCGGGGAAGGACTACCGGGTCGCCTCAGCCGGCTTGGCGGCGTCGTCCAGCGTGGCGATTCGGACGGTCTTCCAGGTCGCCTTCTTCACCCTCCTCGGGCAACTCGCTGGCGGAGCCACCGGACGTGCGTACGCGTTCGTCGGAGCCGTCGTCTTCGCTCCGGTCGCAGCGGTCACCAGCCACGTGTCCACTGTGGCGACCGCCGAAGTCCCCCAAGGGACCATGTACCGGCTGCGCCTCGGGAACGTCCCCCTGCTCGCCGTCATGCTCCTGCGGTCGTGGGTGTACGTCGCCGAAGGGCTCGCCATGTCACTCGTGGCCCTGGTTGTCCTTGGGCCCACCATGCTCGGCTGGCGCGCGACGGCCGACGTCGCGGCTGCGTATCCCCTCGTTCTCCTCACCACGATGGGCTGTCTCTGCACAGGAATGCTCTGCTGCGCGCTCGTTCTCCTCGGCCTGGACGAGGGAATGGCCGTCAATTTCGTCGGCTACCTCATACTGCTCTGCGGCGGCGTGGTCGTTCCTGTTGATCCGGACGGAATCCTTCACCTGATCGGCCAGGCGCTACCCCTGGGCGCCGGCCTGAACGCGGTGCGGATCGGTACGACGGGTCAGGTATGGGGGGCGGTGGCACACGAGGTGGCCGTAGCAGCGTCGTGGCTTCTCCTGACCGGCGTCCTCCTCCAGTATCAGGCCCAACGTGTTCGTCATGGCTCCGCACCCGAGTCGGTGTGACCGCGCACCCACCGGCTGCGTCCTCCCCCTCAACTCCCCTTCCGGAGGCACTTCATGGCTCCATCGGGCCAAGAACACATCCGCGCCCTCGTCCAGGCGCTGCACCACCTCGACACCGATGTCCTGGACCGCTGGGGTCGGATCCTCGCCCCCGCCCTGGCCGCCGGGAGGCGACTGCTGGTCGCGGGCAACGGCGGGTCAGCAGCCGAGGCCCAGCACCTGACGGCCGAACTGGTCGGCCGGTTCCGCGCCGAGCGCGCCCCGCTCTCCGCGATTGCGCTGCACGCCGACTCCTCATCGGTCACCGCCATAGCCAACGACTACGGGCCCGAGGAGGTCTTCGCCCGGCAGGTCCGTGCACACGGGCGCCCTGGCGACGTCCTGCTCCTCCTCTCCACCTCCGGTACCAGTCCCAACGTGCTCGCCGCCGCCCGCGCCGGCCGGGAAGCAGGCCTCACCGTATGGGCCTTGACCGGCCCCGGCCCGAACCCCCTCTCCGACGTGAGCGACGAGGCGGTGTCCGTGGACGCCGCCCAAGCCGCCACCGTCCAGGAATGCCACCTGGTCGCCGTACACCTGCTGTGTGCCGGCATCGACACCCACCTCACCGGACCCGCTCCCTCCGCCGACACACAACCGGACGGCCCGCGTCGACTGGTGGTGGTCGGCGACGTCTTGCTGGACCGCGACATCACCGGGACCGCAGACCGCCTCTCCCCGGAAGCCCCCGTCCCCGTCGTCTCCGGCACCCAGACCGTCAACCGGCCGGGCGGCGCCGGGCTGGCAGCCGTCCTCGCCGCCCGGACCCCCGGCTGGCGCGTCACCCTCGTCTGCGGTACCGGGCACGACGAATCCGGGGCGCAGGTACGCGCCCTGCTGGGCGAAGCCGGGATCGAGGTCATTGATCTGGCAACCGGCGGGACCACCCCGATCAAGACCCGCATCCGCACCGCCGACCGCACTGTGCTCCGGCTCGACACGGACACCTGCCCACTTCCACTCGGACCGTTGCCAGAACTGGCGCATGCCCGGCTGGCCACCGCCGAGGCAGTCCTGGTGTGCGACTACGGGCGCGGCATCACCTCCCACCCGGAACTCCGCCAAGCCCTCACCTCTGCCGCAGCCGGCCGTTCACTGGTGTGGGACCCGCACCCCAGAGGCACAGCGCCGGTTCCCGGCACCGCCCTGGCCGTCCCGAACGCCGAGGAGGCATTCGCCTTCAGCGGACACACCGGACCTCGCGACCTGGCGGGCGACACGGCCCGCGCCGTCCGACTGCTGGCCATCTGGCCCGTGAAGCAGCTGGCGATCACACGCGGCCGCAACGGCGCGGTCCTGGTCACGAATCCCGACGGCCACCCCCTGGCAGTCCCGGCCAGATACGCAGCCGGCGACACCTGCGGAGCCGGCGACCAACTGGCGGTCACCGCAGCTATGACGCTCGCCGCCGAACGGCTGCCCTCCCACGCCGTGGCCGCAGCTGTCGAAGCTGCCACCAGCTACATCGAAGCAGGCGGCCCTGCCTCCCTGGCCGTCGTGCCCGCCCCCTGGTGCACGGGCCCGCTGGAGCGCGCCGCCCGGGTACGCGCGCAGGGCGGCAAGGTCGTCGGGGCGGGCGGCTGTTTCGACCTGCTGCACGCCGGCCACCTCTCCCTGCTCGACCAGGCCCGGCGCCTGGGCGACGTTCTGGTCGTGTGCATCAACAGCGACGCCTCCGTTCGCCGCCTCAAAGGCGAGAGCCGGCCGGTCGTGGGCGAACGCGAACGCGCCATGCTGCTGACAGCCCTGAACTGTGTGGACGGCGTGATCGTCTTCGACGAGGACACCCCCGCAAGGGTGCTGGCCGAGCTCCGCCCGGACATCTGGGTCAAAGGCGGCGACTACGCAGGCCAACGGCTCGCCGAAGCCGACCTCGTCGAAAGCTGGGGAGGAGAAGTCGTCACCGTGCCGTTCCTCGACGGCCACTCCACCACCGGCCGGATTCACCACGTCGCCCAGCGGGCGGGCGTCAGATGATCCTCGGCGGCAGCATCCCGGTCACCGGCACGGCCGTATTCGTCGGCCAGCACACAGTGACGGCCGTGCGACAGGATGACCCGAGGCACAGGCCGCATCCGGAACGGCGCCGGAAGGCCGTGTTCCTCGACCGCGACGGCACCCTGACCGAACCCCGCCACTACCCCTCCCACCCCGCCGATCTGGTCCTCCAACCAGGCATCGAGGCACCACTGCTGGCCCTCCAACAAGCGGGCTACGCCCTCGTCGTCGTCACCAACCAGAGCGGTGTGGCCCGCGGGTTCTTCACTGCGGAGACCATGAGCGCCATGCACGACCGGTTGACCCTGCTCCTCGCCCACCACGGCGTTCATCTCGATGCCATCTACGCCTGCCCTCACCACCCGGAAGGCACCCTTCCCGCGTACCGAAGCGCCTGTCAGTGCCGGAAACCGGCTCCGGGAATGCTCCACCAAGCCGCCCACGACCTCGGACTCGATCTCACCCGATCCTGGATGGTCGGAGACTCACCAAGCGACGTCGCCGCCGGTCAGCGAGCCGGAACCCGTACCGCCCTCGTCGGCCGCCAAGCACTCAACTGCCCATGCCCGGACCTCCAGTCCTCGACCACTTGCGACGTGCTCCGCCAACTGATCTGACGGCCGAGGGCTGCTCGGAGCCGCGACGCTCTCCGAACCGCTGGCGGGACACCGAGGGCTGCAGCGGCACCAGCCGGCCTCAGCCCGGACTCGCCTGCATTCCGGCCAACAGACAAGCACCCTGGTCCGCCGGCACCGCTCCGGAGACGGCCGGGACGACCCTCACCCTCGAACGTCCAGCGCCGCCACGGCGCGGAGAAGCCCGCGCATGGTCCCGTTGCCGCGCATGGCGACCCGCACCGGCAAGGGCAGGGTGGTTATTCAGTGCCGCGTCGCCCGGTTCCGCCTTGTGCCTCAATTCGCCAAGGAGCTGTCCTTAGTCGATGAAGTCTTGTGTGAAATAGAAGTAAGTGGCTGGGCTCCCGTCGGGAGATGTGCCGGGACCATAGGACGTTCCCAGGCCGGCCCGTGTGTGATTTCGGTCGAGGAGGTTGGCTCTGTGTGCTGGTTCATTCATCCACCAGTTGAACGCATCCTGGGGTGTGGGCGGAGGAGCGTTTCCTGAGGACCATCCGAAGTAGACGTTCTCGCTGCCGGAAATTCCGACGGCTCTCATGATCCGGTCTGGTGGTGTACTGCCGTCCGATCCCATGTGGCCGGGCCATCCGTTCCATAGCTGGTCCTTCAGGCCGGGGTGGTCGGCGAGGTCCTGACTGTGGGCGCGTGTTGCGCCGACGAGCGCCGCGTCTATCGATACGTCCGGGGACCCGTTCTGCTGGCGGGCGCTGTTGACGAGGTCGAAGGTGACCAACTCCTGCCAATCCATGTAGACCTGGGGTTCATCTGGCCAATGGTCGATGACGAATGTCAAGCCGCTCGCCTGGTGTCCACCACCCGCAGCGCATGTGCCCTTTTCTGGAAAACCGTCGAAGAACATGGCGTAGCAATTGCCGCAGTACCGCCAGTTCGTTTGCTGGGTCGGGGCGTCTCCTGAACCGTCATGCCGGACGGTGCACATGTAGCCGCTCGCCTGGTGTCCGCCACCCGCAGCGCATGTGCCCTTTTCTGGAAAACCGTCGAAGAATAAGGCGCAGCAGTTGCCGCACCGGCGCCAGTTCGTCTGCTGGGTGGGGGTCTCCGTCGCGTCGGAGGGGAAGCTGTATGCGAAGCCGAAGGCTTTGTGTCCTTGGCCGGCAGGGCATGCGCCTTTCTCCGGAAGAATGTCGAAGAACAGGGTCTGGCATTTGTAGCAGGAGCGCCAGTCGACCAGATTGGTCATGGGATCCTCCAGGACTTGACGCAAGACCTGTTGGTTCTTGCGGGCCCCCTCGGAGTTGTAGCGGGGTGGGGTGCCGGACGGTGCCGCCCCTCCCAGGATGGCGCGCAGGAAGCACCTACGCACGGCGCCGATGGGCGCTCGGCGGGAGCTGGGGGAGCAGCTGCAGCTGGGTGTGCGGCGGTCGCAGGTGGATCCGCCGCCCCGGTGGCCGCGGCTGGCCCCGCGTGGCCCTTCGCCCAGGCCCGCGCTCAGTCGAGGCCGGCCTCGAAGCGGGCCTCGAAGCGGGGCCTCGGGGACCGGCGACCGGATCATCCCGAGTGCGTCAGGACCAGACGGTGACCTGCTCGGATGCCGGTCCCTCGTCGGTTCGCGCGGGGCGTTGCGACACGCGGGGTTTCTCATTGTCCCGCTACCTCGAAGTGATCGGGTATGGGCGTCTAATTGTGGTTTGTCATGATTTTTCGTCAGGTGTCCTGTGTCGCTTGCGCCTTGTCGCGCGGGGGTGCGGGGCGCTTTGTTGTGAGGAGAGGTGAACCTGCGGATGAGCGCTCGTACTCGTGGACAGGGCGATCCGCCGTGGTACCGGGTCAGCCGTCAGTGGCCCGTGGCCGTGTTCAACAGGGCCCTGGCCGGTGAGGCGACCCCGGGCGGTGCCGTCGTCGCATCCGATCCGGTCGGCTCGGGTGGACGGCGTGGGGAGCGCGGTGCGGGGGTGGTGTCGGTGGGGAGCGCGCTGCTGTCCGGTATGGCACTGCTGGCGGCCACGGCTCCACAGGCGACCGCCGCGCCGGTGGGGGCCGTGCCGGTGCGGACGCAGCGGACTGATCCGTCGCAGACCTTCACCTTCACCGGCGCTTCGCAGACCCTGACGGTTCCGGCGGCGGCGGTGGTGACGATCACCGCGGACGGCGCCGGCGGCGCCGACAACACCGGTACCGCCTGTTCCGTGACGGGGGCCGGCGGGGCGGGGGCGCGGGTGGTGACCACCCTGCCGCAGACCACCGTGTCGACGACCTTCACCATCAACGTCGGCGGCACCGGGGGCAAAGGCTGCAACGGCACCGGGACGCCGGGTGCCGGCGGGTTCAACGGCGGCGCCCCAGGGGGAGGTTTTCCGCTCACCGGTTTTCGTTTCGAAGGCCCGGGTGGGGGCGGGGCCTCCAGCGTCAGTACGGGCGGCTCCCTGCTGGTGGTCGCCGGGGGCGGCGGTGCCGCCGGCGGCACCGGAGCAGGCTCCAGGGGAGGGAACGGGGGCAACGGCGGGACAACGCCGGACGCCACCGGCGGCACCTCGGGAAGTGCCACCGGCCCCGGGGCTTCGCCGGGGCAGGGCGGGGGCGGTGGCAGCACCAGCACGAGCACCGGGGGTGCCGGCGGGGCTGCCGGCACCGTTCCGCTCTGTGCGGTCATGAACGGCGGGCCGGGGAGCGGGTTCTCGGGTGCCACGGTCGGTACCGGTGGCACCGGGGGCAGCTTCGACGGCGGCTGCGCCGCTTCTGAGATCGCTACTGGTGGCGGCGGTGGGGGCGGGTACTTCGCCGGCGGGGGCGGCGGCAGCGGCGCCGTCAACAACAGGGGCACCTCAGCAGGTGGGGGAGGGGGTGGTGGGGGCAGCAGCTTCGCCGCCCCCACGGGTAGCGGCACGAGCTACGCGCTCTCGACGATCGGGACGGCGAACCACAGCGGCCAGGTGATCATCTCCTACACGGTCCCGTCCCTGACCATCACCAAGACCCACACCAGGCACTTCACCCAGGGACGGGACGGCACCTACACCATCGCCGTCGGCAACGCCGCCGGGGCCGCTCCGACCGACGGCACCACGGTCACCGTGCACGACACCCTCCCCGCAGGGCTCAAGGCCGACAGCATCAGCGGCACGGGCTGGACCTGTGACCGGGGCACGCTCACCTGCACCCGCAGCGACGCCCTTCCCGCCGGGAGCAGCTACCCGCCCATCACGCTGCAGGTCGATGTCTCCTGCCGGGCCGACGACGAGGTCACGAACACCGCGACCGTCACCGGGGGCGGCGACACCACCACCCACACCGCCACCGACCCCACCACGATCAAGCACCACAAGCACGACGAACACGACGAGTACGACATGCGCTGCGACCACCACGAGCACTGGTAGACCAGCCCGGGGCCCGACGGGACGAAGCACCGGCCACCAACACGGTGGCCGGTGCTTCGTGCTGTCCGGCGAGGGGTCCGAAGGTGTGACCTGGCCTGCTTGCAGTGCTCGCTCCTGGAGGGCCCTGGGCGAGGCCGCCGGTCCGGTGCGGATGCGCGCTGGGCCATTGGTGTGCAGGGTGGATGAGTACGGTCCGGGCTGCTAGGCGGCGGCGGTCCGTCCAGCCGGGGATGCGTTCGGCGGGCGGGTGATCGCCCGGCCGCCGGTGAACTTCCCGGGAGCGCCGTCGACGACCGAAGGAGACGCCATGTCCACCTGGAAGATCCTCCGCCGGGCTCTGGCCCCGACCGCCCTCGCCACCGTGCTGGCCGCGGCGTTCACGCTGCCGTCGCCGGCGCTCGCCACGGAGGCTCTCGCCCCGCAGGTGGCGGCCGCTGCCGCGCCGGTCTCGTTCGTCGGCCTGCCCGACCGGCCGCTGCCGACCGACCACGCGGCGCACCCGATCACCGTCACCTACCGCAACGACTCGTCGGCGGACCGGACCGTCGCCCCGCAGATCCTCGTCGAGTCACCGGACAACGGGCCCTTCCTCGCCCCGAGGGACATCAAGCTCGAGGTCCTGACCGGCGGCCACTGGAAGACCGTGCGGCTGGCCAGCGAGACCGGCACGCTGTACACCGACCTCACCCGGGCGAAGCTGGTCCTCCACAGCCATCACACCCTCACCCAGCGGTACCGGCTCACCGTCGTCAACGCCGGCCCGGGCACGGTCCAGCCCAGGGTCGCGCTGTACGCCTGAAACCCTCGGGGCTTCGCCGGCCGCGTGGGCCGCGTGGGCCGCATCGAGGTGCCCGGCGACTCGCACACGGCCACGAACGACGCCGGGACGTCTTCGGAGCGGGGGATGCCGGCGGGACGGGCGTCTGGGTGGTGGCCGGCCGGGGTCCTGCGACGGCTTCGCGCCCTGTCCGACTGCCGCCGTGCCGACCAGGGGGCCCGACAGCTGTGGCGACGCCCCGTGGTGCCGTTCCCGCGTCGGCCGGGTGTGGTGGCGGTCTCAATGGCGGCGGATCGGTGGTGACTCGGCGTGGTGGCGGCGGGTCGGTCGGTGATGGCGCCGGGGCTGGGGCCGTGAGTGCGCTCACATGCGAATGCGGTGTACGACGACGGATAGTGGTGTCCGTTTTGCACTATTTTGCAACTATTTGGTGTGTTATTGGGGGGCGTTTGCGCAGGCCGGGAGGGTTCGGCGCGCTCCGGGCGGCCCGCCTCTCGAATCAGTGCCGGTCTCTTGGCTACGACGGCGGGTCGTAGCGAGGGGGTCTTGGCGAGCGCCGATCCGGTCTGGCAACTTTGCATTCATCGCCAGCCACACCGGCTCCTGTCCCACCGGTGAACGGCTTACCGCCGAGTCACACCCCGCGACCGTTCGGCCCCTGTCCGGCCACGGTCGAGGCGGGGAGTGACACCGGCCCAATTGATTGAGGTCTTCTGTATATGCCCGCTTTCAAGTTCCGTATGCGTACCTCTGCCGTGATTCTCGCCGGTGCCGCCGGTGTGACCGCCCTCGGTGCCGCGGTGGTCCCCGCCGTCGCCTCGGCCGCGGACGCCTCCCCGCAGGCCCTCGCCGCGCAGATCGTGCCGGCGGACCAGCTGGCCTCGTTCAGCCAGATCATCTCCCACGAGTCGGGCTGGAACGTCACGGCGACCAACCCGAGCTCGGGCTCCTACGGTCTGGGCCAGGCGCTGCCGGCCTCCAAGATGGCCTCGGCCGGTGCGGACTGGAAGACCAACCCGTCCACCCAGATCAAGTGGTCGCTGGACTACATGAACACCCGCTACGGCAGCCCGAACGCCGCCTGGAACTTCTGGCAGGCCAACCACTGGTACTAAGCCGACCATTCGGCTTCCCCTCACCCCGGGGGCCGGACAGGGGCAACCGGAGTGACCCACGAAGGGCCTGTGCCAGCGCATCTGCGCGGGCACAGGCCCTCGTGTCGTCTCCAGGCCGTTCGAAACATCCCGATCGGCAGCAGTGCACCCTGCGCCGACGCCCGGCAGCGCATCGCCGGGCGTCGCCGGGCGTCGCGTCCGTCGGTGGCCTGACGTCCTGGTCGTGTCCGGCATGTGTCGGCGCCCACGCCCCCCAGTGTCGGAGACCGAAGTCAGGCGCACCCGCCGCCCGGGTGCCAAGCCGCTCACCCCGGAGCGGACAGCGGAGCTCTCCGAGTGCCCGGCACGCCTGACCGACCCACAGGGCTGTGACGGACCGCCCGAGCCGCAGGCAGGCGGAAACCGGTTCGGGTCAGCCGAGCTCGTTCTTGTGGACGACGCCGTCCTTGACGATCAGTCGCAGGTTGCGTTCGGGGTCGGCGAGGACGGACAGGTCGGTGGTCGGGTCGCCGTCGACGACCAGGAGGTCGGCCCACGCTCCCGGCGCGATGACGCCGAGCGGCGCGGCGCGATAGGGGTCTCGGCGGCCGGACAGGCGGAAGAGCTCGGCGTTGCCGGAGGTGGCCGTCCGCAGGGCCTCGACCGGGCTGAGGTAGCTGCCGAGCCGGACGAGCATCTCGTTCTGCCGGTGGGCCTTACCGGGGTCGAGCACCAGGTCGGTGCCGAAGGCCAGCCGAACGCGGTGCTTCACCGCCCAGGCGATGGTGCGGGCGACGCCTTCACAGACCTCGCGATTCTTGCGGTCGCTGTCCGGAGAGGCGTAGTGGTGGTCGTCGACCTCGAACGGTTGGGTGCTCAACCACACGCCTTGCTCCGCGAGGTAGCGGATGGTGCCCTCGTCGACGAGGTGCCCGTGCTCGATGCAGCGCACTCCGGCCCGCACCGCGCGGCGGACGCCTTCGGAGGTGTAGACGTGCACGGTCACGTAGGTGCCCCAGTCGGAGGCCGCGGCGACGGCGGCCTCCAGCTCGGCGGTGGTGAACTGCAGGACGTCCAGCGGGTCGAACTCGGAGATGACGCCGCCGCCGGCCATCAGCTTGATCTGGGTGGCGCCCTTCTTCAGCTGCTCGCGCACCGCGGCGAGCACCCGTTCCGGCCCGTCGGCCACCCGGGTGAACCCGATCTGTTCGGTCCGGGCCGGTGGCCCGCCCAGGGCGGTCGGGGCGTCGTGGACCGTCCCGAAGTCGCCGTGGCCGGCGGTCTGGGAGATGGCCGCCTGGCTCGGGTAGATCCGTGGGCCCGGGAACAGCCCGCGGTCCAGCACCCGCCGGAGCGGCTCGGTGTCTCCGGCCATGTCCCGCACGGTGGTGAAGCCGCGCATCAGCATGTCGCGGGCCGCGGCCAGGGCCTGGTAGTGGAGGGTGCCGGTCGGTGCGAGCTGGAGCTCCGCCATGGTGCCGCCGATCGCGAACAGGTGGACGTGTGCGTCGGTGAGGCCGGGGAGGAGGGTGCGGCCTCCGCCGTCGAGCACCGTCGTGCCTCCAGGGAGGCCGGGCGGGAGGGGGCGGCCCAGTACCACCTCTGCGATCCTGTCCCGTTGGACCCGGACGTGCCCCGGCACCGACTCCGCTCCGATCCCGTCGAAGACGCGCACGTTCGTCACCAGCAGCCCGGCACCCGAGTCGTCGACACCCATGCCGTCATCTTCGGCTGGTCACGGGGTCGGGACCAGCGGGACGGGCCGATCCACCGAGGCGACGCTCTCACCAGTTCCTCGACAGCGTCCGGTGGGACCTGATCGTCAAGGCCGTGGAGGCACACGCTGACGCCGTTCGGGTGGTTCTGCATGTCGAGCGGTGGCCCGGGGCGGGGCATGGAGAGATGGGGATCGGCGCGGAGATGCCGAGCAGGGGCTCGCGCTCGCCGGCCTTCGCGCCGGTCAGGTCGTGCGGGATGCGCAACGGGTGGTGGGGCAGGCCCTGGAAGTACGTAGAGTGCGGCGGGGAGAGGGAGTCCGGGTCAGGCGTCACAGCCGACCTTCGGACTCCCTTGCTTCATTTCATGCGTGCCAGCAATCCCTTGGCATCAATCGTCTAGTCGGACCGGAAGTTCACACGTGAGGCCTCAGACCATCGATATGCGCCAGACCGCCGAACCCCACCTGATGGCCGACCATGGCAGAACCGGCTACCGCGCCCCGACCACGTCGGCCACCGTGCACGCATCCACCACGTCCCTCCCCGGCCAGCGCGACCGCACCGCCCTGCGCGCCGCGCTCGCTGATGCCACCGAGGACACCATCGTCTACGACCTGGACGGCATCGGCCGTCAGTACGCCGCACTGTGCGCCGAACTTCCCGGCGTGGCCGTCCGGTTCGCGATGAAGGCCTGCCCGGTGGACGAGGTGCTGGACCATCTCGCCGCGCTCGGCTCCGGCTTCGACGCGGCCAGCCCGCAGGAGATCGCCCAGGCGCTGCGCACCGGCGTCGCACCCGAGCTGATCCACTACGGGAACACCGTCAAGTCGGACCGCAACATCGCCGAGGCGTACCGGCTGGGCGTGCGGGACTTCGCCACCGACAGCCTGGAGGACGTCGCCGCGATCGCGGAACACGCCCCCGGATCGCGGGTGTTCTGCCGCATCGCGACCACCGGTGAGGGCGCGCTGTGGGGCCTGAGCCGCAAGTTCGGCTGCTCGCCCGAGGACGCCGTGCGGGTGCTCGGTGCCGCCCGGCCCGCAGGGCTGGTGCCTTCCGGCCTGTCGGTGCACGTCGGCTCCCAGCAGATGACCGCCGGGGCCTGGTTCGCGGCGATCGACTCGCTGACCGCCGTCCTGGAGTCGCTCAGCCGGCGCGGCATCGTGCCGAGCCGCATCAACCTCGGTGGCGGACTGCCCGCCCTCGGCGTCCTCGACCGGCGCGGCCGGCCGCTGGAACCGCCGCTGGACAAGATCTTCGTGGTGATCCGGGAGGGCATGGACCGGCTGCGCGCGGTCAACGCCGCGCCGCTGGAGTTCCTGCTGGAGCCGGGCCGCCACCTGGTCGCCGACCACGGTGCGATCCGCGCGCACGTCGCCCGGCTCACCTCCCGCCGCCGCCTCGACGGTACCCCGGAGGACTGGCTGTACCTCAGCTGCGGCAAGTTCAACGGCCTGTACGAGATGGACCAGTTGCAGTACCGGCTGGAGTTCCCCACCCACCCCGGCGGCCAGTTCGTCGACGCCGTCGTCGCCGGTCCGACCTGTGACAGCGACGACGCGTACGCCCAGGAGGACGGTCTGGTACGGGTCCCGCGCGCGATCGCCTCCGGCGACCCGGTGTGGGTCCACTCCTGCGGCGCGTACGCCTCCGCCTACGCCACCCAGGGGTTCAACGGCTTCGCGCCGCTTCCGTACACCTGCGTCGGCGGCCCGGACCCGGACGGAGAAGACTCATGAGCGACACCCGGATCCGGCTGCTCCGGGACGAGGACTGGGACGAGGTGGTCGCGCTGGAGGAACGCGCCTACGCCGCGAGCGGCCTGTCCGAGGGACGGGAAGCGCTGCGCTCCCGGCACCGCGCCTCGCCCTCGACCTGCTTCGTGCTGGAGCACGCGGGCGGCTTCGGCGGCTACCTGCTCGCCCTGCCGTACCCGCTGTCCCGTTGCCCGGACCTGAGCCTGGCCGAGGAGGGCGCGGAACAGGAGAACGGCCGGGAGAGCAATTTGCACACCCACGACCTGGTGATCGCCGAGTGGGCGCGCGGACAGGGCCTCGCCCGTCGGATGCAGTGGCATCTGGAGGAGACCGGGCGGGCGGCCCGCTACCGGACCCTCTCCCTGGTCGCCGTGCTCGGCGCACAAGCCGTGTGGGCAGCCCTGGGCTACCGCACTCGGCCCGAGATCGGGCTGCCCGCCAGCTACGGCGCCGGTGCCGTCTACATGGCGAAGCCGCTGGAACCCGCGGTCACCGATCCGGCTCCCGAGTCCTCACCGGGACGCCGAAGTGGACTGATGTAGACGTCCCCCGTGCCCGGCGATTCCGCCCCACTCGACGGACGACGCCACGCCCGCGACCGAAGTGGTCGCGGGCGTGGCGCCGTCCGAGGAAGCCCCGCGCCTTCCGGGGCGGCATCCTGCTGGGTTCCGTGAAGATCCCCGGCGACGCGCGGTCTCCGGTCGAGCCATCGCCCGGGAGCCGGCGCAGTGGGGCCGGTGCTCGTCAGTAGCGCCAGCGGACGGCCTCGATGACCTCCGCGTCTGTGTGCATCGCGAACAGCTCGGCCTCCGCGCGACGGACGGCCAGCACGGTCTCGTACAGCTCGGGGCCGAGCGCCTGCCGCAGCACGTCGGACTTCTCGTACACGTCGATCGCCTCCGGCAGGCTCGCCGGGAGGCGCTCGGCGGAGTCGAGGGCGGCGGGGTCGCTCGTGGTCTCGGGCGGAAGGGGCAGACCGGCGTCCAGGCCGGCGAGTCCGGCGGCCAGCACGCCGCCGATCGCCAGGTACGGATTGGCGGCGGCGTCGAAGCACTTGAGCTCGGCGTTGGCCTGCCGGGCCGTGGAGCCGGCGATCAGGCGCAGTGCCGCCTCACGGTTCTCCAGGCCCCAGCAGCGGTAGGCTCCGGCGAAGTGGGAGGGGACCAGCCGCAGGTAGGAGGCGACGCCGGGCGCGCCGAGGGCGAGCAGGGCGGGCAGCTCGGCCAGGACGCCCGCGAGGAACTGCTCGGCCTCGGGGTGCAGCCCGTGCCGGCCGGGACCGCCGTGCGCGAGGTTCAGGCCCTCTCGCCAGAGGCTGAGGTGCAGGTGGCCGCCGTTGCCGATCGAGCCCTCGGTGAAGACGGGCGCGAACGAGACCCGCAGGCCGTGCCGGGCGGAGACGGCCCGGATGGTGTGGCGCACCAGCATCGTGGTGTCGGCCGCCTCGACCGGCCCCTCGGCGGCGACCGAGACCTCGAACTGCCCGGCGGCGTACTCGGGGTGGACCTGGAGCACGGCCAGTCCCTGGGCGGTGAGGGCGCGCAGTACCTCCCGCAGGTAGTCGGAGTGCTCGATGAAGCGGGTCATCCCGTACGCGGGCCCGGTCGTCGCGGGGGCCCCGGCGGCATCGGCCACCACCCACTCGATCTCGATCCCGGCCCGCACCGAGAGCCCGCGCCGCTCGACGGCCTCGGTGACCCGGCGGGCGAAGTGGCGCTGGCAGCCGGGGTGCGGGGCGCCGTCCTGGGTGTAGCGGTCGGCCGGGGCCCAGGCCCAGCCGGGCTGGGCGGCGAGCGGGGTGAGCCGGTCGAGGTCGGGGACGAGTCGCAGGTCGCCCACCGGGCCGGTGCTCGAAGGCGTCGTCGTGAAGGAGTCGTCCACCAGGGAGACGTCGAAGCAGGGTACGGCGCCGACACCATACTCGGCGGCGTGTTCGAGCTGGGCGAGCGGAACGGACTTCACGCGGGTGAGTCCGGAGTTGTCGACCCAGCCGAACACCACCCCGTCGATTCCTGCGGCGGCGAGCTGGGCTTCGGCCTCCCGGGCCTGGGCGGCCCGCTCGGCTGGGGGGTGCGTGGTGGTCATGCCGCCCATGCTGGCGTTCGCGGCAGTCGGCGGGCCAGCCGCCGGCCGGGAGTTCACTCGTCCGTGATCGGCCGGAGCTGCGGCGTGACACAGGAACCGCCCGGTGCGTCTTCGGACGATTGCCGGGGCCGGCCCGGCGTTGTGCCGGGGGGCGCCGACTCGATGGGCTGGGGCCGGCCGAGCGCGGGAGGGTGGCACGAGAACTCGGCGATCGCCATTGATCTAGAAATATGACGATAGGTCTAATTGAGTGGCGAACCTTCAGTCAATTCGTGGCGGTTGGTAGTTCGGATTGCACTCGGCCGGGTGAATCCCGTTGAGGATGTTTGGTTTTGACGGGAGCGATTCGACTACGGTGGCGGAGGATCGGGCGGTTGGCCTCATCGGCGAGGAAATCGGTTCGGCGGGAAATCCGCGACGTGAGCCGACAATCCCGAAAAGGAGTTCTACCGCCGGTCCTGCTGTGCGTGCTCCGGCAGTTCGCCGTGCCCGGGGTCCCCTGTCATACGTAGAGAGGTTGGAACACCATGCCGCCCGTAGTTCCGCCGTTCCTGATCGGTCTCGTCGTCTCGCCACTGGTCAAGCGTCTCCTCAAGCCGCTGGTGCGAGGCGTCGTCAAGACGTCCGTCGGGCTCGTCATGGAGGTGAAGAAGGCGGCCCACGAGGCCGGGGAGAACATCCACGACCTCGCGGCCGAGGTGGCCGCCGACGTGTCGGCCGCTCAGGTCACGTCCGGTGACGGCCATCGTGCGGCTGGGAACGCGACCCCGAACGCCGAGAGGGACGAGGCCGCCGCCCGGGCCGAAGCCGAGGTGAGGGCCTCGAAGATCCGTACGACCGTCGGCGCCGGAAGGGCACACTGACGCACTGGCGCGACCTGACCCGCCGCCTGGACGCACGCCGTGACCGAGCTCGCGAGCTGTGTCCGCGCGGTGGTCGGCCGCGGGCCTTCCGGCCCCATCGGCCGCCCCTTCAGAATTCCCGCTCCGTCACATTGATCCGTCGTGCCCGATGCCGGATCGCCCATGACCTCCGCAAACAGGTGATCGTACACATGCCATCTCTGCTGGGTTCCGCAGCCGGATTCCGCTCCATGGATCTGGACGCGAGCCCGCGCTCGGTCATTCCGGGCCGCCAGCGCTGGGACGTCAGGCTGGTTCTCGGACGGCCCCGGACGGCCGAAGTCCTCGCCGCGGCCCTGCGGCGCGTCCCAGGGATCAGCGAGGCGCAGGCGAGCCCGGTCACCGGTGGGGTCCTCGTCCGGTACGAACCGCAGATGCCTGCCGCGGATGTCGGCCGGATCCTGCGCCGGGCGGTCGCCCGGGTCGCGGCGGTGCCGGTCAGGACAGGACGTCCGGCGCCGTGTTGTTCGACGGGCGGGACGTGTCCGACGTGCCGAGCCGGGTCCTGCGCGACGCGATCGGGTTCGTCGCGCAGGACCCGTTCCTCTTCGACGGCAGCATCGCCGACAACATCCGCTACGGCAGCTTCGCGGCCTCGGACGAGGCCGTCGTCAAGGCCGCCTCGATGTCCGAGGCGCACGCCTTCATCGCGACGCTGCCGGACGGCTACGACACGGTGATCGGCGAACGCGGCGCCGCGCTCTCGGGCGGCCGGCGGCAGCGGATCGCCCTGGCCCGCGCGATCCTCAAGGACGCGCCGGTCGTGATCCTCGACGAGGCCACCTCCGCCGTGGACAACGAGACCGAGGCCGCCATCCAGCGCACGCTGCGCGGCTTCGCGGTCGACCGGACGATGGTCGTCATCGCCCACCGGCTCTCCACGGTCCGCCATGCCGACCGGATCTACGTCATGGACAAGGGCGGCGTCGTGGCCGAGCAGGGCACCCACGACGAACTCCTCGCCCGGCACGGACTCTACGCATCCCTCTGGCAGCTCCAGGCCGGCGAACGCGCCGCCTGACCGCAGAAAGCCGCACCGCCCGCTGACCGTGTGACGTCACCGCGGTCGGCGTGGCCCGGCGCGTCCTGCGCGCCTGCCCGCCCACACTTCTGGAGGTACCCCCATGTCCCGTCGCGACGGCGACGTCCTTGCCCTGACAGCGGCCCAGCGCGAGATCTGGCTCGCCGAGCAGCGCTCCCGGACACCGATCCCCGGTTACCGGGTCGGTGAGTGCCTGGAGATCCACGGGCCGGTCGACCCGGACCTGTTCGCGACCGCGCTGCGCCGCGTCGTCGACGAGGTCGACGCCCTGCACGTGACCTTCGTCGACGGCGGTGACGGCCCGCGCCAGATCCTCCGCGAGACCTGGGACTGGGCACCGGCACACCTGGACCTGAGCGGGGAGCCCGCACCCCGTGCGGCGGCCATGGAGTGGATGGAGCGGGACCTGATGCGCCCGCTGGATCTCGCGCGCGACCCGCTGTTCGGGCACGCGCTGGTCAAGCTGTCGCCGACCGAATTCCTCTGGTACCTGAACTACCACCACGTGGTGCTGGACGCGATCAGCAGTGCCCTGGTCAGGCAGCGGGTCGCCGACGTGTACTCGGCGCTGGCCGAGGGCGGCCCGGTGGCGCCGTCGCCGTTCGGCTCGCTGCGGGACCTGGTCGACAGCGACGCCGCCTACCGGGCGTCGGCGGACTTCACCGCCGACCGCTCCTACTGGACGGAACGCTTCGCCGACCGGCCGGAACCGACGCGGCTCACCCGCACGATCCCGACCGACCCGGACCGCGCGCTCCGATTGGCCGAGGAGCGGGAACTGCGGCGCCCGGACGCGCTGCGCGCCGCGGCGGCGAAGACCGGCGTCCGCTGGTCCCGCCTGGTGATCGCGGCGGCGGCGCTCTACGCGCACCGGCTGACCGGAACGCAGGACGTGGTGCTCGCCCTACCCGTCACGGCCCGTCGGTCCGCCGACCGCGACCTGATGTCGGTGCCGGGCACGATGTCCAACGTGGTGCCCCTGCGGCTGACGGTACGGCCGGACATGTCGTGGCGTGACCTCGTCGCCCAGGCGGCGCGGGAGGTCGAGGCGGCCGTCGCGCACGAGCGGTACCGGAGCGAGGACCTGCTGCGGGACCTCGGGGTGCCCGGCAGCATCGGGACGGCGTTCCCGCTGATCGTCAACATCATGGCGTTCAACTCCCGGCCGACCTTCGCCGGTCACCCCGCCTCCGTGCACCACTTCGTGTCGGGGTCGACCAGCGACCTGGCCGTCTGGGTGTTCGACTACCGGGACGGCAACCCGCCGTTGCTCAGGCTCCACGGCTCGCCCGAGGCGTACGGCGAGGACGACCTCGCCGCCCATCAGCAGCGGCTGATCGCCCTGCTCGACGCCGTCGCGGACTGGGGCCCGGACGAGGTGCTGGGCCGGATCGACCTGCTCACGGCCGCGGAGCACCGAGAGGTGACGGCCCTCGGCACCGGGCCGACGGTCGAGCTCCCGGCCGAGACCCTGCCGGAGCTGTTCCGCAAGCACGTGCGGGCGACGCCGGACCTGGTGGCGCTGGTGTGCGGGGACGTTTCTCTGACCTATGCGGAGCTGGACGAGCGGGCGAACCGGCTGGCGAACGCCCTGGTCGCCCGGGGCGCGGGGCCGGAGCGGCTGGTGGCGGTCGCCCTGCCGAGGTCGGCCGAACTGGTCGTGGCGATCCTCGCGGTGCTCAAGACCGGGGCGGCCTACGTCCCGCTCGATCCCGAATACCCGGCCGCCCGGATCGCCCTCCTGCTCGATGACGCACGCCCGGCCCTGCTGGTGACCGACACCCTCAGCGAGGGCCGGCTGCCGGGGGAGGGTTCCGTCGACCGGCTGGTCGTCGACGACCCGGCGACGGCCGACCTGGTGAACGGCCTGTCAGCGACCGACCCGACGGTGGTCGTCGATCCGGGCCACCCGGCCTACGTCATCTACACCTCCGGCTCCACCGGCCGGCCCAAGGGCGTGGCGCCGACCCACGGCGGTCTGCTCAACCTGCTCACCGACCTCCGGCAGGTCCACTTCCCGTCGGCGATGGGTGGACGGCAGCGGCTGCGGGTGGCCCTGACGACGTCGGTGTCGTTCGATGCCTCGTGGAACCAGCTGCTCGCCCTGTTCGCGGGCCACGAGCTGCACGTCCTGGACCACGAGACCTGGACCGACCCCGACGCCTTCGTCGGCTACGCGGCGCGCCACGGGCTGGACTACATCGAAGCCACCCCGTCCTACCTGCACGTCCTGGTCGCCCACGGGCTCCTGGGCGACCAGAACTGGCGTCCGGGGCTGGTCGCGGCCGGTGGCGAGGCCGTCCCGGAGCGGCTGTGGGGAGAACTACGGTCGGCGGACGGGGTCTCCTGCCTCAACCTCTACGGACCGTCCGAGTGCACCGTCAACCCGGTGATCGCCTCCGTGGGATCGAGTCCGCTCCCGGTCATCGGTCGGCCCGCCGGCAACGTCCGGCTGTACGTGCTCGACGGCGCCCTGCGGCCGCTGCCGGCCGGTACGCCGGGCGAGCTGTACATCGCCGGGCCCTGCCTGGCCCGCGGCTACCTCAACCGGCCGGGCCTGACGGCCGGGCGGTTCGTGGCGGACCCGTTCGGTCCGAGTGGCTCGCGGATGTACCGCACCGGCGACCTGGTGCGCTGGGGTGCAGACCGGAATCTGGAGTTCCTCGGCCGGACCGACGACCAGGTCAAGGTCCGCGGCTTCCGGGTGGAGCTCGGCGAAGTGGAGGCCGTCCTCGCTGAGCACCCGCAGGTCGCCCGGGCCGCCGTCGTGGTGCGCACCGAGGACGAGCCCCGGCTGGTCGCCTACGCCGTCGCCGAGCCCGGCGCCACGGTCACCGACACCGCCCTGCGCGAACACCTCCGGGAGCGGTTGCCCAAGCACATGGTGCCGTCGGCGTTCGTGGCGCTGGACGTCCTGCCGCTGACCCCGAACGGCAAGCTCGACCGGCGGGCCCTGCCGGCCCCCGAGCGGCAGTCGGCTGTGCCGGGCCGCGCTCCGCGCTCTGCGGTCGAGCACCTGCTCGCAGGCCTGTTCGCCGAGGTGCTCGGGGTGTCCGAGCCGGGGCTGGACGACAGCTTCTTCGACCTCGGCGGGCACTCCCTGCTGGCCACCCGGCTGGTCGCCCGGGCCCGGTCGGTGCTGGGCGTGGAGCTGGGGCTGCGCGACCTGTTCGACGCGCCGACGGTGGCGGAACTGGCCGCGGCGGTGGACGTCGCGGGCCGGGCGCGCCCGGCGCTGGGGCGGCGCGAGCGGCCCGAGGCCGTCCCGCTGTCCTTCGCGCAGCGCCGACTGTGGTTCCTGCACCACATGGAGGGCCCGAGCGCCACGTACAACATCCCGCTGACGCTGCGGCTGTCCGGACACCTGGACCAGCGGGCCCTGGACGCCGCACTGGCCGACGTCGTCGAGCGGCACGAGAGCCTGCGCACCGTCTTCCCGGTCGTCGACGGCGTGCCGTGCCAGCGGGTGCTGGACCCCGACGAGGCACGGCCACGGCTACGGGTCACCGAGGTAGGCGAGCACGACCTGCCGGACCTTGTGGCGGAGGCGGCGCGGCACGGCTTCGAGCTCGCCGAGGAGTCGCCGCTGCGTGCCGAGCTCTTCCGGCTCGGCACCGAGGAGCACGTGCTGCTGCTGGTGGTGCACCACATCGCCGGTGACGGCTGGTCGGCGGGCCCGCTCCTGCGGGACCTGAGGACCGCCTACGCGGCCCGTGCCGAGGGCGCGAAGCCCGAGTGGGCCCAACTGCCCGTCCAGTACGCCGACTACGCCCTCTGGCAGCGGGAGCTGCTCGGTGACGGCACTGACCCGGACAGCCTGCTGAGCGGCCAGCTCGCGTACTGGCGGGAGCAGTTGGCGCACCTGCCCGAGCAGGTGGAGCTGCCCTTCGACCGGCCCCGCCCGGCGGTGATGTCCTACCATGGCGCCCACCTGCCGGTGCAGGTCGACGCCGAGCTGCACCAAGGCCTGCGCGAACTCGCCCGCGACGGTGGCGCCAGCCTCTTCATGGTGCTCCAGGCCGGTCTGGCCGCCCTGCTCGGCAAACTCGGCGCCGGCACCGACGTACCGATCGGCACGCCGATCGCGGGACGCACCGACGAGGCCCTGGACGACCTGGTCGGCTTCTTCGTCAACACCCTGGTGCTGCGCACCGACCTGACCGGCGACCCGTCGTTCGCCGAACTGCTGGGCCGGGTCCGCTCCGACGCGCTGGCCGCGTACGCGCACCAGGACGTGCCGTTCGAGCACCTCGTGGAGGCACTGAACCCGACCCGGACACTGGCGCACCACCCGCTCTTCCAGACCATGCTCGCCCTGCAGAACGCCCCGTTCGGCGCCTTCGACCTGCCGGGGCTGCGGGTGACGGCCGATCTGGTGCACACCGGTACGGCCAAGTGCGACCTGACCTTCATCCTGGCCGAACAGCCGGGTACGGAGGGGCTGTCGGGCGTGGTCGAGTACAGCACCGACCTCTTCGACGAGGCCACCGTGGCGGGGATCGTCGACCGGTGGCTGCGGCTGCTGCGCGCCGTCGTCGCCGACCCCGGCCGACGGATCGGCCGGGTGGACGTGCTGTCCGCCGACGAGCTCCGCGCGCTGCTCCCGGCCCGTACCGAGGAGGAGGACGCGCCGGGCAGCAGCCTGACCGCGCTCTTCGAGCGGCGGGTCCGGACCAACCCGGCCGCCGTCGCCCTCACGGACGGTGAAGTAGCCCTTTCCTACGGCGAGTTGAACACCCGCGCCAACCGGCTCGCGCACGCGCTGATCGACCGGGGCGTGGGCCCGGAGCGGCTGGTGGCCCTGGCCCTGCCGCGCTCGGCGGACCTGGTCGTCGCGGTGCTCGCGGTGGTCAAGGCCGGCGGCGCCTACGTGCCGGTGGACCCGAAGTACCCTGCGGCCCGGATCTCCTACCTGCTCCAGGACACCCGGCCCGCGCTGCTCGTCACGACGAGCGGTATCGGCGAGCTGCCGGGGGCGGACCACCTGGACCGGCTGCTGCTGGACTCCGCCGACCTGGACGGGCTGCCGGACACGGACCCGGGGGTCACCGTCGATCCCGGCCACGCCGCCTACGTCATCCACACCTCCGGCTCCACCGGCAACCCCAAGGGCGTCGTGGTTCCGCACCGCAACGTGGTGCGTCTGTTCCGGACGACGGAGGAGCTGTTCGGCTTCACCGCCGACGACGTCTGGACCCTCTTCCACTCCTACGCCTTCGACTTCTCGGTGTGGGAGTTGTGGGGCGCGCTGCTGCACGGCGGCCGCCTCGTGGTCGTGGACCACGAGACCAGCCGCTCGCCCGGCCGCTTCCTGGAACTCCTCGCCCGCGAGCGCGTGACCGTGCTCAACCAGACGCCGTCCGCCTTCTACCAGCTGATGCAGGCGGACACCGAGCACCCGCTTGAACTCGGCCTGAGGACCGTCGTGTTCGGCGGCGAGGCGCTGGAGCGCGCCCGGCTGGCGAGCTGGTACGAGCGGCACGCGGAGGACGCGCCGCGGCTGGTCAACATGTACGGCATCACCGAGACCACGGTGCACGTCACGTACGCCGCGCTCGACCGCTCCGGCACCGCCGCCGGACAGATCGGCGCGGCTCTCCCGGACCTGCGGACGTACGTGCTCGACGACGGCCTGCGGCCGGTGGCCCCGGGCGTGGCCGGCGAGCTGTACGTCGCGGGCCCCGGCGTGGCACGCGGCTACCTGAACCGGCCCGGCCTGACCGCCGGGCGGTTCGTGGCGGACCCGTTCGGACCGCCCGGATCGCGGATGTACCGCAGCGGCGACGTGGTGCGGCGCGCGGCGGACGGCGGCTTGCGCTACGTCGGCCGGGTCGACCAGCAGGTGAAGGTCCGCGGCTTCCGGATCGAGCTCGGCGAGATCGAGGCGGCGCTCGCCGCCCACCCCGGCGTCGCCCAGGTCGCCGTCCTGGCCCGGCAGGACCGGGCCGACGACACCCGGCTGGTCGCGTACCTGGTGCCGGCCGCCGGAGCGGCGCCGCACCCGGCCGACCTGCGTGGGCACCTGCGCGAGCGGCTGCCGGAGCACATGGTGCCCTCGGCGTTCGTCGTGCTGGACGCGCTGCCGCTGACCGCCAACGGCAAGCTCGACCACCAAGCCCTGCCCGCCCCCGACCTCGCCCCGGCGGCCGCCGGCCGCGCGCCGCGCACCCCGCAGGAGCAGGTCCTCTGCGAGCTGTTCGCCGAGGTCCTGGGCGTCGCGTCGGCCGGCGTCGAGGACGGCTTCTTCGACCTGGGTGGGCACTCGCTGCTCGCCACCCGCCTGGCCGCCCGGATCCGTGCGACGCTCGGCGTGGAGATGCCCCTGCGCACCCTGTTCGAGGCGCCGACCCCGGCCGCCCTGGCCGCCGCCCTGGTGGCGGCCGGACCGGCGCAGGCCGCCCTGGCCCGGCGCGAGCGCCCCGAGGTGATCCCGCTGTCGTTCGCGCAACGGCGGCTGTGGTTCCTGCACCAGCTGGAGGGCGCCAGCGCGAACTACCACATCTCCCTGGCCTGGCGGCTGTCCGGGGCTCTGGACCGGCGGGCCCTGGAAGCCGCGGTGGCGGACGTGGTGGCCCGGCACGAGAGCCTGCGCACCGTCTTCCCGGCGGTGGACGGCGTGCCGTACCAGCAGGTGCTGGACGTCGTGGCCGGCCGCCCGCGGCTGGACGTGAGCCGGACCACCGAGGCCGAGCTGTCGTCCGTGATGGCCGAGGCGAAGGACCGTCGGTTCGACCTCGCGGTCGATGTGCCGCTTCGGGGCGAGCTGTTCGAGCTGGCACCGGACGAGCACGTGTTCCAGGTCGTGCTCCACCACATCGCGGGTGACGGCTGGTCGTTGGGCCCGCTCACGCAGGACCTGACCGCCGCCTACGCGGCGCGCTGTCAGGGCGAGGAGCCGCAGTGGGCACCGCTGCCCGCGCAGTACGCCGACTACACCCTGTGGCAGCACGAACTGCTCGGCGACGCCACCGACCGGGACAGCCTGTTCGCGGGCCAGGCGGCCTACTGGACCCGGCAGTTGGCCGGGCTGCCGGAGCAGGTCCAGCTGCCCACCGACCGCCCCCGCCCGGCGGTCGCCTCGCACCGGGGCGGCTCTGTGCGTGCCGGGCTGGACGCCGTGCTGCACCGCGGTCTGCGCGAGCTCGCCCGTGAGCACGGGACCAGTCTGTTCATGGTGCTCCAGGCAGGGTTGGCGGCGCTGCTGAGCAAGCTCGGCGCGGGCGACGACATCCCGGTCGGCAGCCCGGTCGCGGGCCGGACCGACCAGGCGCAGGACGAGCTGGTCGGCTACTTCGTCAACACCCTGGTGTTCCGTACCGACACCTCGGGCGATCCGACCTTCGCCGAGCTGCTGGGCCGGGTCCGGGACACCGCGCTGGCCGGGTACGCCCACCAGGACCTGCCGTTCGAGTACCTGGTCGAGGTCCTGAACCCGTCCCGGTCGCTGTCGCACCACCCGTTGTTCCAGGTCATGCTGGTGCTGCAGAACGCTCCTCGGGCCGACTTCGCGCCGCCCGGGTTGCGCGTCGAGGACGTGCCGTCGACGTCGACCACCGCCAAGCTCGACCTGATCTTCACCATGTCGGAGCGGCACGGACAGGACGGTCCCCCTGGACCTGGCGGCCCGGGAGGTGCCCCCACCCCGGAGGGGATCGACGTTTTCGTCGAGTACACCAGTGACCTCTACGACCCGGCTACCGTCGAGACGATGATCGGGAGGTGGGAGCGGCTGCTCCGCGCCGCGGTCGCCGACCCGCGGCGGCGGCTCAGCCGGATCGGCCTGCTCACGGCCGAGGAACGCGCCGAGCTGACGGCGCTGGGCACCGGCCCGGCGGCCCAGGCCTTCACCGAGAGTCTGCCGGAGTTGTTCCGGGCTCAGGTGCGTGCGACTCCGGACGCCCTCGCGGTGGTCGGGCCGGAAGCGTCGCTGACGTATGCGGAGCTGGACGCGCGGGCGAACCGGTTGGCGCACGCCCTGATCGCGCGGGGGGCGGGGCCGGAGCGGCTGGTGGCGGTCGCGCTGCCGCGCTCGGCCGAGCTGGTGGTGGCGATCCTCGCGGTGCTGAAGACCGGCGCGGCGTACCTCCCGGTCGATCCGGAGTACCCGGCCGCGCGGATCGGGCACATGCTCGACGATGCCCGGCCGGTTCTGGCGGTGACCGGCGCCCGTACCCGGGATCGGCTGCCGGCCGGTCCGGCCGGGCGGCTGGTGGTCGACGACCCGGAGACGGCTGAGCTGGTCGCGGGCTGCCCGGTGACGGACCCCGCGGTGGCCGTCGACCCGGGCCACCCGGTCTACGTCATCTACACCTCCGGTTCGACCGGCAAGCCCAAGGGCGTGGTGGTGACGCACGGCGGCCTGCTCAACCTGTTCGCCGAGCAGCGCCCGCTGGTCTTCCGGATCAAGGAGCGCATGCGGATCGGGCTGACCACGTCCGTGTCGTTCGACGCCTCCTGCGACCAACTGTTCGCCCTGTTCGCCGGCCACGAGCTGCACGTCCTGGACGAGGCGACCTGGACCGACCCGGACGCCTACCTCGAGTACGCCGCGCGGGCCGGGCTGGACACTGTCGGCGGAACCCCGTCCTACCTGCAAGTCCTCGTCGATCACGGCCTGTTGGACCACCCAAGGTGGCGTCCGTCGATGGTCGGACTGGGCGGCGAGGCCGTGCCGGGGCAGCTGTGGGAGCGGCTGCGGGCGGCCGACGGGGTGTTGTCCCTCAACTATTACGGGCCGGCCGAGTGCACGGTGGACTCGGTCTACGCGCCGGTGGAGTCGAGCGCGCGCCCGGTGATCGGACGGCCGCTGGGGGGCGTCCGGCTGCATGTGCTCGACGCCGCGTTGCAGCCGGTGCCCGTCGGTGTGCCGGGTGAGCTGTACCTCGCCGGTGCGGGCCTCGCGCGCGGCTATCTGAACCGGCCGGGTCTGACCGCGGGACGGTTCGTGGCGGACCCGTTCGGTCCGAGTGGATCTGGGCCCCTCGCCCCCAGCCTGGCGGCTGGGAGGTGCCCCCAGCCCGATGGCGGGCAAGGAGGGCGGATGTACCGCACCGGCGACCTGGTGCGCTGGGGCACGGACGGGAACCTGGAGTTCCTCGGCCGTACCGACGACCAGGTCAAGGTGCGCGGCTTCCGGATCGAACTCGGCGAGATCGAGACCGCACTGGCGGAACACCCGAAGGTCGCGCGGGCCGCCGTGATCGTTCGGCAGGACCGGGTGCGGGACACCCGCCTGGTCGCCTACCTGGTTCCCGCCACCGGGGCGGAGCCTCGGCCGGAGGACCTGCGGGCCCACCTGCGCGAGCGCCTGCCGGACTACATGGTGCCCGCCGCGTTCGTCTCCCTCGACGCCCTGCCGTTGAACGCCAGCGGCAAGGTGGACCGGCGCGCCCTGCCCGAGCCCGAGTCCACTGCGACGCAGGCCGGCCGGGCACCGCACACTCCTCAGGAACAGGTGCTGGCCGGACTGTTCGCCGAGGTGCTGGGCCTGCCCGGGGTCGGCGTCGACGACGACTTCTTCGACCTCGGCGGGCACTCCCTGCTGGCCACCCGGCTGGTGGCCCGGGTCCGCGCGACGCTGGGCGTGGAGCTGCCGCTGCAGACCCTGTTCCGCAGCCCGACCGTGGCCGGGCTGGCCGCCGGGCTGGGCGGGGCGGACCGGGCCCGGCTGGCCCTGGAGCGGGCGGAGCGGCCCGACCGCGTGCCGCTGTCGTCCGCACAGCGGAGGCTGTGGTTCCTGCGCCAGTTGGAGGGCGCCGACCCCGTCTACAACATGCCGCTCGCGTGGCGGCTCTCGGGACCGCTGGACCCGGCGGCCATGGACGCGGCGCTGGGCGACCTCGGCGCCCGGCACGAGACCCTGCGCACGGTCTTCCCGTCGGTGGACGGTGTGCCCCACCAGCAGGTGCTGGCCGCCGGAGAGGCGCGCCCGAGGCTGTCGGTCACCCCGACCGACGAGCCGGCCCTGCCGGAACTGCTGACGGCGGCCGCGGCGCGCGGATTCGACCTCGCCACCGAACCGCCGCTGCGCGCCGAGCTGTTCGAACTCTCGGCGAACGAGCACGTGCTGCTCCTGGTGATGCACCACATCGCCGGCGACGGCTGGTCGCTGGGCCCGCTCGCGGCCGACCTGGCCACCGCGTACGCGGCGCGCCGCCGGGGCGAGGAGCCGCAGTGGGCGCCGCTGCCCGTGCAGTACGCCGACTACACCCTGTGGCAGGACCGGCTGCTCGGTGACGCGACCGACCAGGACAGCCTGTTCACCCGTCAGGCTGACTACTGGACGCGGACCCTGGCAGGCCTGCCGGAGCAGATCCCCCTCCCCGCCGACCGCCACCGTCCCGCGGCGCCCTCCTACTCCGGTGGCCACCTCGCGATCGAACTGGACGCCGAGCTGCACGCCGGGCTGGTCCGGTTGGGCCGGGAGCACGGCGCCAGCGTGTACATGGTGCTGCAGGCGGCCCTGGCATCGCTGCTGGACAAGCTCGGCGCGGGCACGGACATCCCGGTCGGCAGTCTGATCGCCGGCCGGACCGACGAGGCCCTGGACGACCTCGTCGGGTTCTTCGTCAACACCCTGGTGCTCCGCACGGACACCAGCGGCGACCCGTCCTTCGCCGAGCTGCTGGTCCGGGTCCGGGAGGGCGCGCTCGGCGCGTACGCGCACCAGGACCTGCCGTTCGAGCACGTCGTCGAGGCCCTCAACCCGTCCCGGTCGCTCACCCGGCAGCCGTTGTTCCAGGTGCTGCTCGCGCTGCAGAACGTGCCCCGCACCGAGTTCACGCTGAGCGGCCTGAGCGCCGAGATCGTCCTGGTCCGGACGCCCACGGCGATGTTCGACCTCGGCTTCCACCTGCTGGAGCGCGGTGGCACCGGCGGGCCGGCCGAAGGCATCATCGGGCGGGTCGAGTACAGCACCGACCTGTTCGACCGGGCCGCGGTGGAGGTGCTGGTCGCCCGCTGGCTACGCCTGCTGGCGGCGGTCGTCGCCGCGCCGGACCGGCCGCTGAGCCGGATCGACGTCCTCACCGCCGGGGAGCGGCACGAGCTGCTGATCGCCCGCAACGACACCGCGCGTCCGGTCCCGCCCGAGGGCCTGGCGGCCCTGTTCGAGGCGCAGGTCCGGGAGACCCCGGCGGCTGAGGCGGTGCTGTTCGAGGACACCGCGCTGACCTACCGCGAGCTGAACCGCCGGGCCAACCGCCTGGCCCACGCGCTGATCGCGCGTGGGGTGGGGCCGGAGCAGGTCGTCGCCCTGCGCCTGCCGCGCTCGGCGGAGCTGGTGGTGGCCGTCCTCGCGGTGCTCAAGACGGGGGCGGCCTACCTGCCGGTCGACCCGGACTACCCGGCGGCCCGCATCGCGTACATGCTGGAGGACGCCCGGCCGGCCGTGGTACTCGACGACCTCGCGGACGTCACACCCGCCGGGGACCACCCGGAGACCGACCCCGTCGTCACCGTGGACGCCCGGCACCCGGCCTACGTCATCTACACCTCCGGCTCCACCGGCCGGCCCAAGGCCGTGGTGATGCCCGCCGCCGGGCTGCTGAACCTGCTGGAGTGGCACCACCGCGCCGTCGGCGGTGAACCCGGCACGCGCACCGCGCAGTTCACCGCGCTCAGCTTCGACGTCTCGGTGCAGGAGGTGCTCTCCGCGCTGCTGTTCGGCAAGACCCTGGTGGTGCCGACGGAGGAACAGCGCCGCAGCGCCGAGCAGTTCGCCCACTGGCTGGACCGGCACGAAGTCGAGGAGCTGTTCGCACCCAACCTGGTGATCGAGGCGCTCGCCGAGGCCGCGGAGGAAGCCGGGCTGGAGCTGCCGGGCCTGCGGCTGATCGCGCAGGCCGGCGAGGCGATGCGTCTGAGCGGTGCGGTGCGCCGCTTCCGGGCCCGCGGGCCGGGCCGGGTGCTGCACAACCACTACGGCCCCGCCGAGACCCATGTGATCACCGCCTACCCGCTGCCGGCCGCCCCCGCGGACTGCCCGTCGCCGGTGCCGATCGGCCGGCCGATCGCCAACTGCCAGGTGTACGTGCTGGATGCGGCGCTGCGGCTGGTCGCCCCCGGCGTGCTGGGGGAGCTGTACCTGGCCGGGGCGGGCCTGGCCCGCGGGTACCTGAACCGGCCCGGGCTCACCGCCGGGCGCTTCGTCGCCAACCCGTTCGAGGTGGGCAGCCGGATGTACCGCACCGGGGACCTGGTGCGCTGGCGGGCCGACGGGGAGTTGGAGTTCGCCGGCCGGGTCGACCACCAGGTGAAGGTGCGCGGGTTCCGGGTCGAGCCCGGCGAGATCGAGGCCGAGCTGACCGCGCACCCGGGCGTGGCCCAGGTCGCGGTGCTCGCCCGCGAGGACCGGATCGTCGCGTACGTCGTCCCCGTGGCCGGGAGCGGGGCGACCGCGACGGCGCTGACGGCGTACCTGCGCGACCGGGTGCCGGACTACCTGGTGCCGTCCGCGTTGGTGCTGCTGGACGCGCTGCCGCTGACGCCGAACGGGAAGCTGGACCGGGCGGCGCTGTCGGCGCCCGAGGCCACGATCAGGGAGACCGGCCGGGCGCCGCGCACCCCGCAGGAGCAGATCCTGTGCGAGCTGTTCGCGGAGGTGCTGGGCCGGGGCCAGGTCGGTGTCGACGAGGACTTCTTCGCGCTGGGCGGGCACTCGCTGCTCGCCACCCGGCTGGTCTCGCGGATCCGGGCGACCCTCGGGGTCGAGCTGGAGCTGCGAAGCCTGTTCCGGACCCCGACACCCGCCGGACTGGCGGCCGGGCTGCACGACGCCGGCACCGCGCGGCAGGCCCTGGTGCCCAGGTCCCGCCGCGAACCGATGCCGCTGTCGTTCGCCCAGCGCCGGCTCTGGTTCCTCCAGCAGTTCGGGGCACCGAGCGCCACCTACCACATGCCGCTGGCCCTGCGGCTGTCCGGCGACCTCGACCGGGCTGCGCTGAGCGCCGCGCTCGCGGACGTGGTGGCCCGGCACGAGACCCTGCGCACGGTCTTCCCGCACACCGCCGGAATCCCGTACCAGCGGGTGCTGGACAGCACCGAGGCCGCCGTGCCGCTGACCGTACGCGCGGCCGGCGAGGCGGAGGTGCCCGCCCTGCTGCGCGAGGCGGCGGTGCGGGGCTTCGACCTGACCTCGGAAGTACCGCTGCGGGCGGAGCTGTTCGCGGTCGCGCCGGACGAGCACGTGCTGCTGCTGGTGATGCACCACATCGCCGGCGACGGCTGGTCCATGGGCCCGTTGTCCGCCGACCTGGCCACCGCCTACGCCGCCCGGCGGGGTGGCGGGTCACCCGCCTGGCCGCCGCTGCCGGTGACGTACGGCGACTACACCCTGTGGCAGCACGAGATCCTCGGCGACGAGCACGACGGGGACAGCCTCTTCGCCCGGCAGGTCCGGTACTGGAGCGAGGAGCTGGCAGGGCTGCCCGAGCAACTGCAACTGCCGGTCGACCGGCCCCGCCCGGCGACCATGTCGTACGGCGGAGACCTGCTGGAACTCCGGATCGACGCCGAACTGCACGCCGCCCTGCTGGAGCTGGCCCGGCGGTCGGGGGCCAGCCTGTTCATGGTGTTGCAGGCGGCGTTGGCGGCGCTGTACACACGGCTGGGCGCGGGCACGGACATCCCGATCGGGAGCCCGGTCGCCGGCCGGACGGACGAGGCGCTGGACGACCTGGTCGGGTTCTTCATCAACACCCTGGTGTTGCGGACGGACACCAGCGGTGACCCGAGCTTCACGGAGCTGCTGGGGCGGGTGCGGGAGACGGCGTTGTCGGCGTACGCGCACCAGGACGTGCCGTTCGAGCACCTGGTGGAGGCGCTGAACCCGTCCCGCTCGCTGTCCCACCACCCGCTGTACCAGACCGGGCTGGTCGTGCAGAACGCGCCGGGCGGTGACTTCGAGCTGCCGGGCCTCCAGGTCTCCGGGGTGAGCGTGCTCACCGGGACCGCGCGGCTCGACCTGACCTTCGGGTTCGCGGAGGAACACGGGTCCGACGGCGCGCCGGCCGGGCTCAGCGGTGCGGTCGAGTACAGCACCGACCTGTTCGACCGTTCGACGGTCGAGGCCCTGGTCGCCCGGTGGACCAGGCTGCTGGCCGCGGTCGCCGCCGCGCCCGATCAGCCGATCGGCGGGATCGAGCTGCTCTCTGCCGAGGAGCGCCGCGAGCTGCTGCCCGCCGTCGAGGGCGGGGCGGCGCCGACCAACCTGCCGGAGCTCTTCGCGGCGCAGGTGGCGGCGACGCCGGACGCGGTTGCGCTGGTGTGCGGTGATGTGGAGTTGACGTACCGGGAGTTGAACGCTCGGGCGAACCGGTTCGCGCATGCGTTGATCGCGCGGGGGGTGGGTCCGGAGCGGTTGGTGGCGGTGGCGTTGCCGCGCTCGGTGGAGTCGGTGGTGGCGGTCCTCGGTGTGCTGAAGGCCGGGGCGGCGTACCTGCCGGTGGATCCGGTGTACCCGCGGGCGCGGATCTCGTTCATGCTCGACGACGCCCGGCCTTCGGTGGTGGTCGACGATCCGGCGATGGTGGGCGGCGGAGACTGGCCGGACGCGGACCCGGTGGTCGCGCTCGACGTCCGGCACCCGGCCTACGTGATCTACACCTCGGGCTCGACCGGCCGCCCCAAGGGCGTCGTGGTGAGCCACGGCGGTGTGTCGGGCCTGGTGGCGGCGCAGGTCGAGCGGCTCGGCCTGGTGCCCGGCAGCCGGGTCCTCCAGTTCGCCTCGCCCAGCTTCGACGCGTCGTTCTGGGACCTGTGCAGCGCCCTGCTCACCGGTGCCGCCCTCGTCCTGGCGCCGGCTGATGCCCCGCTGGAGGCGCTGACGGACCGCCGGCTCGGCGTCACCCATGTGACCCTGCCGCCCTCGGCCCTGGCCGCGTTGGACGGTGCCGAGCTCACGGCCGCAACCCTGGTGGTCGCGGGTGAGGCGTGTGCACCGGAGCTGGTGGCCCGGTGGGCGCGCGAGCGCCGGATGATCAACGCCTACGGTCCGACCGAGACGACGGTCTGCGCGACGATGAGCGACCCGCTGTCGCCCGGCTCGGGCGTGCCGCCGATCGGCCGCCCGGTCGCGGGCTTCCGGGTGTACGTGCTCGACGAGCGACTGAGCCTCGTACCGCCGGGCGTGGCAGGGGAGTTGTATGTCGCCGGCCCCGGTCTGGCGCGCGGGTACCTGAACCGGCCCGGGCTCACCGCCGGGCGGTTCCTCGCCTGCCCGTTCGGCGCGGCGGGCGAGAGGATGTACCGCACCGGTGACGTGGTGCGGCGCCGAGCGGACGGAGAGCTGGAGTACGTCGGCCGCGCCGACCAGCAGGTGAAGGTGCGCGGCTTCCGGATCGAACTCGGCGAGGTCGAGGCCGCACTGGCCGAGCACCCCGGGGTCGCCCAGGCCGCCGTCGTGGCCCGGGAGGACCGGCTCTTCGGCTACGTGGCGGCCCGTCCCGACGTGGCCGTCCGTCCAGCGGAGCTGGCGGCGTACCTGCGCGACCGGCTGCCCGACTACCTGGTGCCGGCCGTGTTCACGGTGCTGGACGTGCTGCCGCTGACGCCCAACGGCAAGCTGGACCGCGCCGCGCTGCCCACTCCCGACCTCGGCTCGGCCGAGGTCGGCCGGGCGCCACGCACCCCGCAGGAGCAGATCCTGTGCGAGCTGTTCGCCGAGGTGCTGGGCCGGCCGCAGGTCGGAGTCGATGACGACTTCTTCGACCTCGGCGGGCACTCCCTGCTCGCCACTCGGCTGGCCGCCAGGGTGCGCTCGGTGCTCGGCGTGGAGCTTGGACTGCGCGCGCTGTTCCAGGCGCCCACGGTGGCGGGTCTGGTCGGGTCGCTGGCGGAGGCCGGCCGTGCCCGCCCGACGCTGACCGCACGGGAGCGGCCGGAGGCGGTGCCGCTGTCCTTCGCCCAGCGCCGGCTCTGGTTCCTGCACCGCATGGACGGCGCGACCGCGACCTACCACATCCCGCTGGCGCTCCAGCTGACCGGGACGCTCGACCGGGCGGCGCTGGACGAAGCGCTGGCCGACGTGGTGGCCCGGCACGAGAGCCTGCGGACGGTGTTCCCGGAGGTGGACGGCGTCCCGTGCCAGCGGGTCCTGGACCCGGCCGAGGCCCGGCCCCGGGCCGGGCTGACCGAGGCCTCACAGGCCGAACTGCACGACCGGCTCGCCGAGTTCGCCCGGCGACCCTTCGACCTGGCGGCGGAGCCACCGCTGCGGGCGGAGCTGTTCGCGGTCGCGCCGGACGAGCACGTGCTGCTGCTGGTGATGCACCACATCGCCGGTGACGGCTGGTCCACCGGCCCGCTGGCCCGGGACCTCGCCGAGGCGTACGCGGCCCGGAGCGAGGGCCGCGCGCCGGGCTGGCCGGACCTGCCGGTGCAGTACGCCGACTACACGCTCTGGCAGCGCGACCTGCTCGGCGACGCAGCCGACCCACAGAGCCGCTTCGCCGAGCAGCTCGACCACTGGAAGCGGCAGCTGTCCGACCTCCCGGAGCTGCTACAGCTGCCCGCCGACCGGCCGCGGCCGGCCGTCGCCGGCTGGCACGGCGATCACGTCGGCCTGGAACTGAGCCCCGAACTGCACGCCGCTCTGACCGAGTTGGCGCGGAACACCGGCACCAGCCTGTTCATGGTGCTGCAGGCGGCGCTGGCGGCGTTGTACACGCGGCTGGGCGCGGGCACGGACATCCCGATCGGGAGTCCGATCGCGGGGCGCACGGACGAGGCGCTGGACGACCTGGTCGGGTTCTTCGTGAACACGCTGGTGCTGCGCACCGACACGAGCGGTGATCCGAGCTTCACCGAACTGCTCGGGCGGGTACGGGAGGCCTCGCTGTCGGCGTACGCGCACCAGGACGTGCCGTTCGAGCACCTGGTGGAGGTGCTGAACCCGTCCCGGTCGCTGTCGCACCACCCGCTGTTCCAGACCATCCTGGCCGTGCAGAACGCCCCGATGGGCCGGTTCTCGCTGCCGGGCCTGGAGGTCGCCACCTACGCGGTGGCCACCGGAACCGCCAAGTTCGACCTCGGGGTGAGCCTCGTCGAGCGGTTCGGTCCGGACGGGAGCCCGGCCGGGATCGTCGGTGCGGCGGAGTACGCCACCGACCTGTTCGACCGCTCGACGATCGAAGCCCTCCTCCGGCGCTGGACGCTCCTGCTGGAGGCGGTCACCGCCGACCCGGACCGGCCGCTCGGAGGGATCGACCTCCTCGACTCCGACGAGCGGAACCGGCTGCTGGAGCGGGGCAACGAGACCGCCCGCGAGGTGGGTGCCGTGCCGGTGCCGCAGGCCTTCGCGGCGCAGGTGGCGGCGACGCCGGACGCGGTCGCGCTGGTCTGTGGCGATGCGGAGTTGACGTACCGGGAGTTGGACGCTCGGGCGAACCGGTTCGCGCATGCGCTGATCGCCCGGGGCGTGGGCCCGGAGCAGCTGGTAGCGGTGGCCCTGCCGCGTTCGGTGGAAGCGGTGATCGCCATCCTGGGCATCCTGAAGGCCGGGGCGGCGTACCTGCCGGTGGATCCGGCGTACCCGCAGTCGCGGATCGACTTCATGCTGGCGGACGCCCGTCCGGCGCTGATGGTCGATGACCCCGCCATGGTGGTCGAGGGCGACTGGCCGGAGACCGACCCGGACGTCGCTCTCGATGTCCGGCACCCGGCCTACGTGATCTACACCTCGGGTTCGACCGGCCGCCCCAAGGGCGTTGTGGTCGCCCACGGCGGTGTGGCCAGTCTGGTCGCCGCCCAGATCGAGCGGTTCGCGATCGAACCCGACAGCCGGGTGCTTCAGTTCGCCTCGCCCAGCTTCGACGCCTCGGTGTCGGAGATCTTCACCGCGCTGCTGTGCGGCGCGGCCCTGGTGCTGCCCCCGGCGGCGGAGCCGGTCGCCGCGCTGACCGATCCGGGGCTCGCGGTCACCCACGTGACCGTGCCGCCGTCCGTCCTGGCGGCCCTGCCGGAGGGCGCGGTGACGGTGTCGACCCTGGTGGTGGCGGGCGAGGCGTGCCCGCCGGAGCTGGTGGAGCGGTGGGCGCCGGGCCGGCGGATGGTCAACGCGTACGGCCCGACGGAGACGACGGTGTGCGCGACGATGAGCGACCCGCTGTCCCCGGGGGCGGGCGTGCCGCCGATCGGGCGGCCGATCGCCAACGCGCGGGTGTACGTGCTGGACGAGCGGCTGCGGCCGGTGCCGCCCGGTGTGCCCGGGGAGCTGTACGTCGCCGGCGCGGGCCTGGCGCGTGGCTACCTGAACCGGCCGGCCCTGACGGCTGGGCGCTTCGTCGCCTGCCCGTTCGAGGCGGGCAGCCGGATGTACCGCACCGGAGACGTGGTGCGCTGGCTGGGCGACGGGCAGTTGGAGTACGTCGGCCGCGCCGACGACCAGGTGAAGGTGCGCGGCTTCCGGGTCGAGCCCGGAGAGATCGAGTCGGCGTTGGCCGAGCACCCCGCCGTCGCCCGGGCCGCCGTCCTCGCCCAGGACGACCGGCTCATCGGCTACGTCGTCCCCCGGCAGGAGGAGGCCCGCGACAGCGCCCTCGAAGCGGACCACGTGGGCGAGTGGCGGGACATCTACGACGCCCTGCCCATCGCTCCCGAGGAAGCCGGCTTCGGCCAGAACTTCGTCGGCTGGAACAGCAGTTACGACGCGAGCCCGATCCCCGTCGAGCAGATGCGGGAGTGGCGGGACGCGACCGTGGCCCGCATCCTGGCCCTGCGCCCCCGCAGGGTGCTGGAGGTCGGCGTCGGCACCGGTCTGCTGCTCTCGCAGATCGCACCGCACTGCGAGACCTACTGGGCGACCGACTTCTCCGCCACCGCGATCGACGCGCTGGCCACCCAGGTCGCCCGGCAGGAGCAGCTGGCCAGCCGCGTCGTGCTGCACACCCGCCCGGCGCACGACACCGCCGGCCTGCCCGTCGGGCAGTTCGACACCATCGTCATCAACTCGGTGGTGCAGTACTTCCCGTCCGCCGACTACCTCGCCGACGTCATCCAAAAGCTGATGGGACTGCTCACCCCCGGCGGCGCGCTCTTCGTCGGCGACGTCCGCAACCTGCGGCTGCTGCGTCCGCTGGCCACCGCCGTCCAACTGCACCGGGTCGGCGAAGGCGCCGACTTCACCGCGGTGCGCCGCGCTGTGGAGCAGGCCGTCCGGGTGGAGAAGGAGCTCCTGGTCGACCCGGACTTCTTCACCGTCCTTCGGGAGCACGGCACGGACATCGGCGCGATGGCCGTCGAGGTCAAGCGCGGCCGCCACCACAACGAGCTGACCCGCTACCGCTACGACGTGACGCTGCACAAGCCGCCGGTCACCCCGACGGCCCCGGACCGGTCCGTCGAACTGGCGTGGGGACAGCAGATCGCCGGGCCGGCCGAACTGCGCGAGCTGCTCGCCCAGCCGCCCGCCGACGTGCTGCGGATCACCGGGGTGCCGAACCGCCGCGTGGCGCGGGAGGCCGCTCTGGCCCGGGCGGTGCAGAACGGGGACGGCTCGCTCGCCGAGTTGCTGGAACGGTTGCATGCCCTGGGGGACAGCGATGTCCCCGACCCGGAGGACTTCCACGCCCTCGGGACGGAGTTCGGCCGCTCGGCGGTCGTCACCTGGTCGGCCACCGCGGCGGACGCCGTGGACGTCGTCTTCACCGACCCACAGGCGCTCCACCGCTCCCCGGTCGAGGCCTACCGGCCGGCCCGGGCCACGGGTGCGTCGCTGTCCTCGCTGGCCAACCGCCCGACCGACAGCCGGGGCACCGGCGCCCTCCTGGGTGAACTCCGTGACTGGCTGCGGGGCCGGCTGCCCGATTACCTGGTCCCGTCGGCGTTCGTGGCGCTGGAGGCGCTGCCGCTGACCGCCAACGGCAAGCTCGACCGCCGTGCGCTGCCGGCCCCCGACCTCGGCCCCGTCGCCGTCGGGCGGGCGCCGCGCACCCCGCAGGAGCAGCTCCTCGCCGAGCTGTTCGCCGAGGTGCTCGGCCTGGCACAGGTCGGCGTCGACGACAGCTTCTTCGACCTCGGCGGCCACTCGCTGCTGGCGACCCGGCTGGCCTCCCGGGTCCGGGCCACCCTCGGCGCGGAGCTGGAGGTCCGGACGCTGTTCGAGAGCCCGACCGTGGCCGGGCTGGCCGCCCGCCTGGACGGCTCCGGAGCGGCGCGACCCGCGCTGATCGTCCGGCCGAGGCCCGAGCGGGTGCCGCTGTCCTTCGCCCAGCGCCGCCTGTGGTTCCTGCACCGGATGGACGGGCCGAGCGCCACCTACAACATGCCGCTCGCGCTCAGCCTGACCGGCGAACTGGACCGCCAGGCCCTGCACGCCGCGCTCGCGGACGTGGTCGCCCGGCACGAGAGCCTGCGGACGGTCTTCCGTGAGACGGACGGCGTGCCCCACCAGGTCGTGCTGAGCGCCGCGCAGGCGCACCCCGCACTGCCGGTGGTCGAGCTCGACGAGAGCCGGCTGGCGGAGCGCCTGGCGGAGACGGCGCAGTGCGGCTTCGACCTCGCGGCGGAGCCGCCGGTCCGGGCGGAGCTGTACGTCCTCGCCCCCGACCGGCACGTGCTGCTGGTCGTGGTGCACCACATCGCCGCCGACGGCTGGTCGATGGGCCCACTCTCGGGTGACCTCGCCGCGGCCTACGCGGCCCGCTGCCGGGGCGAGGCCCCGCAGTGGTCCCCGCTGCCGGTGCAGTACGCCGACTACAGCGCCTGGCAACGCGACCTGCTCGGTGACGCCGCCGACCCGGACAGCCTGTTCGCCCGGCAACTGGCCTACTGGAAGGAGGAGCTGTCCGGCGTCCCGCAGCAGCTACAGCTGCCGGCCGACCGGCCGCGGCCGCCGGTGGCCTCCCAGCGGGGCGACCGGGTCGTGGTCCGACTGGACGCCGAACTGCACCAGGCGCTGCGGGACCTGGCCGCCGCGCGCGGCGCCAGCATGTTCATGGTGCTCCAGGCCGGACTCGCGGCCCTGCTCACCCGGCTCGGAGCCGGCACGGACATCCCGGTCGGCAGTCCGATCGCCGGCCGTACCGACCAGGCGCTGGACGAGCTCGTCGGCTTCTTCGTCAACACCCTGGTGCTGCGCACCGACACCGGCGGGGACCCCGGATTCGCCGAACTGCTCGGCCGGGTCCGGCAGAGGGCGCTCACCGCGTACGACCACCAGGACGTGCCGTTCGAGTACCTGGTCGAGGTGGTCAACCCCGCGCGGTCGCTGGCCCACCACCCGCTGTTCCAGATCATGCTGGCCCTGCAGAACGCACCGGTCGGCGAGTTCGCGCTGCCGGGGCTGGAGACCGGCCACCTGGAGGCGCCGACCGGTACGTCCCGGGTCGACCTGACCTTCAGCCTGGCCGAGCAGTTCCGCCCGGACGGTGGCCCCGGCGGCCTGGTCGGTGCGGTGGAGTACGCCACCGACCTGTTCGACGCGCCCACCGTGGAGCTGCTGTTCGAGCGCTTGGCCCGTCTGCTGCGCGCGGCGGTCGCCGACCCCGACCGGCCGATCAGCCGGATCGACATCATGCCCGTCGAGGAACGCCGCCGACTGCTCGACGGGTCCAACGGTGCCGCGGCCGAGCTGCCCGGGGCCGCGGTGCCGGAGTTGTTCGCCCGCCAGGTGCGGGCCACCCCGGAGGCGGTCGCGGTCGTGGCCGGTGGCACCGAGCTGACCTACGCAGAGCTCGACCTGCGGACCAACCGCTTGGCGCGGGCGTTGATCCGCCAGGGCGTTCGGCCGGAGACGCCGGTCGCGGTCATGCTGGACCGCTCGGCGGAGCTGGTCGTGGCGATCCTGGCGATCATCAAGGCCGGTGGCGCCTACGTGCCGCTGGACTCGCGCTTCCCCTCCTCCCGGATCGACCTGATCCTGCGGGAGAGCGGGGCGGCCCTGGTGCTCACCCAGGAGGTGATCACCGCGCTGGTGCAGTCCGAGGCCGCCGATCCCTCCGGCATCGAAGTCCGGTGTGAATCAGGGCAGTTGGCGTACATCATGTACACCTCCGGCTCGACCGGCCGGCCGAAGGGCGTGGCCGTCACCCACCATGACGTGGTGGGTCACGCGCTGACGCCCGAGTTCCGCGGCGGCGGACACGAGCGGGTGCTGATGCACTCCCCGACGGCCTTCGACCTCTCCACCTACGAGCTGTGGGTGCCGCTGCTCAACGGCGGCCGGGTCGTGGTCGCGCCGCCGGAGCAGCTCGACCTCGACCTGTTGCAACACACGATCACCTCGTACGGGGTGACCGGACTGTGGCTCACGGCCGGACTGTTCCGCCTGGTCGCCGAGGAGCGCCCGGGCCTGCTCGCCGGGGTGCGCGAAGTGTGGACCGGCGGCGACGTGGTCTCCCCGGCCGCCGTCGCCAGGGTCCTGGCGGCCTGCCCCGGCATCGAGGTGGTCAACGGCTACGGGCCCACCGAGGCCACCACCCTGGCCACCTGCCACCCGGTGGGCGTCCTTCCCGAAAACGCCGCGACCGTGCCGATCGGCCGGCCGATGGCGAACATGCGCGCCTACGTGCTCGACGACAGGCTGCGCCCGGTGCCGACTGGCATGGTCGGCGAGCTGTACCTCGCGGGGACGGGCGTGGCCCGCGGCTACCTCGGGCGGACCGGCCTGACGGCGGAGCGCTTCACCGCCGACCCGTACGGGCCGGACGGGAGCCGGATGTACCGCACCGGCGACCTCGCGTCGTGGCGGACCGACGGCACGCTGGACTTCGCCGGACGCGCCGACCACCAGGTCAAGCTGCGCGGCCTGCGGATCGAGCCCGGAGAGATCGAGGCGGTCCTGGCGGGCTGCCCGGGCATCGCCCAGGCGGCGGTGGTCGCCCGGGAGGACCGGCCGGGCGACAAGCGGCTGGTCGCCTACCTGGTGCCCGCCCCCGAGGGCGCGCCCGAGGCTGGGGAGCTGTCCGGCCGGCTGCGCCGCGAACTGCCGGACTACATGGTGCCGGCGGCGTTCGTCACCGTGGACGCGCTGCCGCTGACCGCTAACGGCAAGCTCGACCGGGCCGCGCTGCCGGCCCCCGAGTACGGGGCCTCGGACGTCGGGCGCGGCCCCCGGACGCCGCAGGAGCAGTTGTTGTGCGGGCTGTTCGCCGAGGTCCTCGGCCGGGAGCGGGTCGGCATCGACGACAACTTCTTCGATCTGGGCGGGCACTCGCTGCTGGCCGCCCGCCTGGCCTCGCGGGTCCGCGAGACCCTCGGTCTGGAGTTGGGCCTGCGCATGCTGTTCGAGGCGCCGACCGTGGCCGGTCTCACCGAGCGTCTGCTCATGGACGATCCCGACGACGCGTTGGACGTGGTGCTGCCGCTGCGTTCGACCGGGACCGGGACACCGCTGTTCTGCATCCACCCCGGCGGCGGCATCAGCTGGTCGTACAGCGGACTGCTGAACCACCTCGGCCCGCAGCACCCGGTCTACGCCATCCAGGCGCGCGGTCTCGGCCGGCCCGAAGCCCTGCCGACGTCCTACGAGGAGATGGCGGCCGACTACGCCGACCAGATCCAGAAGATCCAGCCGGAGGGCCCGTACCTGCTGCTCGGCTGGTCCGCCGGCGGGCTGATCGCCCACGCGCTGGCCTGCGAGCTGCAGTCGCGCGGCGAGCGGACCGCACTGTTGGCGATCCTCGACGCCTACCCGGTGAAGGAGGTGCGGTTCGAGGTGGCTCCGGTGCCCACAGTGCGGGACGTGCTCGTCGGTGTGCTCGACGTCGACCCGGACGAACTGGGCGAGCGGGAGATCACCTACGCCGAGGTCGCCGAGGTGCTGAACCGGCGGGGCAGTGCGCTGGCCGGCCTGAACGAGCGGCAGGTCGAGGTGATCGTCGAAATCATGATCAACAACGCGAAGCTGGCGGTCGACTTCGTCCCCGGCGGCTTCGACGGAGACCTGCTGCTCTTCAACTCCACGATCGACCGGGCCGAGGACAACGCCGGGCCCGAGACCTGGCGCCCCTACGTCACCGGCCGGATCGAATCGCACGAGATCACCACCCGGCACGACCGGATGACCCAAGTCGGCTCGCTCGCCCAGATCGGGCCGATCCTGGCCGCCAGGATCACCGAGGCTACCAGTGACACCGATGGTGCCGAGGCCACCGATGGCGCCGACGGCACCACCACCCTTTCCCACCAGGAGGACTGACCCATGACCAACCCGTTCGACGACCAGGACGCCACCTTCCTCGTGCTCGTCAACGACGAGAACCAGCACTCGCTGTGGCCGCAGTTCGCCGACGTCCCCGAGGGCTGGACCGTCGTCCACGGCCCCGACACCAACGCCGCCTGCCTGGAGTACGTCGAGAAGTCCTGGACCGACATGCGGCCCACGAGCCTCGCCGACGCCATGGAAGCCCAGCGGTAGCGCGGCCCGCAGTGAACCTGACCGACACCACGGACGAGGCCCGCCCCACGGCAGGTCTCGCCCCGCCCCGCGACCTCGCCGCCGACCTGCTCACCCCCGAGGCCCGGCAGGACCCGTACCCGTTCTACGCCCGCATGCGGCGCGAGAGCCCCGTGCACCGCAGCGCCCAGGGCATCTGGTACCTCACCCGGTACGCCGACGTCGACGCCGCCCTGAGCGACCTGCGGCTGTCCAGCGACCGGGACCGGATGACCCGGGCCCTCGGCGGCCTGGGCGGCGACCTGAAGGCCCTGAGCCGGCTCTCCGACCGGCTCGGCCGGGTGATGACCAACACCGACCCGCCGGACCACGCCCGGCTGCGCAGGCTGGCCAACCGGGCGTTCACCGCCCGGCGCGTCGAAGCCCTGCGCGACGGCGTCCAGCGGATCGTCGACCGGCTCATCGACGAGGCGGTCGCGGCCGGGCCCACCATGGACCTGATCGAGGCGGTCGCCTCCCCGTTCCCGATGTCCGTGGTCTGCGAGCTCTTCGGCATCCCGCCCGAGGACCGTCCGCAGGTCGAGACCTGGTTCCGCCGCTTCGGCCGGCTGGGCGAGGACATCGACAAGTCCGAGGAGGCGATCGGGCAGTACGAGGAGTACCTCGCCCGGCTCGTCCGCCGGCGCCGGTCCGAGCCCGGTGACGACCTGATCAGCGCCCTGGTCGTCACCCAGACGCAGGACGACCGGCTCACCGACTCCGAACTGCTGTCCACCTGTTTCGTCCTGATCACCGCCGGTGGCGAGACCACCACCCACCTGGTCGGCAACGGCATGCTCGCCCTGCTGCGCCACCCCGACCAGCTGGCCCGGCTGCGCGCGGATCCGGGGCTGGTCCGCGGCGCCGTCGAGGAACTGGCCCGCTACGACACGGTGACCCAGGCGATCGTCCGGGTCGTCGCGCAGGACCTGGAGATCGGCGGGCGACTACTGCGCGAGGGCGAGCTGGTGTACCTGTTCCTCGGCGCGACCAACCGCGATCCCGAGCGCTTCGAGGACCCCGACCGGCTCGACCTGACCCGCCCCGGCAACCGGCACCTGAGCTTCGGCCACGGCCCGCACTTCTGCCTCGGCGGCCCGCTGGCCAGGCTCCAGGCGGAGGTGGCCGTCGGCACGCTGGTCCGACGGCTGCCCGAACTGCGGCTGGCCGACGGGGCCGTGCTCGATTGGCGGCCCAACCCGCTGCAACGGCGCCTGAGCGCCCTCCCGCTCACCTACTGACCCATGAACGAGGACGAAGGAGCACCGACCATGGCCCGAGAGTTCGAGGTCCGCCGGGAACAGGACCTGCCCGCCACACCCGAGCAGGTCTGGGCCGCGGTCGCCACCGGCGCCGGCAACCTGGGCTGGCTGTACCCGATGGAGGTCGAGCCGCGCGTCGGCGGAAAGGCCACCCGGGGCGACTCCACCGTCGTGGCCTGGGAGCCGCCGCGGCACTTCGCCGTCCGGGCGACCCAGGACGGCGGCTTCTCCAACACGCTCAGCTACCGCATCGAGCCCGCCGACGGCGGATCGAGCCACCTGCGGATGGGGATCCACTGGGTGCACACGGGCATCGTCGACGAGGCCTGGAGGTGGGACGCCAAGTCGGACGTGGCCGAGAAGCACGTCGACTTCTACCAGCACGGCCTCGCCGAGTACCTGCGCCACTTCGCCGGCCGCCCCGCCGTCTACGTCAGGGCTCAGCGCCCCGAACCCACCGCCGACCCGGCCGACTTCGCCGCCCTGCGCCGACGCCTGGGCCTTTCCGACGACGCGGCCGTCGGCGACCGCCTGCGGCTCCACGTCCCCGGTACGGACGGTGGCTCGGAGGAGGTGGTCGTGGACTGGCTCAGCACCGACTTCGTCGGCCTGCGCGGCCCGGACGCGCTCTACCGGTTCTTCAACGGAAGCACCTGGAACGTGCCGATCTGGCTGGGCCACCACCTGTTCGCCGAGGACGTCGACGAGCAGCGGGCCACCGCGGCGTGGACCGCCTGGCTCAACGACACCCAAGCCTAGGACCCCGATGGAAACCTCAACCCAAACCCTGCTCTACGCCGCCGAACTCGTCGAGGAGAACGGCACCTACACGCTCCTCGTCGAGGACGTACGGCGGGGCGGCGTCCAGACCACCCCGGTCCCCAAGGCCATGGTCGACAAGCTCCCGACCTTCCTCTCGACACTCGCCGCCAAGCTCAACCCGGTGCCGTCGCGCCGCCGCTGGTAGATCTCCTGGCCCCCCACGAGGCCGGTGCCGGCCGGGAAGCCACCGCTCCCGACCGGCACCGGCCTCGCCGCCCCGATCAGGAGTGACGGCACACGCACCTCGGGGTGGGTGATTCCGAACTCCAGCAGGGTGAGGCTGTGAGCTCGGGGACGTCGGTTACGTGTTGCTCATGAGGTCGTCGAACCACGGTGACACAACGGTCAAACGGCGCGAAAAACGGCCTCCTAGCGTCTTCCCCATGACCTACGAAATGACCTACGAACGCCGAACGTCCCATGACCGCCACGACACCGCCTCCGTCGGCCGGGGCCTGCGCCGGGGTGCCGCCCTCTGCTCCATCGCCCTCGCCGCCGTCCTCGCCCTGACCTCCTGCGGAAGTTCCCCGGCCGAGGACGGGGGCGGCCCGGGGCCGGCGAAGGCCGGCGCGGAAGGGTTGAAGAAGCCCTCAAGGATCCTGTGGATGGGTGACTCCATCGCCGTCGGGCAGGCCCGGCCGTTGGCCGCCGCGCTCAAGTCCACGGGTATCGAGTTCACCTCCATCGCCGCCGACGGCGGCGGCGCAGCGGTCGGGCCGGTGGCGATGTCCAGCGGCGACGTCGCCTCCCGGCTCGCGTCGGTTCGCCCCGAGCTGGTGGCCTACCAGATCACCACCTATGACTGGGGTGGCCCGCAGGCGCAGCAGCAGGCGTACGAGAAGCTGATCGGCACGGTCAAGGCCGCGGGTGCCCGTCTGGTGATCGTCACCACTCCGCCGTTCGACACGGGCGATGACTTCTACGCCCCGCACAAGGCCGACATCGAGTCCGCTCCGGGGGCGGCGAAGGCGGCCGTCGCCGCGCACCCCGGCGATGCCTTCTTCCTCGACGCCTCCGCCCTGTGGGGCACCGACTTCAAGGCCCCGCAGGCGCAGCGTTCGAACGACAGGACGCACTCCTGCCAGCAGGGCACGGCGAAGTTCGCGCAGTGGTTCACCACCGAGGTGGGCAAGCTGGCCGGGTTCTCGCCCGCCGATCCCAAGAGCTGGGCCAACGGCGACTGGACCAGGTCGGATGTGTTCGCCCAGCTGAACTGCGCCTGAGCCGGTGTCAGAGATGGTGTCCGAGATGAAGACCGCCTCGCCGGCGGCCCGGCGGTGGAACGCGCGCGCGTCCCGCCGCCGGCCGGGCCCGGGGCCTGCCGCGCGCTCCGGCTCCCGCCGCTCCCATGTCCCGGCCCTGGACGGCCTGCGCGGGCTGGCCGTCCTCGGGGTCCTCCTGTTCCACCTCGGGGACTTCCCCGGCGGGTTCCTGGGGGTCGACCTGTTCTTCGTGCTCTCCGGCTTCCTCATCACGGGGCTGTTGCTGCGGGAGGCCGGGGAGAACGGCGGCCGGATCGACCTGGTGGCCTTCTGGGGCCGCCGGGCCAGGCGGCTGATGCCCGCCCTCGCCCTGGCTCTGGGCTCGGCGATGGTGCTGGCCTCCGTGCTGGGCACGGCGGCCATGGCCCGCTTCGCGCACCAGGACGCGCCCTGGGTGGTGGCCAACCTCGCGAACTGGCATTTCGTCGACGCGCAGGTCGGTTACTTCCAGGCGAACCCGACCCGGGTGTTCACCCACCTGTGGAGCATCGCGGTGGAGGAGCAGTTCTACCTGCTGTGGCCACCGCTGGTGCTGCTTCTGCTGCGGCTGCGCCGGACCGCGGGTGCCGGCGCGGGTGCCGGCGTGGTGGCCGGCGTGGCGCTGGTCGGTGCGCTGGTGTCCGCGGCGCTGATGGCGCTGCTCGTCGACCCGATGGACACCACCCGTGTCTACGAGGGCACCGACACCCGCGTGTTCGCCCTGCTGCTCGGCGCGCTCGCGGCGACTCCGGCGGTGCGGTTGCGGGTGGCGCGGTTGCCGGGGCCCGCCGCGGGCCGGCTGGCGCTGATCCCGGCAGGCCTGCTGGCCGCCGGGTGGGCGCTGGCCTCGGGGACGGGGCAGATCGTCCTGTTCCGCGGCGGGTTGCTGCTGCACTCGGCGGCGGCGGCCGCGCTGATCGCCCTGCTCGCGCACGCCCCGGCGTCCCCGCTGGGCAGGGTGCTGAGTTGGCGCCCGCTGACGGTACTGGGCGGGCTCTCGTACGGCCTGTACCTGTGGCACTGGCCGCTGATCCTGCTGCTGGACCACGCTGGTCCCCGCCTGGACGGCTGGGTTCGGACCCTGTGGCTGGGCGGGCTGGCGGTGGCGGTCGCGGCCTGCTCGAAGGCGCTGCTGGAGGACCCTGTCCGCTACCGGGCCCGCTGGGCCCACGGCCGCCCCGGGGTCCTGGCGGCCGTGGGCACGCTGGCCGCGCTCGCCGCACTGTGGCTGGTGCTGCCGCTGATCGCGCCGACGGTGTCGGGTGTCGTCGTGGACGTCACCCAACTGTCCCTTCCCTGATGCGCGGTGGCCGGATCCGCGTTGTGCCCGCGGGTGTTCGGGCCGGGCTTCGGGATCTGTCCCGGACCGTGGCGGGCGGGCGGGCAGGCATCCGGTGCCGGTGATCCGGCTCGCCGAGCCCGGCTCGGGTTCCGTCGGACTCAGCCGGTGTGGTGGAGGTCGCACTGCACGAAGACCGGTCCGGGGGCGTCGCTGCTGACCATGGCGATCCGGGGGGCGGTCGCGGTGGTCGCGGGGGCGTCCTCGGCGGTGCAGACCAGCTGCTGGATGGCGTAGGGGCTCAGCGCGGAGGTCGGCCAGGACAGGCGCAGGGTGACGGTGCCGTCCTCGGTGGCGGCGGTGACCTTGCCGGAGGCGGGCAGGGCGGTGCCGAGACCGGTGTGCTGCTCCGTCCGGGTGGGGCCTGCCATGAGGGTGTCCAGGGTCTGCTGGAGGCCTTCGCGTTCGGTGCCCGGCCTGATCGTCAGGCGGATTCCCTGGGGGCTGAGGAAGTACAGCCGGGTGCCGGACTCGATCCCGGTGGCGGGCTTGCCCGACTTCACCGCGCCCGCCGTGTCGGGGATCGCGCAGCCGCAGGCCGTGAGGAGCAGCGCCGCTGCGGCGATCGCGCGGAGGCGGATGGTCATGGGGCGTCCTTCGTCAGGGGTCCGCGGGGCAGGACGAGGGTGAACACCGCGCCGCTGCCGGGGGCGTTGGCGGCCTCGATGAAGCCGCCGTGCAGGCGGGCGTTCTCCTGGGCGATGGCCAGGCCGAGCCCGCTGCCCTCGGAGCGGGTGCGGGCCCGGTCCGCCTTGTAGAAGCGGTCGAACAGGTGGGGGAGTTCGGCGGGCGGGATGCCCGGGCCCCGGTCGGTGACGGTCAGCACCAGGTCGGATCCGGGCCCCGGGCCACGGGTGGTGAGGGTGAGGCGTACGGGCGGGCGGCCGTGGCGCAGGGCGTTGCCGGCCAGGTTGGCGACGATGACGTCGAAGCGGCGCGCGTCCAGGCGGACGGGCAGGGCGGCGGGCAGGTCCAGCTCGACCCGGTCGCTCCAGCCACGCAGGTCGAGGGTGGCGCGTACGGCTTCCGCGGCGTCCACGTCCTCGGTGCGCAGCGGGGCGGCGCCGGCGTCCATGCGGGAGATCTCGATGAGGTCGTTGACCAGGCGGGTGAGGCGCCCGGTCTCGTTGCTGATCATGCGCAGGGCGGTCGCGGTGTCGGCGGGCAGGTGCTCGGCGTCCTCGTCGAGGATGTCGGTGACGGCGACCATGGCGGCCAGCGGGGTGCGCAGCTCGTGGGAGACGTCGGCGGCGAACCGCCGGCCCTGGCTCTCGACCGCCCGCAGTTCCTCGATGGTGCCCTGGAGGGTGCGGGCGGTGTGGTTGAACGTCTTGGACAGCTGGGCGAGTTCGTCGTGGCCGGAGACGGCGAGGCGGGTGTCGAGCCGTCCCTGGGCGAGGGCCTGGGCGGCGTCGCCCAGGGCGCGGACGGGGCGCAGGACCTGGCGGGTGGCGAGCAGGGCGAGGCCGGCGGCCAGCACGGCGGCGAACGCGCCGGCGCCGGTGGCGGCGGCCAGCAGCGCGCTGGTGGCCGCCTGTTCGCGGTCCAGGGGCAGGAGGGCGTAGACGGTCAGCCCGGACAGGTCGCCGACTCCTGAGGCGGGGCCGGCGGGGCCGGCGGTGGTGCGGGTGACGGGGACGCCGACCGCGAGCCAGGAGTGCCCGTCGGCGGTGAACCGCTGGAAGGCGCCGTGGCCCGAGCCGACGGTGTCCTGGAGGGCGGCCGGGACGGTGACGGCGGCGGTCCACGCGGAGTGGGCGGCGCCGTAGCGGGCCAGGACGTGCCAGTCGCGGAAGCCGCCGGTGCCCGAGAGCCGGAGGGACAGGCGATCGAGTTCGGCCTGGGTCGGGGGGAAGGGCAGGGAAGGGGCCAGGACGTCGACGCGGCGGCGCAGCTCGTCCAGGGCGGTGTCCTGGGTCAGGTCGAGGGTGGAGCCGGTGGCGGCCTGGTAGGTGAGCGCGGAGGTGGCCAGGGCGCTGACGGCGGCGGTGGCGACGAACGCGGCGAGCATCCGCGGACGCAGCCCCAGGACGGCCCGCCGCCACCGGAGGAAGCGGGAGGCGTCGGCGCGGTCCGGCCGGTCGTCGGCATGGGCGGTGCCGTTCGCGGCATCGCCCGTGCGGGCTTCGGCCGAGGGGTGCTTCGGTGCGCGTGGCGGGGTGGTCACAGCGGTCCGAAGCGGTAGCCGAAACCGCGTACGGTCTGGAGGTAGCGGGGTGCGGACGGGTTGTCCTCCAGCTTTGCGCGCAGCCGGTTCACCCCGGCGTCGACCAGGCGGATGTCCTCCTGGCGGCTCAGGCCCCAGACGGAGTCCAGCAGCTGCTCCCGGCTGAAGACCCGGCCCGGCGCGGCGGACAGCTCCAGCAGCAGGCGCAGCTCGCCGGGTGCCAGGGGCAGCGGGGTGCCGCGTTTGGCGACGGTCAGTGCGGCCCGGTCCAGCACCAGGTCGCCGTGCACCTCCCGTACCGGCTCGGCCGCCCCGGGCGCGGGGGGCGCGGTGGTGGTGCGGCGCAGGACGGCCTTGATCCGGGCGTCGAGAACCCTGGACTGCGCGGGCTTGACCACGTAGTCGTCGGCCCCGTACTCCAGGCCGAGGACGGTGTCGATGTCGTCCCCTCGCGCGGTCAGCATGATCACCGGGACGCTCCCGTGTGCGCGCAGCCGCCGGCACACCTCGAAGCCGTCGATCCCGGGCAGCATCAGATCCAGCACCACGATCTCCGGAGGCTCCCGGAACGCCTGTTCCAGGCCGTCCTCGCCGGTGGCGGCCATCCGTATCTCGTGGCCCTGGCGGCGCAGGCCCAGGGCCAGCGCCTCGCGCACCGACGCGTCGTCCTCGATCAGCAGTACCCGTGACATATCCACCAGTATCGGGCCCTCCGATCTGCGCAGGGGCCGTGGAGCAGGGATCGGCGAGGTTGTTGCAGAACGCTCATACGCAGTTCACCGGCCCGGAAACCGTGTGGCGGACGGTGGTTCCCGTCGCGGTGGCCGACTCCGCCGAACGGAAGGCACTGCACGGGGCGGCCTCGCGCCCGGCCCCCGGACGGCCGGGTCAGGCCGTGGGGAACTCGACCCGGACCCGCAGTCCGCCCGTGCCGGCGGGGACGGCGGTGACGACGGCGTGGTGGGCGCGCGCGATGGAGGCGACGATGGACAGGCCCAGGCCCGCGCCCTCACCCGGGCTGTGCCGGCGCTCCCGGAGGCGGCGGAAGGGCTCGAAGAGATAGGGGACCGTCTCCGGCGGCACCTGGGGGCCGGTGTTGGCAACCTCCAGGACACCGTCGTGCACGCCGACCTCGACCCGGCCGCCGTCGTGGTTGTAGCGCAGGGCGTTGCCGACCAGGTTGCGCACCAGGTGTGCCAGCAGCACCGGATCACCCTCGACGGACACGGGGGCCGTGTCGGTCGAGACGGTGACGCGGTTCTCCCGGTCTTCCTGCGAGGCGGCGCACTCGGCGGCCACCGCGCGGGCCAGCTGGTCCAGTGCGACCGGTTCGCGGCGGTCCAGCCTCTGGTCGGAGACGGACAGCAACAGCAGGCCCTCGATGAGCCGTTCGCTGCTCTCGGAGACCTCGATCAGTTTGCGGCGGACCCGGGCGACGGCGGCCGGATCCTCGGTGGCCAGCCCGATTTCGGCCGCGGCCCGCTGCACCGCGAGCGGAGTCCGCAGTTCGTGCGCGGCGTTGGCTGCGAACCGCTGCTGCGCACCCACCAGTTGTTCCATGCGGTCGAGCATGGCGTCGAAGGTGTCGGCGAGCTGTTTGAGCTCGCCCGGGGGTGCGTCGAGGGCGATCCGCTCGTGCAGGTTCTTGCCCGAGAGCCGCCGCGCCGTGTTGGTGATCACCGCCACCGGGCGCAGCACCCGCCCCGACATCCACCAGGCCAGCGCCACCGAGATGACGGCGAAGGCGGCCAGAGCGATCAGGGAGACGGTCAGCAGCTGGTTCTGGGCTGCCTGCTCGGCGGCCTGGGTGACGACCTTGACGGCCTGGAAGTGGGACTGTCCGGCGTCGGCGGGGGCGGTTCCGGGTGGAGCGTTTGCGGGTGCGGCGGTTCCCACCGTGAGGGTCTTCGCCGCGTCGGGGCCCGGGGTCGCCAGGGTGGCCAGTCGCGGTTCGACGGCGACGGCCGTGCTGATCGAGGTGTACAGACTTTCCCGGACCAGGAAGTTGACCAGGAAGATGAGCATGGCCCCGGCGAGGACGAGCAGCCCGCCGTAGAGCATGGTCAGCCGGCCCCGTTCCCCGCCCGGCAGCCGCGGGCGTGCTCTGCCGGGCAGCGGAGGGCGGTGCAGGCCGGCCGGGGCGAAGCACCTCACGCCGGGACGCCGATGCGGTAGCCGTGGCCGGGCACGGTGTCGATGACCGAGGGCTCGCCGAGCTTGGCGCGGAGTTTGCTGAGGACGACCCGAACCGCGTTGGTGCGGTATCCCATGTTCTGCTCCCACACCTGCTCGATCAGGTCATCACCGCAGACCACGGCGCCCTCGGCCTGCATCAGCACCTCCAGTACGCCGAACTCCTTGCGGGACAGGGCGAGGTAGCGGCCCTCCCGGAAGGCCTGGCGGCGGGCGGTGTCGAGGGTGATGCCCGCACGTTCGATGACCGGCGGAAGGGCGGGGTGGGTGCGGCGGCCGAGCGCCAGTACCCGGGCCAGCAGTTCCTCGTAGGCGAACGGCTTGGTGAGGTAGTCGTCCGCGCCCAGGTCCAGGCCGTCGACGCGGTCGCGGACGGTACCGGAGGCGGTGAGCATCAGCACCCGGGTGAGCAGCCGCTGCTCGACGACGCTCCGGCACACCTCGTCGCCGTGCGCCCCGGGCAGGTCGCGGTCGAGCACGAGCACGGCGTAGTCGGTGAGCCTCAGTCGCTCCAGCGCGTCGGCGCCGTTGTACACGACGTCGACGGCCAGGGCGTCGCGCCGCAATCCCTCGGCGATCATGTCCGCCAGGAATTCCTCGTCCTCCACGATCAGTACACGCATGACACCAGGTGTACCTGAAACCCACCTTTCGTCGCCGTAAAGGTCTCGGCTGACAGCGGCGAAATGCGGGTGCGTGCCAGCCTCTGCGTGGTCGGAGCGGCCGGAGCGGTCGGCCGCTCGTCATCGGCCACTCGTCATCGGACACGGAGGAATTCCATGCGGAACCACATGCGGAACCACAGGTACGGCGCGGCGGCCGCGCTGGTGGCAGGGCTCGCGCTGTTCGCCACGGCCTGCGGCGGAGGCGGCACGGGCTCCGGCGGGGGCGGCGGCTCGGACTCGTCGGGCAAGGGCGCGGCGGCGGACCAGGCCTACGAGCACCGTAAGTGCCTGCGCGAACACGGCGCCCAGGTGAAGGAGCCCGAGCCGGGCCAGGACCCGCGGGCCATGGTCCTGGAGGGCGGCCAGGACAAGATGGCGGAAGCCCTCAAGGCCTGCGGGGGAGCCGGTGGCTCGGGTGGCGCGAAGATGTCCCAGGCCGACAAGGACAGGGCCCTCGACTTCGCCCGGTGCATGCGCGGTAACGGTGTGGACATGCCGGACCCGAAGTTCGACGGCGACTCGGCGATGTCGGGATCGGCGATGAAGGTCCCGGAGGGCGCCGAGAAGGACAGGTTCGACCAGGCGAACAAGGCGTGCAGTGGTCAGAATGCGCAGTGAGCGCGGGCGCAGCCGCCGAACGTACCTGATCGCCGTGCTGGCCACCTCGGTCACGCTCGCGGGCGGGGTCACGGCCCTCTCGCAGGCTGGAGGCAGTGGCAACGCCGGCGTGGCACGCACGGACGGGCTGCCGCCGAGCACGGGCTCGGTGGAACGACAGGACCTGAGCAGCCGGACCCGGGTGGACGGGGTCCTCGGCTACGCCGAGGAGCGCCGGATCAACGCCGGTGTGCCGGGCACCCTCACCTGGCTCCCGGAGGCCGGCGCGGTGGTGAAACGCGACGGGGTCCTCTACGAGGTCGACGGCCGGAAGGTCCGGCTCATGTACGGCGAGCGCCCGATGTACCGGACGCTGAAGGCCGGCGACGAGGGGCCGGACGTCAGACAGCTGAAGGAGAACCTCCGCGACCTGGGCTACGGTAAGGGGCTGGCCGCGGACGAGAAGTTCACCGCCGGTACGGTGGATGCGGTCAAGCGCTGGCAGAAGGCCCACGGCCTGGCCCAGAGCGGCGAGATCGGCCCCGAGCAGATCGCCTTCTCGCCCGCTGCGGTGCGGATCAAGAAGAACGACGCGGCCGTCGGCGACCAGGCCGCTCCCGGCAAGCCGGTCCTCACCGCCACCGGCTCCGAACGGCAGGTGCAGATCAAGATCGAGGTCTCCCGGGCCGACCTCGCCAAACCCGGCACCCGGGTCGAGGTCGGCCTGCCCGGCGGCGGCAAGGCCAAGGGCAAGGTCGCCTCCGTGGACCGCACCATCGGTGAGGACGGCAAGGAGCAGGGCTCCCAGGACAAGCCCGCCAAGATCACCGCCCGGGTGGTCTTCGACGACCCGGGGCAGGCGGAGGGCTTCGACCAGGCGCCCGTCACCGTCGAGCTCGAAGGCGAGGTCCACAAGGACGTGCTGACCGTACCGGTCAACGCACTGCTCGCGCTGTCCGGCGGAGGCTTCGGCATCCAGGTCGTGGAGAACGGGAAGGTGCGCGAAGTCCCGGTCGAGCTCGGCATGTTCGGACAGGGCCGGGTCGAGGTCAGCGGGACCGACCTGACCGAGGGAATGAAGGTCGGGGTGCCCAAGTCATGAGCACCGTGGTCGAGTTGAACCAGGTCACCAAGGAGTACCCGGGCGGGGTCACGGCGCTGCACGGGGTGGACCTGCGCATCGGACGCGGCGAACTGCTCGCCATCGTCGGCCCCTCGGGGTCGGGCAAGTCCACCCTGCTGCACATCGTCGGCACCCTGGACCGGCCCAGCGCCGGATCCGTCACCCTGGCGGGCCACGACGTCGCCGCCCTCTCCGACCGCCGGCTCTCCGCCCTGCGCGCCCGGCACATCGGCTTCGTCTTCCAGTCCTTCCACCTGGTGGCCGGGGTCAGCGCCCGCGACAACGTCGCCGAGGGCCTGCTCTACTCGGGCCTGCCGCGCGCCCAGCGCCGCAGGCGCGCGGCCCTGGCCCTGGAGCGGGTCGGGCTCGCGGACCGCATGCACCACCGTCCGCACGAGCTGTCCGGCGGCCAGCGCCAGCGGGTGGCCATCGCCCGGGCGGTGGTCGGCGAACCGGACCTGCTGCTGGCCGACGAGCCGACCGGCGCACTGGACTCCGCGTCGAGCGAAGCGGTGATGGAGCTGCTGTACGACCTCAACGCCCAGGGCGCCACCATCGCGGTGATCACCCACGACGGCGAGATCGCCGACAGCCTGCCACGCCAGGTCCGCATCCGTGACGGCCGCGTCGTGGCGGATCTGCGCACCGGCGCCGCCCCGGCCGATCGGGGTGGGCAGCGGTGAGCCGCACACGGCTGGCCCCGGCCCGGCTCGGCCCCCGCGACGTCCTCCACGTCGGCTCGGCCGGCCTTCGCACCCGGCCGCTGCGGGTGGTGCTGTCCGCGCTGGGCATCGCCATCGGCATCGCCACCATGATCGCGGTGGTCGGCATCTCCTCCTCCAGCAAGGCCCAACTCCTGCGGCAACTCGACCAGTTGGGCACCAATATGCTGGTGGCCTCCCCTGGCCAGGGGCTGTTCGGCGAGAAGGTGAAGCTGCCCGAGGAGTCGACCGGCATGCTGGGCCGCGTCCCCGGGGTCGAGCAGGTCGGCGCGACCGGGGACCTGGCGCAGTCCGTCAGACGCAGTGAGAAGATCCCCGACGGCGAAACCGGCGGCATCACCGTGAAGGCCGCCACCGAAGGGCTGCTGGACGTCGTGCGCGGCGCGGTCGGCTCGGGCACCTGGCTCAACGAGGCCAACGGACGCTACCCGTCGACGGTCCTCGGACACGTCGCGGCCCAGCGCCTGGGCATCACCGCCCCCGGCCAGCAAGTCCACATCGGCGGCCGGTACTTCACCGTCATCGGCATCCTCGACCCGCTGCCGCTGGCACCCGAGATCGAACGGGCCGCCCTGGTCGGCTGGGACGGCGCCGGCACGCTGCTGGGCTTCGACGGCCACCCGACCCAGATCTACGAACGGTCGACGGACCAGACGGTCAGCGCGGTCCGCGCGCTGATCCCCCGCACCGTCGACCCGCAGAACCCGCACAACGTGCAGGTCACCGACCCCTCCTCGGCACTCCAGGCCAAGGCCGCCACCGAGGGGGCCTTCACCGACCTCCTGCTCGGGCTGGGCGGGGTGGCGCTCCTGGTCGGTGGCGTCGGAGTCGCCAACACGATGATCATCTCAGTGCTGGAGAGGCGCCACGAGATCGGACTGCGCCGCTCCCTGGGCGCCACCAGGGGCCAGATCCGCCTCCAGTTCGTGACGGAGTCCCTCCTGCTCTCCGGACTGGGCGGGCTGGCCGGCGTGGCCCTGGGCGCGGCCGCCACCTACGCCTTCGCCGCCGCGGGCGGCCTGCCCTGGGTAATCCCCTTGTGGGCCGTCACCGGAGGCTTCGCCGCCACCCTGCTCATCGGCACGGTCGCAGGCCTCTACCCGGCCGTCCGCGCCTCCCGACTCTCCCCGACCCTCGCCCTCCACGCCGGCTAGGTCGCAACGGGCGCGACCCGGGCGGAAGGAGACACCGCGCCGACGGGTCAACCGCAACACCCCCAGAACCCCACAACCGGACCCCGAGCGGGCACCCCTCCAACAGCCGATCCACCCGACCTGCCCAGAACGTGTCCGGCCCCGACGTCTCCGTCGGGGCCGGACACGTTCTGCAAGGTTTCGATCCGACCAGCCTCATCCGGTCAGTTGATCTGCGCAGCTGCGCCACCGAGGACTCGATGTCGACGGGCGGTGAGGTTTCCGGCCTCGTCGGCCTTGACGGTGACGCCCGTGCCACTGATGGTGAAGCGGACCTTGGCCAGGGCCGGTCGGGCCGGACGAAGTCGGGGTGGTTGATCTTGTGCCCGGGCCACTTGCGCCACATCGCCTCGCGGACCAGCCGTTCCAGTTGGGTGTCGTCTTCGGGGTGGTGCCCGCCTCCCGCTCCCTCCCTCCCCGCTGCGCGGACCCACCGGCGCAGCCGAGCCCTCGCCGCCGGAACAGACCACCCCAGCGGCCGTCGACGCCATGGCGTAGCCCCGCGCGCTGTCAGCGGCCGCTACCGGCACCGTGGAGGGAGGCTTCCCGGGCTCGAACCCCCGAGCGGGTCCGGGAAGCCGCACCAACGGCAATAGCCCCAGCGCAATGCCCCAGGCGTCATCGCCAAGACCTTGCACCTGCTCGCCGTCGTCGACCCGGTCGACCACACCTGTCGCCGCCAGACGCACAAGCGGCCAGGCGAAGTGAGCTAGGAATCCCCGTCCTTTAGGGCAGGGAGGATGTCAATGGGAGTGGTTTTGAACGCGGCGGTAGTCCTGTGGACGACACGCTACGTCGCCGCCGCCGTCGCCCAGCTGCGCGCCGAGGGCCACGACGTCGGAGCCGGGTGCCGTTCGCGCCCGTAGTGACACCGAGGATCTCGGCGTAGGGGTTCGCGGGTGAGGCCGGGGCCTTGCCGCCGGATTCGGGTCCGGCCCTCCATGGAATGCGGAACAGGAATCACGCCAGGAGGGAGCCAGGGGGTGTCCGCGTAGATCAAGGTGAGGTTGACGGTGCCCGGGGAGATACGTTCTCGCTTGCGTCTGCCGACACGCTGCGGGACAGGCCGGATCGCTTGCTGAGGAGCGTCAACGCGGTGATCAAGGCGAGAGCGGCGAAGACGCCGGCTGCCCCGAACGCGGCATGCTGCCCGGTGGTGAGTGCGGGCGGTGTCGGACCACCGATCGCGGACGTGCGGGCGGCGGCGACGCTGGTGCAGACGGCAGCGCCGACGGCGGTGCCGACGGCGAAGGAGGTGTCGGCGAGGCCGGCGGCCAGGCCTGAGTCCTTCTCGGTGACGCCGGTCAGCGCGGCGATCTGTGCGCATACCGTGACGGCGCCCATTCCCGCCCCGAACAGGAACAGGGCCGCCGGCAGAAGACTCATCGGGCCACCGGCCGGTATGCGGGTGAGCAGCAGGCAGCCACAACCGAGCAGGACGGCCCCGGCGGCAGCTACCCGCCCCAGGCTGAGCCTGCGCACGATCCGTTGGCTCAGTAGTGCGCCTGCGGCCGCGGTGACGGTCATCATCGCGGCCGCCAGCCCGAACTGCGCCGCCGGCCAGCCGAGCACCTGCTGCGCGAAGGAGGTGAGGGTGACGAGCATGCCGTCGACGGTCATGCCAGCGATGAGCAGGAGGAGGTTGCCGCCGATCAGCATGCGCGAGCGCAGCGACCGAAAGGGAACGAGCGGGGCCGTCGATCGCTTCTCCATCAGGACGAACATCCAGACCAGCACGGCCACGGCGGTCAGTAGCCCGATGCTCTGTCCATTCGCCCACCCGGATGTCGGCACCCGGGTGATCACGTAGACGAGCAGAACGAGTGCCGGGGCGATGGTCAGCGCACCGGGGACATCGAAGGAACGGGGGCGTGTTCGGTCCCGGCTTTCGCGCAGCGTGGCGGGGGCGAGAACCAGCACGAGGGCCCCGACCGGGACGTTGACCCAGAACACCCACTGCCAGCCGAGGACATCGGTGATGATGCCGCCCAGGAGTAGACCGGCGGTGGCGCCGAACCCGCCGAGGCCGCCCCAGACACCGAGCGCCTTGTTCCGCTCGATCCCTTCGGGGAAGGTGTTCACGACCATCGACAACGCGGCCGGAGCGATGATCGCGGCCGAGACGCCCTGCACCGCGCGGGCGGCCACCAGGGCCTGGATGGACGGAGCGAGCCCGCACGCCAGCGAGGCCACGACCCGCAGCGCCATCCCGGCGATGAACACGCGCCGACGGCCCAGCAGATCCGCGGCGCGGCCGCATAACAGCAGCAGCCCGCTGAAGGCCAGCGCGTAGGCCGTCACGGTCCATTGGACGGCAGGGCCGTGCAGGCGAAGGTGGCCTTCGATCGCGGGCAGAGCGGCGAGCAGGCTGGTGCCGTCCAGAATCGTCATGAAGAACGCCGTGCCCAGCAGTGCCAGCACCTGCCAACGGCGAGCCTGCGAAAGGTTACTGGTGGTCGTCACGGTTGCTGGATGCTTCGCAGCAGTTCGGCGGCGAGCGCGTCGAGCCACTTGCCGGTGCCCTGCTCCCGCCAGCTCGGTTCTTCGCGGCCGTCGAGGAAGGTGCTCTGCTCGGTGAGCAGCAGCCGGGTGCCACCGCCCTCGGGGAGGAACTCCACCGTCGTCAGCGACACTGTCGCAAGGTCCTGCCCCTCGGACAGGGTGGAGGTGTAGACGATCCGCTCGTCCTGGACGATGTCGCGGTACCAGGACTCGAAAGTCAGCACCGGCCCGCCGCCGGAGCGGCCGCGGTTGACCTCCCGCCCACCGACGCGGAAGTCGAGCTCGTGCTCGGCGTCGGGGCCGGCGAACCAGCGGGCCTTTGCTTCGGGGGCGGCCCACGCGGCGAACACCGTCGCCGGTGAGGCCGCGTAGAGGCGTTCGAGGGTGAACGTGGCATGTGTGACCATGTGATCGGTCATTGTGTGCTCCCTTGATCCGGGCTGTCGCGGTGTTCGGTCAGGTAGTCGCCGAGGCGATCGAGGCGGTGTTCCCAGGCGGTGCGCTGCGCAGTGATCCAGTCCTCGGCCATTCGCAGCACGCCCGGCTCGATGTGGCAGGTGCGTACCCTTCCGGCTTTCTCGGACCGGACCAGTCCGCATGTCTCCAGTACCTGTAGGTGCTGCATCACCGCCGGCAGCGACATGTCCAGCGGCCGGGCCAGCTCGCTGACCGAGGCGGGCCCGTGGATCAACCGTTCGACGATGTCCCGGCGGGTCGCGTCCGCCAGCGCTTGGAACACCCGGTCCAACGAACCAGCTTGGTTAAGCATGTGCCTAACTGTTCGATGCCGACGGCAAATAGTCAAGCATCTGGTTAACTTTTCTTCCGTCGGGGGTGCGCTGTTCCCTCGCGTACGTCTCGTCCGGGAGTGCGAGCCCAGGCCCCACTTTCAGAGGGCGTTCGTGAGCTGATGTCCGTTTCGGGGTGAGCTTGGGACAGGGCTGCCGGTCGCGGGCTTCGGTGGACTACTGCTTCCTGGTGAAGCTGCCAGGGTCGACTTCCATGTGCTTGGGTCCTGCACCCGAACCGCACCGGTCGCGAGGGCGCCCAGGAGGACGCCGGCTCCTTGGTCACCCTGGCCCCCGCCACCAGCACGCCACCGAGACCCTCACCACCCCCTACCACCACCAGCTCATTCACCGGGTCCTCGGCTCCGCCCCCGTCGAGCAGGTCAGCACAGTGCTCGCCGAGCGCCGCCAGCTCACCGCAGAGGCCACCCGGTAACCGGCCAGGCGGCAGACGTCGCAGTCAGCCCGCGGCGTACCAGGCCATCCGCGTGCTGCTCGCTGGGTCGCCTTGAACCCCGCTATGCACCTGGTGGTGGCGACGCTCGGAGAAGCTGAGGTGCGACGGTGTCTGGGCGCCGGTGCGGATGGCCTGAACGCAGGCTGGTACGTCGAAGGGTGGACACACATCGTGTGTCCACCCTTCGACGTACGTGGTAGCGGGGACAGGATTTGAACCTGCGACCTCTGGGTTATTACTGACTTCGGCGCGCCAGGGTGAACTGTCCTGGTTTGCCTGACGAGTTCGGTGTGGTGGCTGTATCCGATGGTGTGTGAGATACGCGGATGGGGGCGGGCTGACCGCCTCAGGACGGCTGCGCCGGTAGACGGTGTGAGCTTCCCCCGTTGAGCGGGAGGTGCTGATTACTGATCTCGGCGCTTCAGGGTGATGGTGGTGGGAGGTCGAGGGAGAGTCCGGTCCCGGCGAGGAAGCCGTCGAGGAGGTCGGAGCGGTACTGCAGCCGTTTGAGGCGGTTGCGGACGAGGGCTTCGAGCCGGTCGAGGGCGACGCTGGTGAGGTTCGCCAGACTGCGTTTGACGTGGGCCCACAGGTACTCGACCGCGTTCAGCTCGGGTGCGTATGCGGGCAGCACGAACACCGTCAGCCAGTCCCGGGCGTCGACCAGGTCGCGCATGGCATGGGAGACGTGGGTGTTCAGCCGGTCCCACACCAACACGATCGGTGCCTTGACCAGCTGATGGACCCCGTCTACCAGCCCGATGTAGTCGCGCTCGGACAGGCTGCGGCGCTCGCCCTTGCGCCCGCTGTGCCGTCGCAGCCGGTGGCACATCCGGGTCCGCGAGCCCGGCCGCACGGCGATCAGGCCGGCGACGGAGACGCGTCCGGAGCCGCGACCGCAGACTCTGACGACCGGGGTGATACCACGCCGTCCCCCACGTGCGTCCCCTGGGCGGTCTGCGGGTGAACCCGGCCTCGTCCTCGAAGCAGAGCCATCCGCCGCAGGCCGCCCGGGCGCTTTTACCTCCGCCCAGGTCACCTCCGTAAGGTGTTGTCCGGCCCGGGAGGGCCGGGTGTGGCTCAGGTCACCTTGCCCTCAGTGGCTTGGAAGGAG
>NZ_JBFBNR010000045.1:0-60253 GCF_040687675.1 Kitasatospora sp. NPDC056731
CGGGGGCGCCGGGGCGGAGGGTGGCGAGGCGGATCTCCTCGGGACGCCAGTCCCCGACGGCCCAGAGCGGGTTGGGTCCGGTCCACAGGGGGCGCCCCGGCGGCGTCAGGGGCGTGGACGGGCGGCCGTCAGGAGACGGTCACGTCGTCGTAGTAGGTGTAGGTCGGGTCACCCGGGTAGTTGTCGTCCACGTTGGTGAGGGTGAGCGTGTAGCTGTGGCCCGGAGTGACGGTGCCGGAGGCGGACTTCCAGCCGAGGCCGCTGGTGCAGGTCTTGGCGAGCACCGTGGTCGTGGTGTTGGTGGTGTTGTCCTTGAGGGTGGCGGTCGCCCAGTCGTAGGTGACGGTGTCCGGGCAGGTGACGTCGTACCAGAAGGCGACCTTGCTGCTGCCGGTCGGGGCGGTGAAGGTCTGGCTGGCCGTGGACGTGGTGGTGGGGCCGGTGGAGCCGAGCATGGCGCCGTAGCTGCCGGTGTGCTTGGCGGCGCTGGAGGCGGCGGCGCTGCCGGCGGAGGTCCAGCCGCTCAGGGTGCCGGTCTCGAAGCCGCCGTTGGTGAGGCCGCCGCCGCTCGCGGAGGTGACGGTCCAGCCGAAGGCGGCGGAGCCGGAGGCGCCGGTGGCGTCCTTGGCGGTGACCGTGACGTTCGCCGTGCCGGCGGTGGTCGGGGTGCCGCTGATCAGGCCGGAGGCGGAGATGGACAGGCCGGCCGGCAGGCCGCTCGCCGTGTAGGTGAGGGTCTGGCCGGAGGCGCTGTCGGTCGCCGCGATCTGCAGGCTGACGGCCTTGCCGGTGGTGCCGGTCTGGGCGCCCGGGTTGGTGACGGTGACGGTGTTGCCGGTCGTGCCGCCGACGATCGGGTGGGACATCTCGCAGCCGCCCGCACCGCTGTTGAAGTCGTTCGCCCAGGTCGACTGCATGGCGAAGCTGCCGGTGGTGAAGCCGACGTTCGCCGAGGCGCCCTGGCCGCTGCTGACCCAGGCGCACTTGTCGCCGTTCTCGGCGCCGCTGCTGTCGGTCCAGCCGCCGGCCGGGTTCTGGTCGGTGATGGTCTCGGCGTACTCGTGGCCCTCGACGATGGTGACGCCGTCCAGGGTGCCGGCCGTCCCCGCGTTGACGAAGCCCTGGCCGCAGCCGGAGCCCGCGTCGGTCACGTACGGCAGGTTGGTGAAGGCCAGTTCGCCGTACGGGGAGGAGACGGCGCCGCCGGTGAGCGTGGTGTCGCCGGTGTAGTCGTGCCAGGCGCAGAAGTTGCCGGACGCGGTGTTGAAGCCGTCGGGGGTGGTGCCGGTGGGGGAGACGACGACGTACTGGTCGTTCCGGTTGGCCGCGGCCGTGGTGTTGCCGAAGTGGCCGGACGCCTTGACCGCCTCGGCGCCGATCTGGTTGCCGGTCGCGGAGGCGGGCGCCGCGGCGGAGGTGTCCACCCAGACGCCGGCGAGCGCGCCGCCGGTGGGGTAGGCGACGTGCGCGGAGTTGCCCGGGCAGGTCTGGGAGCCGGCGGCGACGCCCTCGCAGTACTGCGTCATGACGCCGGACCAGAGCTCGCTGCCCGCGCCGATGCCCTTGAACAGCTGCTGGAGGCGCGGGGCCATGCCCTTGGCGTCGCCGCTGAGCGTGGTGTTGCCGTTGGTGTCGGTGCCGGAGCTGCCCCACTGGGAGCCCCAGAACACCAGGTAGACGTGCTCCGGTCCGGTGGTCACGCCGATGCTCGGACTGCCCGCCCCGCCACCGTAGTTGAGGTTGTTGGCGGAGGTGGCGTTCGGTGCGGCCTGGTGGCCGCGCAGCGGGACGGCGCCGTGCCGGTACGGGTGGTTCGCCGACGCCGCGGGGTGCGCGGCGTCGTCGGGCTGCGCCTGGGCGGGTGCCGCGGTGAAGCCGGCCGCCGCGAGGGCGAGCGCGGCGACGCCGGTGAGCGCCGCCCGTCCGGCGAGACGGAACGTGGGGGTTCGGCCCATGTGAGGGTTGCCTCTCTCATGCCGACCGCCCGGGCACCGGTGGGTGACGGGTGGTCGCGAAGGACAGGGAGAGGCCGGAGGCGGTGGAACGCCTGGATGACCCGCCGCACAACGGATCACCGGGGGGAAACAGGCCCGCCTCGGCCGCCGAGAAGCAAAGCAGCCGCCGGAGAACGGGGTCAACGAGCCTGACGGTAAAGTGAGTTGCCTTGATTCCCACGTAATGGAAAAGCCCCCAGGCGGAGGGGGCGGCGGTTCGGGTTCCCCAGGTCCGCACACTGTATGCGGGTTTTCGTTAACCGTATGAACGGCCTTGGCCGAAAAGGGGTTTGATGGTGAGAAACAGGTAAGACATTAGCCGCCGGGCAGAGGCGCGCGCAAGCGCGAGCCTCCGACGTGCGGAGGCCGCCCCCCCTTGTACATGGGGGCGGCCTCCGGCATCACCAGGGGGGGACGGCGAAACGTCAGTGTTCTTTGGTGAAGCCGGTTCAGGCCGTGAGTGCGGCGTTGCGCAGCCGGGCGGCGGAGCGGGCCAGGAGGAACGCCGCGAGCAGGGCGGGGCAGAAGCCCACCACGCAGGCGGCGAGGACGGCGGTCGCGGTCAGGCCGAACGGGGACACGACGGCGGCGGCGATGCCGGCCAGCGGAGTGACCAGGACGGGGGAGAGCAGCAGCAGGGCTGCCAGCCGCTTCTCCCGGCGGCTCCACTGCGTGGACCGCCACACCCTGCTCGCGGCGATGACGGCGGCGGCCAGCGCGAGCGGGGGCCCGATGGCCGGGACGAACGACAGCGGAACCGGCAGCACCGCGAAGACCAGGGTGCGGGCGGTGCGGCCGCGGCTCTCCGGCTCCGGTCGGGTGCCGCCCTCCTCGTCGAGCGCGGCGTCGGCGATCCGCCGGGGGCTGCCCAGCTGCTCCAGGACCCGCCGGACGGCGGCCTCGTCGGCGGGGTCGCACTCGGCGAGCGAGACCTCGATGTGCTCGCGCAGGTCCGCGAGCAGTTCGCGGCGGCGAGGCTCGGGCAGCGGAGCGGTGTACCGGGCGACCGCGGCCAGGTGGGTGCGGACCAGGGGGTGCTCGATGGGGTTGTTCACGGGTTCTCTCCCGGGGCCAGGACGTGGTCGACGGTTTCGCGGAAGGCGGGCCACAGCGTGGCGAACTCCTCCAGTGCGCTGCGGCCGGTGTCGGTGAGGGTGTAGTACCGGCGGGACGGGCCGCTGGCCGAGTCGCGCAGGAAGGTGTCGGCGAGGCCGGCCCGGCGCAGCCGGGACAGCAGGGGGTAGATGGTGCCCTGGCTGGTCGCCAGCATCGGGAACCGGCCGAGCTCCTGCAGCAGCTCCACCCCGTACCGGGGGCCGTCCCGCAGCAGTGCCAGGACGCAGTACTCCAGCACGCCCTTGCGCAACTGCGTCGCCACCGGTCCGTCGGCCGTACCGGCGTCGCCGTCGTGGTGTGTGATGCCAGGTACCATGTGATGCAAGATAGCATGCGACGCCAGGTAGTGGGCAATCCGGACGAGGGTCGCAGGAGTACCTCACCCGGACGGCGGGTGGCAGCCGGACCGGCGCACGCCCCCCGAGGAGGCCGTCCACCAGGCGTAGTCGCCCAACCACCCCTAGGGTCTGTGGTGCGTTGACCGTGCCGAGTGCCGGGGCGCGCCCGGCAACCCGAGAGGTGGACCGCTCCATGCACACCGTCGTCCGCGGCGCCGGCGCTTTCGGCCTGGCCGCGCTGCTGCTCGCCTGTGCCGCCGGTTGCCAGGGCGACGCCCGCTCCGCCGTCGAGCCCGCGCCGACCTCCCCGGTCGGCTCGCCCGGCTCACCCGCTGCGTCCGCGACCGGACTCGCGGCCCAGCATCTCGACTGGCAGGCCTGCCCGGCCCCCAGCCCCGCGCAGGGCAGCGGCACCGCGCCCGCCGGTGACTGGCAGTGCGCCACCCTCAAGGCGCCGCTGGACCACGGCAAGCCAGACGGCCAGACCATCGACCTGGCCATGATCCGGAGCCGGGCGAAGGACGAGAAGCACCGGATCGGCTCGCTGCTGTTCAACTTCGGTGGCCCCGGCGCCTCCGGCGTCGCCACGCTGCCCGCCCTCGCCGCCGACTACGCCTCCCTCAACGCCCGCTACGACCTGGTGAGTTTCGACCCCCGCGGGGTCGGCGCCAGCGCCGGGGTGAGCTGCCTGGACGACAAGGCGATGGACGTCAGCCTGGCACTCGACAACACCCCCGGGACCCCCGACGCGGTGAAGGCGCTGGACACCAGCAACGCGCAGTTCACCGCCGCCTGCGAGCACAACTCCGGTCCGGTGCTGCCCTACGTGGACACCGAGAGCGCCGCCCGCGACCTCGACCTGATGCGGCAGGTGCTCGGCGACCAGAAGCTCTTCTACTTCGGCATCAGCTACGGCACCCAGCTCGGCGGCGTCTACGCGCACCTGTTCCCGCAGGAGGTCGGCCGGATCGTCCTGGACTCGGTCGTCGACCCGACGAAGGACCCGCAGCAGTCCGCGCTCGGCCAGGCCAAGGGCTTCCAGCTCGCCTTCGACAACTTCATGAAGGCCTGCGCCGCCGAGGAGGCCGCCGTCTGCCCGACGGGTGCCGGCGGCGTCGAGGGCACGGCGGCGGTCACGGCGCTGCTGCAGAAGCTGGAGCAGTCCCCGCTGCCCACCACCAGCGGGCGGCAGCTCACCGAGACCCTGGCCGTCACCGGCATCGCCGCCGCCCTGTACAGCGAGGAGACCTGGCCCGTCCTGGCCGCCGGGCTCACCGAGGCGATGCAGCAGGGCACCGGCAACACACTGCTCCAGCTCTCCGACGCGATGTTCGGGCGCGACCCGCAGGGGCGCTACACCAACCTGAGCGCCGCCAACCGGGCGATCAACTGCGTGGACGCCCGACAGCGCTACTCCGACCAGGACGTCGAACAGCAGCTGCCGCAGTTCCGCGACGCCTCCCCGGTGTTCGGCCCCTACTCCGCCTGGGGCCTGACGAGCTGCACCGGCTGGCCGGTGCCGGGCAAGGCCGACCACCCGGACGTCTCGGCCGCCGGCGCGGCCCCGATCGTGGTGGTCGGCACCACCGGCGACCCGGCCACCCCGGTCGAGGGCGCCCACGCGATGGCGCAGCAGCTCGGCCCGGGCGTCGGCGTCAACGTCACCCTCCAGGGCGAGGGCCACGGCGGCTACAACACCGGCGACCCGTGCCTGAAGCAGGCCGTGGACGCCTACCTGCTGGACGGCACCGTGCCGGCCGACGGGAAGACCTGCAGCTGAGAAGTGGCCCACCGCAATGGTGATCGATTGGCCCTGGAAAGCGGTCCACTCGGCGTCTAGGCTCTTCACCGTGACCACCAAAGTCGATTTCTACTTCGATCCGATCTGCCCGTTCGCCTGGATCACCTCCCGGTGGATCCGTGAGGTCGAGCGCCACCGCGAGCTCGACCTCACCTTCCGGGTGATGAGCCTGTCCGTCCTCAACGAGGGCCGCACCGACCTGCCCGAGCGCTACCAGCGCCTGATGACCACCGGCTGGGGCCCCGTCCGGGTCTGCATCGCCGCCGCCGAACAGCACGGCGAGCACGTGCTGCGCGACCTGTACACCGAACTCGGCACCCGCCTGCACGACCAGGACCGGCCCGCCGACGACGCCGTCATCCGGGAGGCCCTGGTCGCGGCCGGACTGCCGGAGGAGCTCGCCGCCGCGGCCGACAGCACGGCGTACGACGTCGCGCTGCGCAAGAGCCACCACGAGGGCATGGACCCGGTCGGCGAGGAGGTCGGCACGCCGACCATCCACGTCGACGGCGTCGCCTTCTTCGGCCCGGTGCTGAGCGCCATCCCGCGCGGCGAGGACGCCGTCCGGGTCTTCGACGGGGTGCGGCTGCTGGCCGGTTACCCGAACTTCTTCGAGCTCAAGCGGACCCGGACCGGCTCGCTCGACTTCTCCTGACGGCGCCGCCGGCCCCCGTTCCGGGGCCGGCCGGTTCGTCCTGGACCTCCCGTCCGGGCCCTTCTCGCCCCACCATGGAGAGGAAGGCCCGGCGGCGGAGAGGTGGTGGGCGCGGATGATCACCCGAATCCGGCTGCGCGCCGCCCGCCACCCCGCGACCCCGCCGCCCCCGGGCGGGGGCCCCGAGCGGCCCCGCACCCCCGGCGGCCCGCCGCCGCCCAAGCCGCCCCCGCCCGCGATGCGCCGCTGGCTGCTGCCCGTCGCCGTCCTGGTGACCCTGCTGCTGCTCATCCTGTTCTCGCGCTCCGGCTCGACCGGCGCCACCTACGGCTACACCGACTTCCTCAACCGGGTCGGCGCCGGCCAGGTGCAGACCGTGGACATCACCGACACCGGCGGGGTCACCGGCACCCTCAAGGACGGCACGCACTTCACCAGCCAGATCCCGACCGCCCTGGACACCTCCCAGCTCAGCGGCGAGCTGGCCGGCCAACACGTCGACATCACCGCCAGCCGCAGCGGCGGCAGCTCGATCTGGTCGACGCTGCTGCTGTTCCTGCCGCTGCTGCTCTTCGGCGGGCTGTTCCTCTGGTCCGGCCGGATGGCCGCCCGCTCGCTCGGCGGCGGCCTGAGCGCCATCGGCCGCTCCCGCGCCAAGATCATCGAGGCCGAGCGGCCCGCCACCCGCTTCGCCGACGTCGCCGGGTACGAGGGCGTCAAGCAGGAGGTCAGCGAGGTGGTCGACTTCCTGCGCAGCCCCGAACGCTACGCCGCCGCCGGCGCCAAGGGCCCGCGCGGGGTGATCATGGTCGGCCCTCCCGGCACCGGAAAGACCCTGCTCGCCCGGGCCGTCGCCGGAGAGGCCGAGGTGCCCTTCCTCTCCGTGACCGGCTCCGGCTTCGTCGAGATGTTCGTCGGCGTCGGCGCCTCCCGCGTCCGCGACCTCTTCGACGAGGCCCGCAAACGCGCGCCGTCCATCATCTTCATCGACGAGATCGACGCCGTCGGCGGCCGCCGCGCGGGCGGCACCCGGCTCGGCGGCAACGACGAACGCGAGCAGACCCTCAACCAGCTGCTCTCCGAGATGGACGGCTTCGACCCGACCACCGGCATCGTCGTCATCGCGGCCACCAACCGCCCGGACGCCCTCGACCCGGCCCTGCTGCGCCCCGGCCGGTTCGACCGCCAGGTCACCGTCCCGCTGCCCAACCAGGCGGAACGGGCCGCGATCCTCGCCGTCCACGTCCGCGGCAAGACCCTCGCCCCCGATGCCGACCTCAACCGCATCGCCCGAGGCACACCCGGCTTCTCCGGCGCCGACCTCGCCAACCTGGTCAACGAGGCCGCCATCAACGCCGTCCGCGCCGACCGCGCCACCCTCACCGCCGACGACCTCGACACCGCCCGCGACCGCGTCCTGCTCGGCCGCCGGGACTCCTCCAACGCGCTGCTGCCCGAGGAGCGCCACGCCGTCGCCGTCCACGAGTCCGGGCACGCCCTGACCGCCGCGCTGTGCGAACACGCCGACCCCGTCGCCAAGGTGACCATCCTCCCGGCCGGCGTCTCCCTCGGCGCGACCGAACAACTCCCCGAAGCGGAACGCCACCTGTACACCGAGGGCTACCTGATCGACCTGATCACCGTCCAGCTCGGCGGGCGGGCGGCCGAGCTGGTGGTCTTCGGGGAGGGCTCCACCGGCGCCGCCAACGACCTCGCCCACGCCACCGGCGTCGCCACCCGGATGGTCCGCGAATTCGGCCTCTCCCCGGAACTCGGCCCGGTCGGCTACTCCAGCGGCTCCCCGAACTACCTCGGCGACGGCCCCGAGGACCTGTTCCGCCGCCCGTACTCCGAGCAGACCCAGCGCGCCGTCGACGAGGCGGTGGCCCGCCTGCTGCGCCGCGCCGAACGCCGCGCCGTCGACCTGCTCCGCGAACACCGCCACCACCTCGACGAACTGGCCGCCCTGCTGGTCGCCCAGGAGACCGTCGACGGCGCCGTCGTCCTCGACATCCTGCGGCACCCCGCGTAGGCGCTCGCCCCGGCCTGCCGCAGCACCGCCACCACCTCGTCGAACGCGCGGAACCCGCTGGTAGCGTCCAGGGCGGGCACCCACCGTGTCACCTTCACCCGGGAGTCGATATGACCGAACCCCTGTCCGCCGACCTCCAGCGGGAGATCGCCCGCACCCTGCGGGTGGCCCCCGTCCCCAGCCCCGAGCAGGAGGCGAAGCGCCGGGCCGACTTCCTCGCCGACCAGCTCCGGGCGGCCGGCGCCCGCACGCTGGTGCTCGGCATCAGCGGCGGCGTCGACTCCACCACCGCCGGGCGGCTCTGCCAGCTCGCCGTCGACCGGCTGCGCGCGGCCGGACACCAGGCCGAGTTCTGCGCCATGCGGCTGCCCTACGGCACCCAGGCGGACGAGGCGGACGCCCGCCGCGCACTCGACTTCATCCAGCCGGACCGGACCCTGACCGTCGACATCAGGCCCGCGACCGACGCCGCCCTCGACGCGCTGACCTCCGCCGGCCTCACCTTCGCCGACCGCTCCCACGAGGACTTCGTCCGCGGCAACGTCAAGGCCCGCCAGCGGATGGTGGCCCAGTACGCGGTCGCGGGCGCCACCGGCGGCCTGGTCGTCGGCACCGACCACGCCGCCGAGGCGGCCGTCGGCTTCTTCACCAAGTACGGTGACGGCGCCGCCGACGTGATGCCGCTGGACGGGCTGACGAAGCGTCAGGTCCGCTCGCTGGCCGAGGCCTTGGGGGCCCCAGTGGACCTCGTCCACAAGACCCCCACCGCCGACCTGGAGACCCTCGCCCCCGGCCGCCCCGACGAGGACGCCCTCGGCGTCCCCTACGAGGCCCTGGACGACTTCCTGGAGGAGCGGCCGGTGAGCGAGGACGTCTTCCGCACCGTCCTCGGCCACTACCGCCGCACCGAGCACAAGCGCCGCCCGCCCGTCACCCCGGCGTAGCAGCCGAACCGGCCCGACGGTGCGCGGTGCGTGTGCACCGCGCACCGTCGGAGCGGCGGGCCCTACTGCGCCGCGATCCAGTCCGTGACCAGCGTGTCCAGCACTCCCAGCGGCAGGCTGCCGTGCCCGATCAGCTCGTGGTGGAACTCCCGGATGTCGAACCGGCCGCCCAGCGCCGCCTGCGCGCGCTCGCGGTGCCGGACGATCTCCCGGCGGCCGATCAGGTACGCGGTCGCCTGGCCCGGCCAGGCCAGGTAGCGGTCGATCTCGTTGCGGACGTTGGCCTCGGTGGTGGCCGTGTTGTCCCGCATGAAGGCGATCGCCCGCTCCCGGGACCAGCCGTAGTGGTGCAGCCCGGTGTCCACGACCAGACGCACGGCCCGCAGCGCGTCGAGCGACAGCATGCCGAAGCGGGAGAGGTCCGAGCTGTACAGCCCCATCTCGTCCGCGAGCCGCTCGGTGTACAGGCCCCAGCCCTCGACGTGGGCGGTCAGCTGGCCGCTCGGCCGGCGCCGGAACTCCGGCAGGTGGTGCAGCGTCTGGGCGACGGCGATCTGCAGGTGGTGCCCGGGCACGCTCTCGTGGAAGGCGATCGCCTCGTACTCGTACCTGAACCTGGTCTGCGGGCGCAGCGTGTTGATCCAGTGGGTGCCGGGCAGGCCGCCCGGGCCCGGCGGCTGGTAGTAGGCCAGCGGCCCGGTCTCCGCCTCGATCGGGTCGATCTCCCGGGTCACGCAGTCGGCGATCGGGTAGGCCCGGAAGTAGTCGGCCGAGGCGCGGCGGGCGCGCTCCAGCGCCTCGTCGACCAGGGCGATGATCTCCTCGGCGCTGCCGAAGCGCAGCGCGCGGTCCTCCCGCAGCGCGGCCAGCACGGCGTCGGGGCCGGTGATGCCGAGCACCTTGCCGCCCAGCTCGGCGAACTCCTCGCGCAGCCCCGCCAGGGTGTCCAGGCCGATCCGGTGGACCTCCTCCGGGGTGAGCCCGGGCCGGGTGTAGCGCGTGACGGCGTCGGCGTAGCCCTCGGTGCCGCCGGGCACGTGGCAGACCCCGGCCCGGTCGTCCGGCCGGGCGTCCGCGGCCAGCCGCTGGGCCAGGCCGGCCCGGTAGCGGGCCACGGCCGGGCGCACGCCGTCGCGGACGATCACCCGGCCCCGGTCGAACTCCGGGCGGCCCTGCAGCGCGCGCAGCAGCTGGTCGTCGTCCGGGTTGGCGACCAGGTAGGCGTCGAGCTGGTCGAGGGCGGCGTCGACGCCGCTGCGCAGGGGCGTGCGGCCCTCGGCGGCGGCGTCCAGGTGGAGCTGCAGGGCGGCGTCGAAGTAGCCCGGCAGGCCGGCCAGCCGCTCCAGGTAGGCGTCGGCGCCCTCCTGGTCGACGGAGGTCATGGCGAGCGAGGTGAAGGCCTCGTTCTGCGGTGCGGTGATGGTCGCCGAGATGCTGAAGTCGCCCAGTCCGTGGGTGATCCGGCCGGTGCCGTTGTCGATCAGCCGCCCGAGCACGCGGTGGGTGACCAGGTCCTCGCCGGCCAGCGCGTCCACCGGGATCGCGGCCAGTCGCGCCCCGAAGCCCGCCAGCGCGTCCCGGTGGCGCAGCGCGGCCGCGCGGGACGGGTCGGGCACCTCGTGGGCGTAGCCCTCGACCCCGCTCAGCGTCGCGTCGAACGGGGCGTGGGCGTTCTCGGCGGCGAAGTACTCCTCGGCCAGGGCGGCGAGTGCGGTGGTGGCGGCGAGCGCGGCGGGTTCGTCGTGGTGCGGGTGGTCGGTCATGGGCGCTCCCCGGTCCGGTGTGGTCAGAGTGACGAGGGTTGCCTGGGCGCCCCGGTGGCGCCGATTATTCGGAGTCGGCGGCGGCGCGGTCAATACGCGGAGCGGGGAAAGGGGGTTCTCCCCGGCGCCCGGTGGCGCCGCCGCCGCCACCCCGTCAGCGGTAGCCCTCCGGCGCGGCCGGCTTGCCCGCGTCCTGCACCTCGACCAGGTAGCGCCAGCAGTCCGGCCGGCTGCCGTCGCGGTCGGTGAAGCCGTACTCCAGGGCCGGCCGCCCCTGCTGCCTGTGCCATCCGCACGCTCCCTGTCCGGATGTCCGCCGACGACTGTGCCGACGCCCGTGGAACGGACGTCGGCACCAGCCTTGCGCAGGGGTCTGACAATCGGGCCCGGCCGGCGGCCGGAGCGCGCGGGTCAGCCGGCCTTGGCGGCCTTGGCAGCCTTGGCGGCAAGCGCCGCGGCGTCCTTCTCCTGCTTCTCCTTGATCCGGACGGCCTCCTTGCGGACGTCCACCTGGTTGGCGCGCTCGTGCTGCAGCCAGAGCGGGTTCTCGGCCTTGACGGCCTCGATCTGCTCGGTGGTGAGCGCCTCGGTCACGCCGCCGCGGGCCAGGCCGGCGATGGAGACGCCGAGCTTGGCGGCGACCACCGGGCGAGGGTGCGGGCCGTTCTGGCGCAGCTCCTGGAGCCACTGCGGCGGGTCGGCCTGAAGCGCGCTGAGCTCCTCGCGGGAGACCACACCCTCCTGGAAGCCGGTCGGCGCCGCGTCGAGGTAGATCCCCAGCTTCTTGGCGGCGGTGGCCGGCTTCATGGTCTGGCTGGTCTTCTGCTTGAGCGATGTCATGGTGACAAGGGTAAGGGAGTGCGCGGGCGCTCCCGGTCACGGTCGGTAGCCTTGCCCTGTGACAGACATGCAGGTGAACCCGTCCTTCCGGCTCGCGTACGTCCCGGGCGTGACCCCCGGCAAATGGGTCCGGGTGTGGTCCGAGCGGCTCCCGGACGTGCGGCTCGACCTCCTCGCCGTCCCGGCCGGGGACGGCGAGGGGACGCTGCGCGAGGGCACCGCGGACGCCGGGCTCGTCCGGCTGCCCGTCGACCGGGACGTGCTCAGCGCGATCCCGCTCTACGCCGAGACCACCGTCGTGGTCTTCCCCAAGGACCACTGGCTCGCGGCCGCCGAGGAGGTCGCGCTCGGCGACCTCGCCGAGGAGGTGGTGTTCCACCCGCTCGACGACACCCTCGGCTGGCCGGGCGAGCTGCCCGGCCGCCCGGCGATCGAGCGCCCGGCCAGCACCGCCGACGCCATCGAGCTGGTCGCGGCCAACGTCGGCGTGCTGCTGGTGCCGCAGTCGCTGGCCCGGCTGCACCACCGCAAGGACCTCACCTTCCGGCCGGTCGCCGAGGCGCCGCAGTCCCAGGTGGCGCTGGCCTGGCCGGAGGACCGTACGACGGACCTGGTCGAGGAGTTCATCGGCATCGTCCGGGGCCGCACGGTCAACAGCTCGCGCGGGCGCGGCGCCCAGCCGGCGGCCGAGCCCCAGAAGGCCGCGGCGCCGCGCAAGTCCCAGCCGCAGAAGGGCGGCCAGCAGAAGGCGGGTCAGCAGAAGGGCGGCCAGCAGAAGGGCCGGCCGAAGCCCGCGGCGGGCGGCCGGGGTGCGGCCGCGGCCAAGCGCGGCAAGCCGAAGCGCCGCTCATAGGGCGTGTCTTCGAACCCCCGCCTGCGCGCCGACGCCGGGGCACGCACCTCGCCGCGTTGTCGTCAGTCGCCGATGGCCCCCAGCCTCCGGCCGGGAGGTGCCCCCACCGCATGGACTCCCTCCTCCGCCTTGCGATGCACGCACCCCAACGCCGCCACGCCCGCCCTCCGGGCGGACGACGGGAGTTCGAAGACACGCCCTCGCCGGAGGCCCCGGTTCGTCCGGGTGCTGGCCGGGGCCCGGCGGGGCGCGTACCGTCGGGCCCGGGCGCTGCCCGCCCCGTCCGGCCGAGGGGTTGAAGGAGCGGGGCCATGTGGCACGACCTGGTGATCGTCCAGATTCCGATCGTGGAGAAGATCCTCCGCACGATCGCGGTCTACGCGCTGATCCTGATCCTGTTCCGGATCGCGGGGAAGCGCGGGCTGGCGGGCCTGAACACCTTCGACATGGTGGTCATCTTCCTGCTGTCCAACGTGGTGCAGAACGCGATCATCGGCAATGACAACAGCCTGCTCGGCGGCGCCATCGGTGCGGTCACCCTGATCGCGGTGAATGCCGCCGTCACCCGCTGGCTGGCCCACGACCCGCGTGCCGCCCAGCTGTTGGAGGGCACCCCGACCACCGTGGTGCGCGACGGCAAGCTCGTCCCGGGCGCGCTGCGCGGGCTGGCGCTGCGCGCGTCCGAGATCGAGCACGCCGTCCGCGTCCAGAACGGCGACACGATCCGCGACGTCGCGGTCGGGCGGCTGGAGCCCGACGGCCAGCTGGTGATCACCCTCAAGCCCGCCGAGCAGAGCGCCACCCGCGGCGACGTCGAGGACCTGCACCGGCGGCTGGAGGCCATCGAGCGGCTGCTCACCACTCTGGCGGCCGACCGGCGCGGCGAGGACTGACCCGGCGGCCACCCCAGAGGTCTGGGATGGGAACGGCCGCACCCGGCCCGGCAGGATTGGCGTAGACCACTTCCGTCCACACTCGCCGGGCCTCCGTCCGGCCGGAGGATCGAATGCTGCGCAGACTCTCCTGGATCCCGGCCCTGACGGCCGTCCTGCTCGCCCTGGTGGCCGGGCCGACGGCCGGGACGGCATCCGCCGCGACCGAACGCGAATTCCTCCAGGGCTACGGGCAGTTGGTGCCGCTGCCGGCTCCGGTGACGCCGGCGCAGCAGTGCGTCGAGCGGCGACTGTTCCTGGACGCCGGCACGTACGCCTGGAGCTTCAGTACGCCGGGCGGCAACGTGCCGTCCCAGGACGTCCAGCTCTCCTCGGGCTGGTTCCGTTGGACGATCTGTGTGTACCCGCGGGCGTCCGTCTACGGCGCGACGACCTGGCTCGACCCGGAGACCCCCGGCCAGCCGCACCTGGAGCGGACCACCAGCTTCGACGTCACCTTCACCTACACCTACACGTGGGACTCCATGCTCTACCGCTGGCAGGGCATCCCCCGCCCGCCGCGCACCATGTGACGCATCGTCAGATGAGGCTCCCGTCCGTCGCCGGCGCGGGGCGGGAGCCCCGGTCACCAGGCCCGGCGGGCGAGGGTGGCCGTGAAGGGGCGGGGGGACAGCGAGGAGCTGCGGGCGGGGCGGACCGGGCGGCCGGGGGTGGGGGTGACGGTCCAGCGGGCCGCGATGGTGGCGATGGCGAGGGCGGCCTCGGTGGTGCCGAACACGTCGCCGATGCAGCGGCGGGCGCCGAGGCCGAAGGGGGCGTAGGTGCCGGGGGAGGGGCGGGTGATGGTGAGCCAGCGGTCGGGGTCGAAGCGGGCGGGGCAGGCGAAGACGTCGGCGCGGCGGTGCAGCAGGTACGGGCTGAACAGGATGGTCGCGCCGGCCGGGACGCGGTGGCCGCCGAGTTCGGCGTCGGCGGCGGCGACGCGGCTGAGGATCCACACCGGCGGGTAGAGCCGCAGCGTCTCGGTGACGATGCGGGCGGTGAGCGGCAGGGCGGGCAGGTCCTCGTGGCGGGCGGGGCGGCCGTCGAGCACGGTGTCCAGCTCGGCGTGCAGGCGGTCGCGGATGGCCGGGTGGGCGGCGAGCAGGGTCCAGGCCCAGGAGAGGGTGGCGGCGGTGGTCTCCATGCCGGCGAGCAGGAAGGTGACCACCTGGTCGTGGATCTCGGCGTCGGTGAGCCCCTGCCCGTCCTCGTCGCGGGCGCTGAGCAGGGTGGACAGCAGGTCGTTGTGGTCGGTGCCGGCGGCGCGGTAGTCGGCGATCAGCCGCCGGGTGACCTCCTTCAGGTCCTGTTGGGCGCGGCGGAAGCGGCGGTTGCCCGGGGTGGGGATGAGGTCGGTGCCGGGCAGCGGCATCATGACGCGCCGGCCGACGCCGCGGGTGATGACGTCCATGCTGTCGTGGACGGGCAGCGAGCCGGCCCGCTCGTGGGCGGCGAACAGGCAGCGGGCGGTCACGGCGGTGGTGAGGCGGTACATCGCGGCGGGGACGTCGACCACGTCGCCGTCGCTCCAGGAGGCGGTGGTGCCGGCGATCTCCTCGGCCATCATCGCGGCGTAGCCGGGCAGCCGGTCGCGGTGGAACGCGGGTTGCAGCATGCGGCGTTGGCGCCGGTGCGCGGCGGCCGGGCAGGTGGCCAGGCCGTCGCCGAAGACCTCGCGGGCCTTGTCGAGGACGAGCCCGCCCTTGTCGTAGGTGCGGTCCTCGGTGAGCAGTTGGCGGACCAGCTCGGGGTGGCAGGCGACGTACGCGTCCAGCGGACCGAGCCGCAGCCGGACGAGGTCGCCGTGGGCGGGCAGGCCGGCGACGAACTCCAGCGGCCGGCGGACGAAGGCGGGGACGTGGCCGAGCAGGGGGAGGGAGCCGGGGGCGGTGGCCGAGGTGTACTGGGTGGGCACGGGCGTCACCTTGGGGTGGGGGGTGGACCGGATCGGTTCGTGATCCGGCCTTTCCCCGGGGCCGTCGGCGAAACGATCTCCGACCGGCGGGTGGGGTGAACGCGGGGGCGCATGCCGAACGCCCGTGCGCCGTCGGGGTTCGGCGGCGGGCGCCGGGGGTGGGGTATCCCTCGGCGCAGCCCCGCGCCTACACTGCGAACTCTTGCGCGACTACCGGTCAGTAGGGATTGGGGAGTTCGGATGACCGACGAGCGGGCCCACGGGTTCACCGACGACGCCCTCGGCGCGCACGACGCCGTGGCCCTGGCCGCCCTCGTCCGCGCCAGCGAGGTGGCCCCCGCCGAACTGGCCGCGGCCGCCGCCGCCCGCGCCGCCCGGGTCGACCGGACGCTCACCCCCGTCGCCCACCCGTCCTACGACCGGCCCCGGCTCGGCCCGGACGGCACCGACGGCCCGCTGTACGGCGTCCCCACCTTCCTCAAGGACAACGTCGACCTGCGCGGCCTGCCGACCGGCATGGGCAGCGAGGCCTTCCAGGCCCGCCCGGCCCGACGCAACTCCCGCTTCACCGACCAGTTCCTCGCCACCGGCCTGGCCGTCCTCGGCAAGACCCGGCTGCCCGAGTTCGGCCTCAACGCCTCCACCGAGTTCGCCACCGCCCAGCCGGTGCGCAACCCGTGGAAGCCCTCGCACTCGGCCGGCGCCTCCTCCGGCGGCTCGGCCGCGCTGGTCGCCGCCGGAGTGGTGCCGATCGCGCACGCCAACGACGGCGGCGGATCGATCCGCATCCCGGCCGCCTGCTGCGGACTGGTCGGACTCAAGCCCACCCGGGGCCGCCTGGTCACCAACGCCCAGGGCGGCAAACTGCCGATCGACCTCGTCACCGACGGCGTGCTCACCCGCTCCGTCCGCGACACCGCCGCCTTCTACGCCGCCGCCGAGCGCCACCACCGCAACCCCGCGCTGCCCCCGCTCGGCCTGGTCGAAGGCCCGGGGCGGCGCCGGCTGCGGATCGGACTGGTCGTGGACTCGCCGCTCGCCACCACCGACGAGCCCACCCGCACCGCCGTCGAGCAGACCGCCGCCCGGCTGGCCGCACTGGGCCACCACGTCGAGGAGACCACCCTGCCGTTCGGCGAGGAGTTCTCCCGCGACTTCGTCCTCTACTGGGGCTACATCGCCTTCGCCATCGCGGTCAGCGGCCGGCTGACGCTGGACCGCAGCTTCCGGATCAACCGGCTCGACGGCCTGACCACCGGGCTGCGCCGGCTCTACCAGCGGGAGTTCCTGCACACCCCGGCCGTGCTGCGCCGGCTGCGCGGCGCCGAAGCCGCGTACGCGGGCCTCTTCCGCACCCACGACGTGATCCTCTCGCCGGTCCTCGCGCACGCCGCCCCGCCGATCGGCCACCTCAGCCCGAACGTGGCCTTCGACGAGCTGATCGAGCGCCTCCAGCGCTACGTGGCCTTCACCCCGGTCAACAACGTGACCGGCGGCCCCGGCATCGCCCTGCCCACCGGCGCCGCGCCGAGCGGCCTGCCGATCGGCGTGCACCTCTCGGCCGCGCACGGGCAGGAGCGGCTGCTGCTGGAGCTGGCCTTCGAACTGGAGGCGGACCGGCCCTGGCGGCGGATCCAGGACTGACCGGGCCTTCGACGGGACTGGCCCGGCCTTCGACGGGGCGGATGCCCGAGCGGCCGCTCCAGGACTGGCCGGCCCCCGGCCGGCCCGGCCCTCAGACGGGCACCACCGCCCGCGCCGCCTGCACCTCGCGGTGCAGCCGGCCCAGCGCGCAGTCGGGCCGGAGGTCGTCCGGCCCGGCCTCGGGCAGCGGCCCGCCGCTGCGCAGCGCCCCGGCCAGGTCGGCCAGCTCCCGGACGACGGCGCCGACCTCGGCCGGGGACGGCGCCGGAGCGCCGTGCTCGACCCGGACCCGGGTGGCGGTCGTGGTGTCCACGATCCGCTCGACCGCGATCACCAGCGGCCACCAGGCCTCGGCCCGGGCCCCGACCGGCGGCGGTTCGGTGAGCGCCCGCTGGAACTCGCTGCGCACGGCGGACAGGTCCCGGTAGAGCCGCCGCCGGTACCGGGCGCGGGCCGGCTGGTCGGCCCCGGGCCCGGTGGTGAAGGCCAGCGAGACGTACGCGGCGGAGTCCGCGACGGCGTCGGCCAGCCGCTCCCCGATCCGGGTGTGCCAGGACTCCGGCCACAGCAGGTAGCCGGTCAGCAGCGCGATGCCGCAGCCGATCAGCGAGTCGTACAGCCGGGGCAGTACCAGGTGGAAGCCCCGGTGGTTGAGCAGGTCGGAGAGCAGCAGGATCACCGGGGTGATCGCCGCGGTCTGGAACGCGTACCCCTTCGCCGACAGCACCGGGATCAGGGCCGCCAGCGCCGCCATCACCGGCACGTCCCACCAGCCGTGCGGCACCTCGGCCAGCACCGGGATGGCGATCAGCAGCCCGGCGGCGGTGCCGAGCGCGCGCAGCACCGCCCGGGAGAACACCGAGCCGAAGTCGGGCTTCAGCACGAAGGTGACGGTCAGCGACACCCAGTACGAGCGAGGCACCGCGATCACCGACACCAGGATCTGGGCGAGGCCGATGCACAGGGCCAGCCGCAGCCCGTACCGCCAGGACGCGCCGGACAGCAGCAGCGCGTGGGCGGCCCGGCGGGTGCGGACCCGCAGCGCGGCGGGCCGGCCGAGCGGGTCGTCGTCGGCGTACGGGTCGGGTGCGGGCTCGTGCGCGACGGCCCGGGCGTGGCCGATCGCGGCGACCAGGGCGCGGGTGGACGGCCCGGCCGGATCGGGCAGTCCGGGCGGCGGGGTCGACCCGGCGCGGCCCCGCTCGACGGCCGCGGCCAGCTCGCGCACCGCCGCCGGGTAGGCGGGCGGCAGCGGACCGTACTCGCGCGGGCGCAGCTGCGCCGCCGAGGCGGCCTCCACCACCGGGATGGCGGCGTTGAGCTGGGCGAGCAGCCGGACGAGGGTGGGGGAGCGGCCGTGCCGGCGGGCCCGGCGGGCGAGCAGCAGGTCGTAGGACTGGTTCAGCGACTGGGTGAGCGCCTGTCGCGCGTCGTCGGCTCCGGGGGTGCCGGTGGCCTCCAGGAAGGCGGCGACCGACCGGTAGGTGCCGGCCACGGCGGAGCGCTCCGGCGTGCCGCCGCGCAGCGGCCAGGCGAGCAGGGTGAGGCCGAGCACCAACAGGCCGCCGAGCAGCAGCAGTCCGGGCGGCGCCCACCAGGGGGAGGGCAGCGGCAGTCCGGCGCCGACCACCGCGTTGAGCAGCAGGAGCAGTCCGGACACCGAGGCGACCGCGCCGATCGAGGAGATCATGCCGGAGACCAGGGCGACGGCGGTCAGCACGGCGACGGCCGTCCAGCCCGCACCGTACACCAGGGTGCCGAGCAGGACCCCGAGGGCGCCGAACAGCTGCGGCACGGCGATGTTGAACACCCGCATCCGGTAGGCGTCCGCAGTGTCCCCGATGACCCCGGACAGCGCGCCCATCGACACCAGCGCGCCGTACCCGGGCCGGCCGGTGGCCGTGCCGACCGCGAGCGGCGCGGCCAGCGCCACCGAGGCCCGGGCGGCGGCGGCCCAGGGGACCGGTGCGGCCTTGGGGCGCAGGCTCGCGGTCAGCCAGCCGGGCGGGGTGAGCCGGGTGGTGGCGGGGCGGTGTGCCATAGGCCCAACGTACGGCGCGAAGGACGGGGCGCAACGCTGGGGAACTCGTTTTGGTTCACGTCCGGGTATGTCAATTCCCGAAACATACTCCGACTTATGTCACTCTCCGAAACATAAAGCGAACCCCAAGGGGCCATCTGAACTGCGGGGATTTCCCTATTGGTAACCAGCCGTCGAGGGTTGACACCATTAGATGGTCTAGTCCAACGTATGAGGGGCGCGGTTCGGCCAGGGCTGAGGCGGGGTGAGGGGCCGTGCCGGACCGCCGAGTTGGCCCCCTGACGTGGCGGAACCTTGCACGGTCGGGGCCCGGGCGAGGCGGAGCGCATGCGGACGGCATGCGGTCCGCGGACTGAATTCCACGCACGGCCGGTGACGGGCCGTCGGCTCGCCGTGCCCGCACTGTGCGTCCAGGAAGCGCTGCGTCGACTACGAACCATGGAGTGACTGCCCATGCCGAGCCCTGACGGATATCTGCACCGAGCCGCCTCGGCGCGCCCCTACTTCAGCGAGGACGGGGAGAGCTACCTCGCGCGCACGGCGCTGCGCGAGGTCCGCAAGGAGCGTCCGCTGCGGGTGCTCTCCGAGGAGGACTTCGCGTTCTGGCAGACCTACGGCTACGTCGTGGTCAAGGAGGCCATCCCGGCCGAGGCCGCACGGCGCCTGCTCGACTTCGCCTGGGACTTCCAGGGCCTCTCGCCCGACCGCCCCGAGGACTGGTACCGCGAACGCGACCACCGCGACGAACTCGACCGGGAACTGCACATCTACGGCTTCGTCGAGGCCTACCACCACCAGCTGATCTGGGACAGCAGACAGGCCCGACGGGTCTACGACGCGTTCGTCGACGTCTGGGACTGCGAGGAGCTCTGGGTCACCCTCGACCGGCTCAACCTCAACCCGCCGAACATCCGCAACCGTGACCGCGCGCTGATCGAGCCCACCGACCGGGGCTTCGACATCGAACTGCACTGGGACGTCGACACCACCCAGGGCATGCTGCCCCAGCGCGTCCAGGGCATCATCGCGCTCGACGACACCCGACCCGACCACGGCGGCTTCCAGTGCAATCCGGAGCTGTTCCGCCGCTTCAACGAGTGGCAGGCCGCCCAGGCCGCCGACCGCGACCCGATCCGTCCGGACGTCGACCGCACCGAGTTCCCGGTGGTTCGGCCCGAGTTGAAGGCCGGCGACCTGCTGATCTGGAACGGCCTGCTCGCCCACGGCGTCGCCCGCAACACCTCCGAGAACGGCGTCCGCGCCGTGCAGTACCTGTCGATGATGCCCGCGCTGGAGGAGGCCGCACAGCTGCGCCGCTCCCGGGTGGAGTCCTGGCGCACCCTCGCCACCCCGGACTGGAACCGCACCCTGGTCGGCGACGCGACCCGCCACGAGTCGCTGCGCTACGGGCCCGCCGAACTCACCGAACTCGGCGAGCGGTTGCTCGGCCTGCGCTCCTGGCACGGCCCGGAGTCCACGGACGACCGGCCCGCCCCGCAGCCCGCCGAGTCCACGGGGGAGCCGGCATGCGCGCCGTCTGCCTGACCCTGCCCACCAACCGCGAGTGCGCGGCCACCATCGCGGCGATCGGCGCCGAAGCCGCCTACGCCGCACGGCGGTTCGGCGTCCGGGTGCACCTGCTGATCCTGGACTCCGCCGATCCGGCCACCTACCGGCGGCATGCGGAGGCCGTCGCCGCGCTGCCCGCCGCCGGGTCCGGTGCTGCGCTCGGTGTCGGCTCTGGTGCCGCTTCCGAGGCCGGGGAGGTGGTCGTTCACCACCTCGACGAGGCCGCCCAACGCGCCTTCCTGCGCGACGTGATCGAGCGCTCCGGCGCCGCCGGCCCCGACGGGCCGCTCGGCGACAAACTGCTCGACCTGATGCTCCCCGACGCCGTCTCCTACGGCGCCTGCACCAACCGGGCGTTCCTGCTCGCCGGTGCGCTCGGCTGCGCCTCCGTGCACCGCCGCGACTCCGACAGCGCGTACCAACTGCTCGACGGCGAACCGGTGTTCCCGATCGAGCACGAACTCGCCACGCTCGGCCTCAAGGCGGCCGACGCGGCCGCCGCCGTCACCGAGGTCACCCTCGACCCGGCGCACGCCGACAAGCCCGTCGCCCTGGTCGGCGGCTCCTTCATCGGTGAACTCTCCGTCGACATCGGCGAGATCCGCGAACTCGACCCGGACGCCTACCGCCAGGTCGTCGCGCTCTGGGCGCCCACCGGCGCGAGCGAGCAGGAACGCCGCGAACTCGTCGCCGACTCCTTCACCGGCGGCGGCACCGACCCGTTCCGCCACGACCGCGCCGTGCTCGACCTGCCCGACATCTGGCGGATCGACATGTGCAACGTCGCCCTCGACCACGAGGTCTACGACCGCGTCCCGCTGCCGCCCGCCACCGCCACCATCGGCAGCGACTACTTCCTGCTGCACCTCGTCCGCGACGCCACCCTGCCCGGCGTCGTCCACAACCGGCACCTCGTCAACTACTACACCCCGGAACGGCGCACCGGCGCGGGCTTCACCGCCTACCAGCTGCGCTACGCCAAGTTCCTGCTCTCCATGCTCTACCTCTACCCGGTCTACTCCGAGATGGAGGCGGCCCGCGGGGCCCTCCTCGACGAGGCCCACCACATCCGCGCCGACGTCATCGCCGACTCCGCCCGCCGCAGCGCCGCGACGGACCGCGCGGAGAACCATCGACGGCTCGACGCGCTGAACCACTGCTACCGGCAACTCGGCGGGAAGTACGCCGAGTTCGCCGACCACCTGGCGCCCCAGCGGGCGCGTCTGCTCGACGAAGCGCAGGCGGACATCGAGGACTTCGCGCTGCTGATCGACGCGTGGGGTCCGCTCATGCGGGCGAGCAAGGCCACGCCCGCCGACCGGCTGCCGCGGTAGCCGCACCGGGAGCCATTCGTGATACGTCAGACCATCGCCCACCGCGCCCCGGCGCACCACACCACCGCCCACACCGGCGTCGCGCCCGACCCGGCCGCGCACGACCGGACTGCGCTCCGCGCCGCCCTCGCCGCCGCCACCGACGACCGGATCATCTACGACCTCGACGGCATCGAGCGCCAGTACACCGACCTGATCGGCGAACTGCCCGACGTCACCGTCCGGTTCGCCATGAAGGCCTGCCCGGTGGACGAGGTGCTCAGCCGCCTCGCCGCCCTCGGCTCCGGCTTCGACGCGGCCAGCCCCCAGGAGATCGCCCAGGCCCTGCGCACCGGGGTGAGCCCCGACCGCATCCACTACGGCAACACCATCAAGTCCGACCGCAACATCGCCGAGGCCTACCGGCTGGGCGTGCGCGACTTCGCCACCGACAGCCTGGAGGACGTCGCCGCCATCGCCGAACACGCCCCCGGCTCCCGGGTGTTCTGCCGGGTCGCCACCTCGGGCGACGGCGCCCTGTGGGGCCTGAGCCGCAAGTTCGGCTGCTCGCCCGAGGACGCCCTGCGCGTCCTGGACGCCGCCCGCTCGGCCGGCCTCACCCCGTCCGGACTCTCCGTGCACGTCGGCTCCCAGCAGATGACCGCCGAAGCCTGGGGCGCCGCCGTGGACTCGCTCGCCGCCGTCCTGGAGGCGCTCAACTGGCGCGGCATCACCCCGCAGCGGATCAACCTCGGCGGCGGCCTGCCCGCCCTCGGCGTCCTGGACCGGCACGGCCGCCCGCTCGACCCGCCGCTGGACAAGATGTTCGCGGTCATCCGCGAGGGCATGGACCGGCTGCGCACCGTCAACGCCGCGCCGCTGGAGTTCCTGCTGGAGCCCGGCCGGCACCTCGTCGCCGACCACGGCGCGATCCGCGCCCACGTCGCCCGGCTCTCCTCCCGGCACCAGCTCGACGGCACCCGCGAGGACTGGCTCTTCCTGAGCTGCGGCAAGTTCAACGGCCTGTACGAGATGGACGAGCTCCAGTACCGGCTCGAATTCCCCACCCACCCCGGCGGCCAGTTCGTCAACGCCGTCGTCGCCGGCCCGACCTGCGACAGCGACGACGCGTACGCCCAGGAGGACGGCCTGGTCCGCGTCCCGCGCGCGATCGCCTCCGGCGAACCGGTCTGGATCCACTCCTGCGGCGCCTACGCCACCGCCTACACCACCCAGGGGTTCAACGGCTTCGAGCCGCTGCCCTACACCTGCATCGGCGGAGCCGGCGGCCCGGACGGAGGCACCGGCAGATGACCGGCCTGCACATCCGGCTGCTCCAGGAGGAGGACTGGGACGGCGTCGTCGCACTGGAGGAACGCGCCTACGCCGCCAGCGGCCTGTCCGAAGGCCGCGAGGCGCTGCGCTCCCGCCACCGCGCCTCGCCCGACACCTGCTTCGTCCTGGAGCACGCCGGCGGCCTCGGCGGCTACCTGCTGGCCCTGCCCTACCCGCTGTTCCAGTGCCCCGACCTCAGCCGGGTCGAGGCCGGCGGCGTCCGCGCGACCAACATGCACCTCCACGACCTGGTCGTCGCCGAGGGCCTGCGCGGCCGCGGCCTGGCCCACCGGATGCTGCGCGGCCTGGAGGAGACCGCCCGGGCCCGCGGCTACCGCACCATGTCCCTGGTCGCCGTCCGCGGCTCGCAGGTGGTGTGGGCCCCGCTGGGCTACCGCGCCCGCCCCGAGATCGGACTGCCCGGGAGCTACGGCCCCGAGGCGCTCTACATGGCGATGCCGCTGAGCCCGGCCGCCGCCCCGGCCGCCATCGCCGTCCCGGCCCCGGTCGCCGTCTCGGCCGTGGTCCAGGCGATGACCCCCTCCACCGACCCGTCCCTCGGGTTCCCACCCAGAGCCGAAGTGGGCTGATGCACATGTCCCCCGTTCGCGACGACTTCCGCCGGTCCCAACTGGCCATCGCCGCACTGTTCTTCCTGCTCGGATTCCAGTACGCGACCTGGGTCTCCCGGATCCCCGCGCTGAAGGCCCGGCTCGACCTCGGCGAGGCCCAGATCGGCCTGCTGCTGATGACCTGCGGGGTCGGCGCGGCGGTGTCCTTCCCGCTGGTCGCGGTGCTGATGCGGCGGTTCGGCTCCCGCCTGCTGTCCGTGCTCTCCGCGCTCGCCCTCGGCGTCGTCCTGGTCGCCCTGTCCGTGGTGCCCAACTACCCGCTCACCCTGCTGGTGCTGTTCTGCGACGGCGTCGCCGTGGGCTGCCTGAACGTCGCGATGAACGCCCAGGGCGCGGCGCTGGAGGCCCGCTACGCGCGGACCACCATGTCCCGCCTGCACGCCACCTTCAGCGCCGGCTCGCTGCTCGCCGCGCTGCTCGCCTCCGGCGTCACCGCCTTCACCGGCACGCTCGCCGTGCACTTCGGGCTGGCCGCCGCGCTGCTCGCGGTGCTGGTCGCGGCCGCCCGGCCCGGTCTGCTCACGGACGACGCGCCGGCCGCGGCGCAGGACGAGCCGGACCAGGAGCAGGACGGGCCGGACCCGGAGCAGGCGCCGGCCGCGAAGAAGGACCGCCGCCGCTTCGCCCTCCCGGCCGCGGCGGTCCTCTGGATGGGCCTGGCGATGGTGTTCGGCACCGTCACCGAGGGCGCCATGAACGACTGGTCCGCGCTCTACCTCAAGGACGTCGTGAACGCCGGTGCCGGGCTCGCCCCGCTGGGCATCGCCGTCGTCTCGGTGATGATGGTGCTCGCCCGGATCTTCGCGGACGGCTGGCGCACCCGCTTCGGCGACGGCCGGATCGTGCGGACCGGCAGCCTGCTGGCCGGCGCCGGACTGGCCCTCGCCCTGCTCGTCGGCGGCGTCGTGCCGACCCTGATCGGCTTCGCCTGCGTCGGCCTCGGCGTCGCGGCGGTCACCCCGTGCGTCTACGTCGCCGCGGCCCGCCAGGGCTCGGACGCGCTCTCCCTGGTCGCCGCGATGGGCACCACCGGGCTGCTCGCCGGGCCCGCCGTGATCGGCTTCATCGCCGACGCCACCAGCCTGGTGTGGGGCATGGCCGCCGTCGCCGTCTCCGCCGCGGTCGTCTCGCTCTGCGCCACCCGGATCGGCTGGCCCGCCCCGGAGCCCTTCCCCGAGCCCCTCCCCGAGTCCCACCCCGAGCCCCTCGACGGCCGACTCGCCCCGGACGCGAGCTAGCCTCCCCACAGTCCTCGCCCGGAACGCCGCGCCTCCCCCGTCGCGGCGTTCCGGGCGAGCCGTGTTCCGGATGGTGGACCGGGTCAGCCCGGCAGGTCCGCGCCCCCGGCGGCGACGTGCCGGGCGAGGCGCTCGCGCAGGGCGGTCAGCCGGGCGATCTCGGCGTCCAGGGCGGCGAGCCGGGCGGTGACCACCGGGGCGAAGGTCTCCAGGCCGGGGGAGTCCGAGCAGCGGCGCGGCGGCTCCTCGGTGAGCAGGTCCAGGCGGTGCGGGCGGCTGGCCAGGTCGTCGACGGTCAGCCCGACGGCCAGCAGCCGGCGGATCGCCCGCACCCGGGCGACCTCGGTCGGCCCGTACTCGCGCTGGCCCGAGGCGGACCGGGGCGGCGGCGGCAGCAGCCCCCGCTGCTCGTAGAAGCGCAGTGCCCTGGGCGTGGTGCCCGCCGCTGCCGCCGCGTCCCCGATCCGCATGGCCGTTCCTCCTCGGTGCTAGGTCCTGTCCGGTCGATCTTGGCGGATCAGCCCGCGGCGTTGGGCGCCCGGCTGGGCGTGCGCCCGAATCGTCCTCGTACTGGACGTACTTGGGCGATTCGGGCGTGCGTCCAGCCGGGATGCCCGGCGTCGCGGGCCCGGCAAGATCGGCCGGACAGGGCCTATGCGAGGTCGACGATCGTCGCCCCGAAGGTGTCCCCGTCGAACAACCTCCGCAACGCCTGCGGCGCCTGGTCGATGCCCGCCACCCGCGTCGACGGGAAGACGATCTCGCCGGTGCGCAGCCAGCCGCCGAACCGCTGCCGCCACTCGGCCTCCAGGTCCGGGTGGTCCACGCCGGTGAAGCCGCGCAGGGTCAGGCCCAGCATGATCACCCGGAAGCTGTCCACCAGAGCCGGCGAACTGCCGCCCCGCCGCTCCGGCGCCAACTGCCCGGACAGCGCGCCGACCAGGGCGAACCGGGCCCCCGGCCGGGCCGCGTCGACGGCGGCCGTCAGCTGCTCCCCGCCGACCAGGTCCAGCAGCACGTCGACGCCCTCGGGCGCGGCCTCGGCCAGCTGCGCGGCGAACGGCCGCTCGCCGCGCACCAGTACCGCGTCGTAGCCGAGTTCGGCGGTGAGCCGCTTCGCCTTGGCGGGGGAGCCGGTGGTGCCGATCACCCGGGAGGCGCCCAGCAGCCGGGCGACCTGCCCGGCCAGCGTGCCGACCGCGCCCGCCGCGCCGGTCACCAGCACCACGTCCCCCGGGCGCACCCCGGCGCTGCGGGTCAGCCCGCCGTAGGCGGCCGTGCCGGGGGAGAGCAGCGCCACCGGGTCCGGGAACCCCGGGTCGACCGGGGTGAACCCTGCGGCGTCCGCGACCACGAGGTCCCGCCACCCCCGCAGGTGGGTGACCAGGTCGCCCGGCCGAAGGGGCCCGCCCGCCGGAGCGGCCAGCACCTCCCCGAGGGCCGGCCCGTACAGCGCGTCCCCGGGCCCGATCGCCGGCAACGGCGCTCCCGTGAGCTCGCCTCCGATCAGCGTGCGCAGGCCCGGGAAGACCAGGAAGGCCCGATTGCGGACGACCACCTCGCCCGTTCCCGGCGCCGGCAACGGCTCCTCCACCACCGCGAAGTCCCCGGGCCCGGGCAACCCGCCCGGCTCGGTGACCAACCGGACGACCCGGGCCGTCGTGGGCAGCGTCATCGCAGCACTCCTCCAGAACCGACGCGGCGGCCGATCCGCCGCGGGTGCCCGGACGCTAACCCCTGACCCGTGCGTCAGGGGCAACCCCGCCGGCCCGGGAGGGTGTCCGACGGGGTGTGGGTGTGGGGGGTCTTCTAGAGTCGCCTGCGGAACGACCGTATGACCATGCGACTGTGAGCTGCACCGAGAGGGACGAGCACCATGAGTGAGCAGGCCGTCGAGCCCTACCAGCCTGTCGACGAGGACTGGCAGACCGCGCTGGCCGTCGTCGCCCACCCGGACGACATGGAGTACGGCGCCGCCGCGGCCGTCGCGCGGTGGACGTCGCAGGGCAAGAAGGTCGTCTACGTGATGGTCACCAGCGGCGAGGCCGGGATCGACTCGATGAACCCCGAGGAGTGCGGGCCGCTGCGGGAGACGGAACAGATCGCCTCGGCGCGGGTGGTCGGCGTCGACGTGGTCGAGTTCCTCGGGCACCCGGACGGGACGGTGGAGTACGGGCTGCCGCTGCGCCGCGACATCGCCCGGGCGGTGCGCCGGCACCGGCCGGACATCGTGATCACCAGCAACTTCCGCGAGACGTACGGCGGGACCGTCCCCAACCAGGCCGACCACATCGCGGTCGGGCGGGCCGCCCTGGACGCGGCTCGGGACGCCGGCAACCGGTGGGTGTTCCGGGAGCTGCTGGCCGAGGGCCACGAGCCGTGGAACGGCGTCCGGCAGGTGTGGGCGGCGGCCTCGCCGGAGTCGGGTCACGCGGTGGACACCACCGAGCACTTCGACCTGGGCGTGGCCTCGCTGGAGGAGCACAAGGCGTACCTGGCCGGGCTGGGCGGGGCGATGGCGGACGCGCGCGAGTTCCTGGAGGGGGCCGGGCGGGGAGCGGGCGGCCGGCTCGGGGTGCGGTTCGCGGTGTCGTTCGAGGTGTTCCCGCTGCGCTGAGCCGCACGGCCACCCGGCCACCCGGCTGGGCCGGCTGCCCGGCCTGGCTGCCCGGTTACTCGGTGTCGCTGCCTGCGTACACGGAGGCGAGCACCAGGACGGTCTGCCCGGGCACCGGGATGCCGCAGTTGTCGAGCAGCACGAGCAGCGCCACCGCGAGGTACCCGTAGTGGTCCAGCAGTGGCGCGAGCCCGGCGAGCGCTCCGGGCAGCGGGGGCCGCGGGGGCGGACACCGCTGCTCACCACCTCGCCCGGGTGGGGGGCGGGGCGGCGGGGGAGTCGGTCAGCGGTCCGCCGGGCGGTGCTCGATGGCGCAGTCGGGGCCGGGGTAGACCAGGCCCTCGTGGCCGTCCTCGAAGCGGACCATGTACGGCGGTTCGCCGTCGGTGCCGCGCACCTCGACGATCTCGCCCTTCTGGTCCGTCATGCCCACCGACCTGCTGTGGATGTGGAGCTGGTCACCTACCGCTGCGTGCATGGTCTGCTCCTCGGGTCGTGGCGGCCGCCTCTGCGGCCGTTCCGCCTTCCACTGTGCTGCGGCGGCGGCGGGCTCGCAACGGCGCGGGCGGGCGGGACGCGGGGGAGGGGCGGGACCCGAGGGGTGTGCGGGGACCGGTCTCAGCCGGCGGGCGGCTGCTCCGCGAGGTAGCCGCGGACCAGCCGCTTGCACTCGGCGATCAGCGCCGGATCGCCCTGCGGATCGCCGCGGAAGGCCAGCTTGAGCACCGCGTCGGCGGCCTCCAGGGCGACCCGCAGGGCGAGGGTGAGCGCCGCCGGGTCGCCGGTGGCGAACACCTCGCCGCCGAGCGCCTGGAGGCGCAGCGCGACGGCGGTGTTGTTGTCCACGCCCGGGTCGAGCAGGTGCCGGTCGTCCCGCAGCCCGGCGGGGGCGGCCGCGTCGGCGAGGCCGAAGTCGAGCTGGCCGAAGCCGGGCACCGCGCGCTTCATCGCGACGAACTCCTCCACCGCGAGGTCGGTGAACCCGGCCGGGCCGAGGGGCGCGGCGGTCGCCAGCCGCTGGTCGAGCCGCTGGAGGTAGCGGTCGAGGTTGCGGCCGGCGAGGGCGGCCAGCAGGTCCTCCTTGCCGGCGAAGAACTGGTACAGGGTGCCGATCGGCACCTGGGCGCGCTGGGCGACCTCCTTGGTGGTGAGCGCGGTGGCGCCGACCTCGTCGAGCAGCCCGGCGCAGGCGTCGAGGATCCGGCCGTACCGCTCCTGGCTGCGCTGCTGGACCGGACGGCGCCTGGTCACGGGGCCCCGCCCGGCGCTCTCGTGACTCCTGGTGTCGCCGCTCATGACGTCACTGTGCCGCATCCGCTGTGTCAGCGGCGAATCACCGGGGCGCAACGGGTCCGGAGTTTCGGGTGGGGAACGGGTCGATTGGTGGCTGGAGCTGAACGTCACGGTGGCGGGAAGGTGTCCAGGAGTCGGCGGTGGTCTTGTGGTGGACACGATCAACGGTTCATACTCCTCAGCGGACTACCTTGCGTGATCAACTCGTGCCCTTTCGTGGTGAACGTGTGTCAGCTGTGGCGACGACGGACGAACCCGGCGCCACCCGAGGTCTGGATGATCCCGTGCGTTTCATAGAACCCGAACCTGTTCAGGTCCGATCCGCCGTGCCCGACTGTGCGACCCGTCATCCGGAAGGAGGGGGCCGGTTCGGTGACGCAGACTTCCGGAGGGCGTAAGGCCCTAGACACCGAGCAACACCGCCAGTTCCTGGAGTCCGGATACCTGGTCCTGCCCGGCCTGGTGCCGGAGCCGCTCGGGGCCAGGCTCGCCCCCGAGGTGGACCGCTGGGTGGACGAGGGCCTACGGGCCCGCTCGATCGCCGCCTGCACCGACCCCGCCCGGCACGGCCCGCCCCCGGTGCTGGAGCTGGAACTGCCGGCCCACGGCGAACTCCTCACCCACCCACCGCTGTTACGGACGCTGTCCGGTCTGATGGGGCCGTCCTTCGTCTTCCACCACCTGCACAGCGACCGCCAGGCCCCGGGGATCCCCGGCAAGGCCTGGCACCACGACTGCGAGCCCAACGACCGCGCCGACCCGTCGCTGCTGATGGTCCACGCGCTGCACTACCTCGGCGGCCTGGACGAGAAGGTCGGCAGCCTGGCCGTCCTGCCCGGCTCGCACCGTCGTACCGTCGGGAAGACGGCGTACGCCCACCACGGCACCGCCGAACTGCCCGGCGAGGTGGTCATCGACCGGCTGCCGCCCGGCTCCACGGTGCTGCTCAACTCGGCGCTGTTCCACACCCGCAGACCGGCGCCGGACGGCCCGGGCAGGCCCCGGTACTTCATCGACGCGTCCTACTGCCAGGTGGGGGCGCGCTGGCGCCCGGTGAAGCCGCACTGGCGGCTGATGCTCGCCCGGGCCCGTGAACTCGGCCTGGCGGAGGGCCGGTGGCCGGAGCTGTTCGCGGAACGGCACTTCACCGAGTACGTCGGAACCGCCTGACCGGAACTGTCCGGCGAGAACTGTCCGGCGAGAACCGTCTGATCGGAACAGCCTGATCGGAACTGTCTGAGGAGCACCGCGTGGAGATCGTCACCGCCGTCGCCTACGCCGAGGTCCACCACGCCTACCTGCGGGACCACCCGGCGGAGCGCACCCACGAGGCGAACAGCAACCGGGACGGCGAGGAGAACGTCGAACGCGCCGGCCGGATCCCCGGCGGCTGGTGGCGCGTCCGGCTCTCGCGCTCGGACGTCCTCGGCGTCGTCCTGCCCTGGCACCTGAGCGAGGGCGGCGCGCGCGAACTCGTGCCCCGCTCCGGCCTGACGGTGGCCGAGGCGGCCGTGCGCATCCGCTCCGACGAGGCCGCCTGGTCGGCCGCGAACCCGGTCTGCGCCGCCAAGCTCCGGTTGCTGCGGTGGGCCCCGTTCACCCCCGTCTACCTGAGCACCGGCGCGGTCGACCACTCCGACTACACGGACCTGCTGGTCCGGGAGGGACTGATCCACATCGACGGCCTGCACCGCATGCTGGCCTGGGAGCTGGCCGGACGCCTGCCCGACCGGCCCCGCCTGGACGCGTTCCTCGCGGGTGACCCCCGGCTCGTGGACCCGCACGCGACCGGGTCGGTCCGCGCCGGGCGGGCGGCCCGGACGGGAGGCGAGCCGGAGTGACCTTCGCGACGCAGCACGTCCGGTCCACACCGTCCACGCCGTCGACGCTGCCAAACCAGGCCGCATCGTCCGCCCGGTCGCTGTCCGGGTTCCTGTTACGGCTCGCCCGGGAGCACCCGGACCGGACCGCCCTGACCGACGGCGACCGCACCCTCGACTACCGCACCCTCGACGCCGCGGCGGGCCGGATCGCGGCCCGGCTGGCCGCGTCCGGCACCGGCCCGGGCGACCGGGTCGCCCTGCTCGGGCCCCGGGACGCCCGCATGCTGGTGCTGCTGCACGGCGTGCTGCGCTCGGGCGCGGCGGCGGTGATGGCCGACCCGGACTGGTCGCCGGCCGATCTCGCCCGGCGGCTGGCGGCCGTCCGGATCGGCCGGGTGCTCAGCACAGAGGCGGCCTTCCCCGGGCCGGAGGGCCATCCGGCCGAGGTGGTGGACGTCGACCGGCTGGCCGGGCCCGAGGGCCTGCCCGACGCACCGGGCGGCGCGCTCGGTACGACCGGTGACCTCATGCTCTGCGGGGCCGAGGAGCTGATGCTCGGTGCGGCCGAGGACCCCGCATACCTGTCCTTCACCTCGGGGTCCAGCGGTGAGCCCAAGGCGGTGGCCGTCACCCACGCCAACGCGGTGCACTACGCGCGGGCGCTGGCCGACCGGCTGGGCTTCACCGAGGCCGACGCCCCGTGCGTCGCGCACGTCACCACGCTGGCCGCCGACCTCGGCCACACCGCCTGGCTGCTGGCCCTCGCGGTCGGCGGTTCGGTGCACGTGGTGCCGGACGGCGAGGTGCGGGACCCGGAGGCGTTCTGGGCGTCGCTGCGGCGCGCCGGGGTGTCCGTGCTGAAGACCACCCCCTCGCACCTGACCGTCCTGCTGGAGGGCCGGCCCGGCGACGCCCCGCCCCTGCACACCGTGCTGCTCGGGGGTGAGGCGCTGCCGCGCCCGCTCGCGGCCGCCCTGCTCGACACCGGCGTCACCGCCCGGCTGGTCAACCACTACGGCCCGACCGAGACGACCGTCGGCGCCACCTGCTTCCTCGCCGCCACCGCCCGCCAGCTGCCGGCCGAGGAGCCGACCGTCCCGATCGGCACCGGGATCGGCGAGGTGCGGCTCGCCCTGCTGGACGGCGACGGGCGGCCGGTGCCCGACGGTACGGTGGGGGAGCTGCTGATCGGCGGCCGGGGCGTCAGCGCCGGCTACTTCGGCCGGCCCGCCGAGACGGCGCGCGGCTTCGTCCGCCACGACGGTGAACGCATGTACCGCACCGGCGACTTGTGCCGCCGCCGGGCGGACGGGAGCCTGGTCTTCCTCGGCCGGGTGGACCGCCAGGTCAAGATCCGGGGCTACCGGGTCGACCTCGCCGAGATCGAGCGGGCGATGGACGACTTCCCGGGCGTCGCCCGGTCCGCGGTGCTGGTCCGGGAGACCGCCGTGGGGAACCAACTCCTGGCCGCCGTACGGTTGTCGGCCGACGGCGCCGGGCTGGCCGGGATCGGCTCCTACCTGCGCGACCGGCTGCCCGGCTACTCCGTGCCGCAGCCGATCCTGACCCTGCCGGAGTTCCCGGTCGGGCCGAACGGCAAGCTCGACCGGGAGCGGCTGGCCGAGCTGGTCGCCGAGCTGGTCGAGGCCCGGGCGGAGTCGGGGCCGCCCTCGGACGGGGACGCGCTGGCCCGGTCGATCGCCGGGTTCTGGGCGGCCGCGCTGGGCCTGCCCGGGGTCGGGCCGCACACCGACGTGCTGGACCTCGGCGGGGACTCCATCCTCGCCATGCGCACCGTCGCCTTCCTGCGCCGGTCGGGCCTGCGCGTCCACTACGACGACTTCTACCGGCACCCGACCGCGCACGGCCTGGCCGCTGCCGCCGCAGCCGTACCGGTTCCGGCCGCCGCTCCGGCCGGGCGGACCGGAGGCGGCGATCGGGGGAGTCAACTCGCCCCCGCCCAACGGTGGTTGTACCGCCAGAAGGCCGTCGACGACCTGCGGCACTGGAACCAGTCCGTCCTGCTGCGCTGCCGGACGGCCGTCGACCCGGCCGCGCTCTCGGCCGCCCTCGCGGCCGTCCTGGAACGCCACCCGGCGCTGCGGCGGCCCGTCTCGCCGGAGGGCTACGACGCACCCCGGCCGGTGGCCGACCTCGACCCGCTGTCCTTCTCCCGGATCCCGCGCGGGACGGCTCCTATCGCCGAGACCGTCGCCGGGGTCTGCACCGAACTCCACCGCAGCCTCGACCCGTTGGCCGGCCGGCTGCTGCGCGCCCACCTGTTCACCGGCCCGCCCGGCACCGACGACCGGCTCGCCCTGATCGCGCACCACCTGGTGGTCGACGGGCTGTCCTGGCGCATCCTGCTGGACGACCTCGCCCACGCCTACCGGGCGGTGCTCGACCAGAAGCCGGCCGACCTGCCGCCGACCCCGGACTTCTACCAGTGGGCCGCCGCCGCGCCGCCGCCCTCGGCGTCGGTGTCGCCTTCTCCGGAGCCCGCGCCGGAATCCGCTTCTCCGGAATCCGCGCCGGAGTCCGTGGTCCGCGCGCAGCCGGTGGCCGTCGGCTGGACGCTCGACGAGGACGGCACCGCCCGGCTGGTCGGCCGCCACGGCGGCGGGACGGGCCTGGAGGCCTTCCTGCTGGCCGCCTTCGCCGACGCCGTGACCGGCTGGAGCGGCCACCCGCGGCTGCCCGTCGAGGTGGAGACCCACGGCCGGGACACCGCCGGCGATCCGGGCGAATTCCTGGACACCGTCGGCTGGTTCACCGCCGTCAAGCGGCTGGTGGTCGAGGCGTCGGCCGGTCCCGAGGGGGCCGCGCAGCGCCTGCGCGAGGCCCCCGTCCAGGCGATGGACGCACCCGGCACCCGCCCCGCCGCCGGGTTCAACTTCCTCGGCACCTTCCGGCTGCCCGACGAGCCCGCACTGGACTGGACCGTCGCGGACGAGCAGGCCGGAGTGGCCCGTTGCACCGGCGGAGACCCGCTGTACGACCTGCGGCTCACCGCCCGCATCGTGGAGAACCGGCTGGTCGCCGACCTGGTGTACGGGTGGCCCGGCCTGCCGCACCCCGCCGCCGAGCGGATCGTCGCCGCGTTCGCCGAGACGGTGGCCACCGAGGCCGGTGCCGAGGCCGGTGTCGGTGCCGGTACCGGCACCCGGCCCGTCCGGGCGCCGCTGTCGACCTCCGGCCAACTGCTCCACCCCGGCACCCGGGCACCCGCCGTACCGGCAGCCCGCACCACGGTGCGCGAACCCGCCCGGGTGCTGCTCACCGGCGCCACCGGCTACCTGGGGCGGCACCTGCTCGACGCCTTCGTCCAGCGGGGCGCCCACGTCACCTGCCTGGTCCGGGCCGAGCACGACGCCGGCGCCGTCCGGCGATTGGGCGCGGGCGTCGGCGCGGGCGCGGGCGCAGACGACGGCCGGATCCAGGTCGTCGCCGGGGACATCGACCGGGAGGGGCTGGGCCTGTCCCCGGCCGGACTGGCGTGGGCCCGGGGCGCGCAGCTCGTCGTGCACGCCGCCGCGGACGTCCGGCTGGTGGCCTCGCCCGACGACCTGGAGCGGACCAACCACACCGCGGTGCGGCGGCTGCTCGGCTGGATCGACGAGCACGCCCCGGCGGCCCGCGTCCACCACGTCTCCACGCTCGCCGTCGCGGGCGGCGTGGACGGCCCGCCCCGCCGCTTCAGCGAGGCCGACCTGCGGATCGGCCAGCACTTCCGCACCCCGTACGAGCGGACCAAGTTCGCCGCCGAGCAGACCGTCCGCGCCTGGGCGGCCACCGGGCGGGCCGCCTACCTGTACCGCAGCGGCCACATCGCGGCGCACAGCCGGACCGGCGCCTTCCAGGCCAACATCGGCGACAACCGGATCTACCAGCTGATCCGCGGCTACCTGCTGGCCGGCGCCGCCCCGCGCCGGCCGCGCACCACCTACGCGTTCTCCTACGTCGACACCGTGGCCGCCGGGATCGCCGCGATCGCGCTGGACCCGTACGCCGCGCCCGGCGCCTACCACGTCGAGAGCCCGCACGAGACGCCGCACGACGAACTCGTCCGCTGGCTCGCCGGCCACGGCCACCCCGTCCGGCTCACCGACGACGAGGCCTTCGCGGCGGCGATCGCCCGGGCCGAACGCGACCACCCGACGGCGGCGGGGCTGGCCGCCGCGTGGTCCCTCCAGGAGGAGCGCAACGTCCTCGTGGACCGCGCGTACACCGCCTCCGTGCTGGACCGGCTGGGCGTCCGGTTCGCCGAGCCCACCCCGCAGTGGTGGTCGGCCGCGCTCACCCGGGCCGCCGAGGCCGGCTACCTGCCGCCCGTCGCGCCGCCGCACTGACCCCCGCCCGCCGCACCGACCCCCGTCCGCCGTACCGATCCGTCCGCCGCGCCGGCGCCCCGTGAGCCGCGCCCCGTGAGCCGAGCCCCCACCGACCCGTACCCCCAGACCCATGGAAGGCGGACCTCGTGTCCCAGCTGTCCCCGGTGCTCAAGCAGGCCACCTCCGTCGTCGCCACCCGCGGCGAAGGGCTCCACCTCTTCGACGCCGACGGCCGCCGCTACCTCGACTTCACCTCCGGCGTGGGGGTGACCAGCACCGGCCACTGCCACCCGCGCGTGGTCGAGGCGGTGCGCGAGCAGGCCGGCCGGCTGATCCACGGCCAGTACACCACCGTGCTGCACGACCCCCTGCTCACCCTCACCGAGCGGCTCGGCGAGGTGCTGCCGCCCGGCCTGGACTCGCTGTTCTACGCCACCGCCGGCACCGAGGCGGTGGAGGCGGCTCTGCGGCTCGCCCGGCACGCCACCGGCCGGCAGAACGTGATCGTCTTCGAGGGCTCCTTCCACGGCCGCACCATGGGCGCGGCCGCGCTCACCACGGCCGGCAGCCGCTTCCGCGCGGGCATCGGCCCGGTGATGCCCGGTGTCGCGGTGGCGCCGTTCCCCGACGCCTTCCGGCTCGGCCTGAGCCTCGGGCTGAGCGAGGCGCAGGCCGTGGAGCACGCCCTGCGCGGGCTCGACCAGGTGCTCGCGACCGTCAGCGCCCCCGCCGAGACCGCCGCGATGTTCGTCGAACCGGTGCTCGGCGAGGGCGGCTACGTGCCCGCGCCCGCCGGGTTCCTCGCCGGGCTGCGCGAGCGCGCCGACCGGCACGGCATCCTGCTGGTCGTCGACGAGATCCAGACCGGCTTCGGCCGCACCGGCCGGTTCTGGGCCCACCTGCACCACGAGGGCGTGGTGCCCGACGTCCTGATCACCGCCAAGGGCCTGGCCAGCGGCTTCCCGCTGTCCGCGATCGCCGCGCCGACCGACCTGATGCGGCGGGCCTGGCCCGGCTCGCAGGGCGGCACCTACGGCGGCAACCCGGTGGCCTGCGCCGCCGCGCTGGCCACGCTGGACGTCATCCGGGACGAGCAGCTGGTCGACAACGCCGCCGAGCAGGGGTCGCGGCTGTTGGACGGCCTGCGGGCGGTCGCCGCCGGAGCGCCGGGCGTCGCCGACGTCCGGGGCCTCGGGCTGATGATCGGCAACGAGTTCTGCCACCCGGACGGCTCCCCGGACCCGGACACCGCCAAGCGCGCCCAGCAGGCGGCGGCCGACCTCGGCCTGCTGCTGCTGATCTGCGGCGTCCACCTGAACGTGGTCAGGATGATTCCGGCGCTGACCGTCACGGCCGGGCAGGTCGACGAGGCGCTGGCGCTCTGGTCCAAGGCGGTGGCGGCGGCCGCCGCCCAGCGGTAGAGAGGAGTGGTTCCGCACATGTACGACGACACGGTGTCCGAAATCGGCTGGAGCAGCGAGGAGTTGGAGGCGCGGCGGGAGCAGTGGTCGCTCCCGCTCGACGAGGGTGAGCGACAACTGCTCTGGGCGGACGCGCGGGCCGAGCGGTGGGGCGCGGCCGAGCCGGTCCGGGCGAAGCTGCGCGCGCTCGTCCAGGGCGGCGCCCGCTCCGTCGGCGTCGCCCACGTCACCGGGCTGATGGATCCGACCGCCCCGGAGGAGGAGGTCGCGGCCGCCCTGTCCTTCCTGCTGCGGGACTTCGGCGAGATCGTCCCGCAGAACGGGCGTGGCGACCTCACCCAGGTGCTGCGCGACCAGGACGGCGACGGCAACACCGAGCTCGGCTTCCACTGCGACACCTGCGACCTGCTCGTCCTGCTCTGCATCCAACCCGCCTACAACGGTGGGGGGTTGACCAAGCTGGCGAGCGCGCGGCACGTCTACGACCTGATCAAGCGGGAGCGGCCGGACGCCCTCGCCACCCTCACCGAGGAGTGGACCTTCGACCGGACCGGACGGGCCGGGCCCCAGGTCGTGGTCTCCCCGATCTTCTACACCCAGAAGGACGGGACCATCGCCTGCTACTACCAGACGCGCACCGTCCGCTCGTCCCCGGACCGCGGCGGCCCGCCGCTGACGGACCGTCAGTGGGACGCGCTCGGCGTGCTCGACGAGGTGCTCTACCGGCCCGAGATCGCCTTCGGCCTCCCGATGGCCGCCGGAGACCTGCTGATCATCCGCAACAGCCGGGTCCTGCACGGGCGTTCGGCCTACGTGGACGAGCCGGCGCCCAACTCCCGGCGGATGCTGCGGATCTGGATGAACACGGAGGACATGTGACCGGGAGCGTGCAGGCACCGCACGGGCGGACCGCCGTCGTCACCGGCGGCGGCAGCGGGCTCGGCCGGGCCGTGTCCCTGGCGCTGCTGGGCGCCGGCTGGTCCGTCGCACTGGCCGGGCGGCGCAAGGGCGCCCTCCAGGAGACCATCGCCCTCGCCGACGTCGACCCCGCCCGGGTGCTGGCCGTCCCGACCGACATCCGCCAACCGGAGGAGGTCGCGGCCCTGTTCGACGCCGTCCGCGACCGCTTCGGCCGGGTCGACCTGCTGTTCAACAACGCCGGCGCCGCCGCCCCGCGCCGACCCATCACCGAGACCCCGTTCGAGGACTGGAACCGCGTCCTGGACACCATCGTCACCGGCGGCTTCCTCTGCGCCCGCGAGGCCTTCCGGGTGATGAGCGCCCAGTCCCCGCAGGGCGGGCGCATCATCAACAACGGCGCGCCGTCCGCCCACGTCCCGCGGCCCAACTCCATCGCCTACACGGCCGCCAAGCACGCCGTCCTCGGCCTCACCAAGGTGCTCTCCCTGGACGGCCGCGCGCACGGCATCGCGGTCGGCCAGATCGACGTCGGCAACGTCACCCCGGTCGACGGCGGCCCGCAGCCCGCCGCCATGCAGGCGGACGGCACGATGGCGGTCGAGGCGACCATCCCGGTGGAACGCTTCACCGAGGCCGTCCTGCTGATGGCCTCGATGCCGCCGGACACCAACGTCCAGTCCCTGACCGTCCTGCCCACCACCATGCCGTACGTCGGGAGGGGCTGAACAGTGCTGGTCAGCGCACGTTCCTTCGACGAGTACCGCGCGATGTTCGCGCTCACCGACGGCGACCTCGCCCCCGGCCGGCGCATCCTGGACTGCCCGGGCGGCGCGGCCGCCTTCACGGCCGAGGCCGGCCGGCGCGGCGTCGACGCGGTGGCCGTCGACCGCGAGTACGCCCACCACCGGGAGGACCTCGGCGCCCTCGTCGAACGGGAGACCCGGCACAAGCGCGACCAACTGGTCGAGAACGCCTCGGACTTCGTCTGGACGTGGCACGGCGACCCGGACAGTCTCACCCGCCTGCGGATCGACAGCGCCCGCGACTTCCGGGCCGACATCGCCGCCCGCCCGGACCGCTACGTCGCCGGCTCACTGCCCGAACTCCCGTTCGCCGACGACTCCTTCGACCTGGTGCTCAGCTCGCACCTGCTCTTCTCCTACGGCAACCGGCTGGACGGGGACTTCCACCTGGCGGCCCTCCTGGAACTCGCCCGGATCGCCCGCCGCGAAGTCCGGCTCTTCCCGGTCATGGTGTACGACACCGGCGTCCGCTACGGGGAGCTGGACGGGCTGCGCCACCACCTGGACGCCCTCGGGATCCCGAGCCACGTGGAGCGGGTGGACTACGAATTCCAGCCCGGCGACAACGAGTTGCTCGTGCTGTCGTGCGCCGACTACCGGCCGCTGGCGCGGGCCGGGGCGCCGGGAGCCGATGCGTCGGTGCCGGGCGCCGCCGACCCGGTGCGGTGGCGGCACCGGGAGAACTCCTGACATCAGGCCCGAGTCTCAGCCCTGAGCCTGACCGACGCCGAGTCTGCGTCGGCCAGGCCCAGGGCCCGGCCCCGGGTCACCCGCCGACGGGGGCGGATCCGGCGGCGTCGCCTCCGAGGTGGGCGGCAATCCTCCGCGCGCACTCCAGCGACTCGGTGCGCGAGGTGTCCACCTCCAGGTCGTAGCGCACGCCCTGGTGGACCAGCTCCGCCTGCGAAGCGGCCATCCCCAGGATCCGGTTCCCCCGGGCGAGCTCCCGGCCGGTGGCCACCGCCACCTCGCAGCGGACCCCGACCCACAGCACCTCCAGTCCCACGAGCGCCTTCTCCCACCGGAGTTGGGACTCCGCCCGGCCGAGGAAGACCTCGTCGACGATCACCCGCGCGCCCGCCCCCGCCATGGTCGCGACCCCCGCGATCCACGCCGCCTGCAAGGCCTGGAACTTCGACCCGACGCTCACCCCGCCGTCGGCCGCGAAACCGATGCCCCCGTCCGTATCGTGCAGGGACGCGGGCATCGCCTCGATCAGCGTGTCGACCCCGACCGTCAGCCAGGGCTCCGGCAGCACCGCCTGAAGACACCGGGCGATCCCGGACTTGCCCGAGCTGGAACCACCGTTCAGCACAATCACCTGAGTCGCCATCCCGCCACCGTAGCGACCCCGGCGCCATGTCCCAACCGGATATCGGACGCCCGGCGAGAGCCTGGCCGCCGACGGGTGGGGCGCGTCGGGAGGGGCCGGGCGGCACGCGAGGAACAGTCACGGTCCGTGTCGACGTGGTGACGGCGCGATCACTCGTGCGGGGGAAAAGCGATGGTTGCGCTTTGAACAGTCGCGGTGGCTGGCCAGACTGGTCCTTCTCCGACCGGCCGGTCGGAGGTGGTGAGCGAGGGGGAGCACGGGCATGGGCGTTTCGTCGTACCGCGGCATGTGTGGCCTCGCCGCCGAGCACCCCGGAGGCCCGGACCTCCTCGCGGGAGTCGCCAGACCGGCGCCCCACGGCGAGGCCGGCGCCCTCCGCCGCGACGTCGGGGCGTGGCTGGTGGCGAGCGGGGTGCTCGGCGGTGACGTCCAAGGGTTCCTGGCGCAGGGCCACCTGGACCTGGTGGCGGAGGCGTGGGGCGACGTCCCCCGGGGGCCGCGGCTGGTCGCGGCGGCGAAGTGGCTGGTGCTCACCTGGATCCTCGACGACCGCTTCGACGACCAGTGGATCGGCCGGCCCGTCACGGCGGCCCGGCGGACCGTCCGGGCGCTCACGGACGTCCTGGACGGTGGTTCGGGCGGCGGTTCGGATGGCGTTCTGGGTGGTCTTCTGGACGGCGTTCCGGGCGGTGGCTCGGATGGTGCCTCGGACGGCGGCTGGGATGGCGTCGAGCCGCCCGGCGACGCACTCGTCGAGGCGTTCGCGGTGCTGTGGCGGGAGACGGTCGAGCTGACGCCGCCGCAGTGGCGGGCGCGCTACGCGGCGTACTTCCGCGCGTACCTGGACACCTCGCTCGGCTACCTCGACGAGGCCTCGCTCCGCGAAGCGCCCTTCCGCGACGCCGCCTTCCGCGACGCGCCCTTCCGCGACACCCCTTTCCACGACCTCGGGGCCGCCGCCCCGGCCGGCGCCGTGCAGACGGTCCCCGAGTACCTGCGCCGACGGGACCAGGACGGCGCCGTGTCGTGCGCGGCGGGGTGGATCGAACTCGCCCACGGCCTGGACCTCGCCGACGAGGTGTTCCGGCACCCGAGAGTGGCGGACCTGCTGATGCGCTTCAACCACGTCGTCTGCTGGGTCAACGACCTCTACTCCGCCGAGGGGGAGTCCGCCGCCGGGAACGGCAAGAACCTGCTGCGCTCGTTCACCGTCCACGAGGGCCTGGCCCCCCAAGAGGCGTCGGCCCGGCTCGGGGCGCTGTGCGAGGCCGAGTCGACGACGCTGGAGTTCCTGGCGGACGGCATCGCCCGCGACCCGTCGTCGCCCGGCGAGGTCCGGGCCTTCGCCCTCGGGCTGGTCCGCTTCACCCGCGCGCTCATCCACTGGACGGCGACGGCCGCCCGCTACCGTACGGAGTCACCGCGATGATCCCCCGTCCGCCCGGCGGCCTGCCGCTGCTCGGGCACCTGGTGCCGTTCCTGCGCGACCCGCTGGCGTTCCTGCGTTCCCTGCCCCGGTACGGCGGCCTCGTCCAGATCAGACTGGGGCCGGTCTCCGCGGTGGTGGTCTGCGACCTGGAGCTGACCCGGCACGTCCTGCGCGAGGACCGGGTCTTCGACAAGGGCGGGTTCCTGTTCGAACGGGTCCGCGACTTCGCCGGCAACGGCCTGGTGACCTGCCCCCACGCCGACCACCGCCGCCAGCGCCGCTACGTCCAGCCCGCCTTCCGCGCCGACCGGATCGCGCGGTACACCGAGGTGATGGCCCGGGAAGCCCGACGGCTGGCCGGGTCCTGGAACGATGGGCAGGAGGTCGACATCACCGCCGAGTTGAGCCTGGCCGCCGGGCGCAGCCTGGTCTCGACCCTGTTCACCCGGCTGCCGTTCACCGGCCTCCAGGAGACCGTCGACGACTTCGTGCTGCTGATCGGCGGCTCCTACCGGCGCATGCTGCTGCCCCACCGGCTCAACCGGATCCCGCTGCCGGCCAACCGCCGCTACGACGCCGCCCGCACCCGGCTGGTGCGCCTGGTCGACGAGGTCGTCACCGCCTACCGCGCGGATCCGGAGGACCGGGGCGACCTGGTGTCGACGCTGGTGGCCGCCGACGCGGGCGGGCAGGCGCTCTCCAACGCGGAGGTCACCGACCAGGTGATGACGATCTTCGCCGCCGGCTTCGACACCATCGCCAACTCCACCGTGTGGGCCCTGCACCTGCTCGCCCAGCACCCGGACATCGCCGATCGGGTCCGGGCCGAGGTGGACGCGGCCCGCGTGGACGCGGTCGGGGTGAACGTGCCCGGGGCGAACGCGCCCGAGGCTGACGCGCTCGGAGTGGACAGGGCCGAGGCCGGCGCCACCACGGCGGCCGGCACGTCGCCGAGCGTGGACGGGCTGGAACTCACCACCCGGGTCGTCCGCGAGGCCGTCCGGCTGTACTCCCCGGGCTGGCTGCTCACCCGCGTCACCAGCACCGACACCGAACTCGGCGCGCACCGCCTGCCCGAGGGCACCTCGGTCATCTACAGCCCCTACCTGCTCCACCGCCAGCCCGCCCTGTTCCCCGAGCCCGACCGCTTCGACCCCGAGCGGTGGGTGGGCGTCCACCCGCAGCGCGGCCCGTTCATCGGCTTCGGCGCGGGACCGCGCCGCTGCGTCGGCGAGCAGTTCGGCATGACCGAGTCCGTCCTGCTGCTCGCCACGATCATGCGGGCCTGGCACCTGGAGCACGTCCCCGGCCGGACCGTCCGCGAGATGCCGCTCGCCACGCTGCGCCCCGGCCCGGTATGGATGCGCGCGACCCGCCGTGACGGCCTCGTCCGCACCGGGGCCGCCGGGTGAGCACGGCCCTCGTCCTCGGCGGCGGCCTGGCCGGCACGCTGGCGGCCGCCGCCCTGGCGCCGCACGCCCGGAGCGTCACCGTTCTCGAACAGGACGTCCTGCCCGTCCTGCCCGGCCCGCGCCGGGGCCTGCCGCAGGGCGAGTTCAGCCACATCCTGCTCGGCGGCGGCGCGGACGCCGTCGAGGAGGTCCTGCCCGGAACGCTCGACGCCCTGCTCGCCGCCGGCGCCCACTACCGCTCGATCCCCGCCGGCCTGCTGATGCGCCTCGGGCCGGGCTGGCTCCAGGGCTTCGACTCGCCGGCCTACCTGATCGCGTGCAGCCGGCACCTGCTCGACCACGTCGTCCGGCGGCGGCTGCGCGAGCAGGCGAACGTGACGGTCCGCGAACGCACCTCCGTCCTCGGCCTGGTGGGCGGCCCGGGCCGGATCGTCGGGGTCCACATCGAGAACCCGGACGGATCGCGGGAGACCCTGCGGGCCGACCTGGTCGTCGACGCGACCGGCCGCCGCTCCCGCGCCCCGGAGTGGCTGCGCGCCCTGGGGGTCGAGGGACTGTGCGAGGAGACGGTGGACGCCGGACTCGCCTACGCCGCCCGGGTGTTCGAGACGCCGGGCGGAAACGAGGGCTTCCCGGTGGTGAGCATCGTGCCCGTCCCGGGGCGCGGCCGGCCCGGTCGGGGCGCCACCATCATCCCGATCGAGGACGGGCGCTGGATCGTCACGCTCTCCGGCACCCGTGGCGGCGAACCCGCCCGGGGCGAGCGGGAGTTCCACGACTTCCTGAAGGCGCTGGACCACCCGGTCGTCCACGACCTCGCCCGCGCCGCCCGCCCGCTCGGCCCGATCCGCACCTGCCACGGGACGCTGAACCGCCGGCGCCGCTACGAATGCTACGAGGGCGGCCAGTTGGCCGGGTTCGCCGCCACCGGCGACGCGGTGGCGGCGCTGAACCCGGTGTACGGGCACGGCATGACGGTCGCCGCCCAGTGCGCCGCCGCCATCCGCGCCGCCGTCGACAGCGAAGGCCTGCACCCGGGGGTGAGCGCACTGATCCAACGGCGGATCGCCAGGGTCGTCGACACGCCCTGGGACATGGCCAAGGACCAGGACGAGGGCTTCCCGGACGCGCTGTCGAGCCACCCCGCCACCGCCGCCGGGCCCGCCGCGGTGTTCACCCGCTGGTACACCCGCCGGGTGCTGGGCGCGGCCCTCACCGACCCCGCCGTCTCGGCCGCCTACTTCGAGGTGTTCTCCCTCGCCGCCAGACCCGCCCGGCTGGCCAGACCCGCGGTGGCCCTCGGCGCACTGCGACCCCGGCGCGCCCACCCGCCGACCGCCGGCCAGGCGATCGCCCGCTTCCCGGGGGTGGCCGCACTGGCCGGGCCGTACTGACCGGCCTGGCCGGCCGGAACCGCCCAACCTCCCGCTCCCGCGCTCCTGTTCACGCCGTTGCCGTCGACGCGGCCCTCGAACGCCCAGGTCCTGTCCCGCCAAGATCGGTCGGACAGACCTGGGGCCCGTCTTCAGGTGGATCCCAGGGCGACCTGACGGCTTCGGTCACCGGGCGGCCGCGGCCATCGCCTCGCGAACGGTGATCAGGCATGGATCGCAGTAACGGTCCGGGCCCGCCGACTCCTCGACGCCCGCAGCCGGCGCGACGCGCTGGGCGGGTTCGAGGAAGCGTCCGCACAGGGACGTCGACGAGTCGTTCTTCGTCACCACGTGCCACACCACGGCCGGCGGTGACACCGCCGGGTCGTGCTCGGCCCACATCTCGTACACGGTAGCCTCCCGAATCGCTGGGGCCCGGTCACCCCATGCAACCCCCCTCCCCGGCGGTCGGCCACCGGACGGGGCCCGGTGGGATGGCGCGCGGACGGTCGGGGCGTGCGGGTGGCGGCTGTTCCCTTGTGGTGGTGGCCGGTTGCCCCTGGCGTTTCGGTGTCGCGCCAGTAACATGAGTTCCCCTCACGTTCACGTCAGGAGGCAGTCATGCCGGACCGCTACGACCTGCCGACGGGGTTCCGCTGGGGCGCCGCCACCGCCGCCTACCAGATCGAGGGGGCGGTGGCGGAGGACGGCCGCGGGCCCTCCGTCTGGGACACCTTCGCCGCCCGCCCCGGCGCCGTCCGCGACGGCCACACGGGCGCGGTGGCCTGCGACCACTACCACCGGTACCCCGAGGACATCGCGCTGATGAAGGACCTCGGGCTGGACGGCTACCGCTTCTCCATCTCCTGGCCCCGCGTGCTCCCCACCGGCGCGGGCACCGTCAACCCCGCCGGACTCGCCTTCTACGACCGCCTGGTGGACGCGTTGTTGGAGTCGGGCATCACCCCGCTCCCCACCCTCTTCCACTGGGACCTCCCGCAAGGCCTGGAAGACAACGGCGGCTGGCTGAACCGCGACACCGCGTACCGCTTCGCCGAGTACGCCACCGTCATGGCCGACCGCCTCGGCGACCGCGTCCCCGCCTGGATCACCCTCAACGAGCCCTTCGTCCACACCGTCTTCGGCTACGCCCTCGGCACCCACGCCCCCGGCCGCACCCTGATGCTGGAGGCCCTCCCGGCCGCCCACCACCAACTCCTCGCCCACGGCCTGGCCGCGTCCCTGCTCCACGACCGCGGCCTGGAGGTGATGCTCTCCAACAACCTCACCCCCGTCGAGCCGGCCACCTCCTCCGACGCCGACCTCGCCGCCGCCCAGGCCTACGACGCCCTGCACAACCGCCTGTTCACCGACCCCGTCCTCCTCGGCCGCTACCCCGACCTCTCCGCCCTGGGCGTCCCCGACGACCTCTACGGCGCCCTCCACCCCGGCGACACCGACCTCATCCACACCCCCGGCCTCGACGGCCTCGGCCTCAACTTCTACAACCCCACCCGCATCGCCGCCCCCACCGAACCGGGCCTCCCCTTCACCCTCGTCGACATCCCCGACGTCCCCCACACCGCCTTCGGCTGGCCCGTCGTCCCCGACGCCCTCACCACCCTCCTTCTTCACCTCCGCGACACCTACGGCAAAGCCCTCCCACCCATCACCATCACCGAGAACGGCTGCTCCGTCACCGAGTCCACCACCCCCGACCAACCCCGCATCGACTTCATGTCCGCCCACCTCGATGCCCTCGCCGCCGCCACCGCCGAAGGCCTCGACATCCGCGGCTACTACACCTGGTCCCTCCTCGACAACTACGAATGGGCCGAGGGCTACCACCAGCGCTTCGGCCTCATCCACGTCGACTTCGCGACGCAGAAGCGCACCCCGAAGGCCTCCTACACCTGGTACCGCGACCTGATTGCCAGTCACCAGGTGAAATTTGGACGTTAGTTGCGAGCTGCGCGAGGGGTGCGAGTCAGGATCGCGACTGGGAAGGAAGCGACTGGCGAAATGCGAACCCGTAGCCGAGTACCCCGCGCTCGGCGGTGATGACAGGGTGTCCGATAGGTCGGACGGTCTTCGCCAGCGGTTCGGCCGGGGGCCGCGGCGGCCCCCGGCCCGTCGATCGCGCCCGTCCCGGCTCCGAGTATCGTCTGATCCTTGACGGCAATGGGAACTCCGCCCGCCTCCGGGCGCCGTCGCTTGTCCTCACCACCCGTGCCATCGGGTGACTACGAATGGTGAGGATTCCGGTCGACCGACACACCAGGGAGGGCCCTGATGGCGGACAGCGAGCACGAGGACGGCGATGCGAACCCCTCGGAACTGCCGGCGCTGCGACTGAAGCTCTACGTCGAGTCGCTCCAGGTCCTGATGCCCGAGCGGCAGTTCAAGCTTCTGATGGACGTCCTGCGCGGCTATGCCGAGCTCGGCGGTGGGCGGATCGCGATGAAGCTGGACGACGAGGAGCGGGAGCTGTTCACACCTGCGGTGCAGCGCGAACTGCTCGTTCTCCTCGGCCTCATCGGTGCCCTGACACCCGGGCACGAGGACCGCGCCGACCGTGTGGTGGCCGACCTCGGCGACGGGGAGTGGGCCAAGGAGGTCATGTCGCTCGTACCGCTGGAGGTCGCCTCCGACCCGGCCCGACTGCGGGAAATGCGCGACCGGCTTGACGCCGCTGAGGGCCGGCGGGCGAGCGACCGCGCGACGGTCGAGGGAATCGCAGAGGCGAGCGGGATGGCGGGGGCAGAAGAGACCGGGCCCTCCTGACTCTCGACGTCAGCGCGGTCGGCCGCATGATCCGTCCGCGTGTACCGCGGCCCGAACACCTACTCAGAACGAGCCAGTAGTGAGAGCGATACCCCAGGAATCCGAAGCAATCGCGAGCACGGGGGTTCGTGGCCCCGCGACCTACGACCTCGTGATCAGTCGCTGAATGGCGGGCTCGTCGTCGACCGCGCCGGTCTCACGCTGAAGTCTTGACCTCGGCCACGCTGAACCACCCTGGCCGCACCTCGACCAGCGGTGGCTTCAGTGACTCCACTGCGGACCGCAGGTCCTGCTCCGTGGGGTCGTGAGGCGCGGGCAAACTCCGGCCATAGCGGCGCAGCCGCCAGAGATCGAAGATCTCCCTGCCGTCGGCTGCGAAGTCCACGTCGATCTCGGTGCCGTTGTCGCTGATGAAGAGGCAGCCTGCTCCGTGGACCTGGTAGGAGTAGGTGCCGATTTCGCCGCGCGCGGCGATGCGCTACCGGGCGCCGTCGGTGGGTGTCTGTTGCCTGGCCCGGTAGGCGCGTTTTTTGACGAGGGCGCCGCAGGTCTTCATCGAGCACCAGCGGCGGGCGCCCGCGCGGGAGGTGTCGACGAAGGGGGCGCCGCAGTCGGGGTTCCCGCAGATGCGGACGCGGGTGCGGTGCTCCGATGCGCAGAGGGCGATCAGATCCCGGGCGACCATCGAGAGCACTGCCGCGAGCGCGTCGCCGTGCCAGCGCACGGTGGTCGCGTCGGGGGCGAGTTCGGGTGTCGAGGGGGGCTCGGCGGCGGCGCGGTTGACGAGCGCGATGTCCTCGGGCGAGGGCGGCGTGGCGTCCGCCAGGGCGCGGCCGGTCCGCTGGATCGCCTCACGCAGTTGCCTGGCGCGGCCGAGGTCGGCCTCGGTGCAGGGCGGCGCCGCTGTCGTGCAGTTGCTTTCGACGGCCCAGCGGCTCAAGTCCTCGGGCCGGGCCAGCCGTTCGAAGGGCGTGTCCGCGCCGCGGTCGGCCAGGGTGCCGGCGAAGGCGAAGCACAGTCGCGCGTCGTCGAAGCGGAAGTCGGCCTTGGCGCGCTGGCGCCCCTCGCGGCTGTCGTCCCTGTCGTCCCTGTCGTCCATGTCCACCACTTTATGCGGTTGACATGATTCCGGGCAAGCGGCTAGCTTCCAAGTCCACCACTTGAACCGGTGGACTTCAGGCGGTTGCTCCCCGCTCCCGTCGACTCCAAGCACGAGGAGGCCGCGCCATGCGCGCCGCAGTCATCGAGGAACTCCACAAGCCGCTCGTCATCCGCGAGGTGCCCGATCCCTCCTGCCCGCCGGACGGCGCGATCGTGCGCGTCGGGGCGAACGGGATCTGCCGGACCGACTGGGCCCTGTGGGCCGGGGAGTTCTGGACGGGCGGGCCGCGTGTCGAGGCCCCGTTCGTCCTCGGCCACGAGTTCGCCGGCACCGTCGTGGAGGTCGGCCGCGAGGTGCGGGGGTGGAAGGAGGGCGACCGCGTCATCTTCCCGATGAACCCCGGCGAGGGCGCGTGCGAGATGTGCCGCAGCGGCAATCAGCACGTCTGCGAGCACGTGGACTCGCTCGTACCCGGGGTGTCGTACTGGGGCGCCTTCGCCGAGTACGTCATGGTCCGCTTCGCCGACGTCAACCTGGTCGAAGTGCCGGAGGGTGTCGGCTTCGTGGACGTCGCCGCGCTGGCCTGCCGCTACATGACCGCCTTCCACGGCGTCGTCGACCAGGCGAAGGTCCGCGGCGGCGAATGGGTCGCGGTGTACGGCGCCGGGGGCGGCATGGGACTGTCGACGGTCGAGATCGCCGCGGCGACGGGCGCCAACGTCATCGCGATCGACATCACGGACGACAAGCTGGACGCCGCCCGCGCGCTCGGCGCCGTCCACACCGTCAACGCGGCGACCGATGACCCCGCCGAAGCGGTGAAGACCCTCACCGGTGGCGGTGCCCACGTGTCGGTCGACGCCGTGGGCATCGCCGCCGCCTGCCGCAACTCCGTCCTCTCCCTGCGCACCCGCGGCCGCCACCTCCAGCTCGGACACACCACCGCCGCGGAACAGGGGGACGTCGCGCTGCCGGTCGACGTCATGATGGTCAAGGAGCTGGAGTTCCTGAGCGCCTTCGGCATGCAGGGCCAGCGCTTCGGCACGATGCTGAACATGATCGCCGCCGGCCGCCTCGACCCCGGCCGCATCGTCTCGCGCACCGTCGGCCTCCACGAGGCGAGCGAGGTCCTGGAGTCCCTGGAGACGTACGGACCCACCGGCGTGGTCGTCATCGACTCGTTCCGCCCCTGAAGCGTCTCCCCCCGACCCCCTCGAAACACCTCCCCCCGAAAGCAGGAACGGCCATGCCCGCATCCCGTCAACTGATGGACCAGGAACTGAGCCTGGCCCTCGACGCGGTCCCCATGACCCCCAACGGCGCGTTCGACCTGACAGACCTCGCCGCAACCCGCGCGGCGTTCCGCGCCCAGGCCGAGGCCGCCGCCGACGCCCAGCCCGGCGATCCGTCGGTCACCATCGAGACGCACCTCGCGCGCCGAACGGACGGCCCCGACGTACCGATCCGCCTTCTGCGCCCCACCGAAGCGCCCGGACCTCTGCCGGTCCTGCTCTGGTTCCACGGCGGCGGACAGGTCCTCGGCTTCGCCGCCCAGGACGACCCGTGGCTCACCCGGCTGGGCGCGAGCCTCGGTTGCGCCGTCGCCGTGGTCGACTACCGGCTCGCCCCCGAGACACCCGCTCCCGGTGCCGCCGAGGACGGCTTCACCGCCTACCAGTGGCTCGGCCGCGAGGCGGACGCGCTGGGCCTGGACGGCACCCGCATCGGCATCGCGGGCCAGAGCGGCGGCGGAGGCGTCGCGGCGGCCACGACCCTCCTGATCCGCGACCGCGGCGGCGTGACACCCCTGTTCCAATCCCTCACGTATCCGATGCTCGACGACCGCAACCGCACCGCATCGAGCCACGAGATCACCGACATCGGCATCTGGGACCGCTCGACCAACCTCCTCGCCTGGCAGGCGATCCTGGGCGACCGCGCCGGCACCGACGACGTCTGCCCCTACTCCGCCCCCTCCCGCACCACCGACCTCAGCGCCCTGCCACCCACCTTCATCACCGTCGGCGACCTCGACTGCTTCCGCGACGAGAACCTCGACTACGCCACCCGCCTGCGGGCCCACGGCGTCCCGGTCGAATTCCACCTCTACCCCGGCGCCTACCACGCCTTCGACCTCATCGCCCCCCACTCCCGACTCGCCACCACCTTCCACCAGACCTGGTCCAACTACCTCACCCGCCAGTTCCACACCTCCCCGTCCCCTGCCTGACATCCGCGCCGAGGACTGTTCGGCCGTGGAGGAGAGGAGAGGAGATGAACGGTGAGGGGCGGCCGGCCGCGGGGCGGGTGAGCCGTTCGGTGCTGCGGTGGGACACGCTGCCACCTGCGCTTCGCCCCCATCAGCGTAGTGTGGCCCGCTCGTGACCGGGGTGCGGTGGATCATGGGTGTATGGCCAGAGACACGGGCCGCTCCTCCTGGCTGCCCCTGCGTCGATCGGGTAGCCGTCGTGAGCGGCGACACCCACGCTCAGCCCCGCGGGAGCAGTCGGCGCATCGCCTGTGGTCGGTGATGAGCATCCGGAGTGTCGCCGGTCAGATGTTCGTCCTGCAGGTGCTGATCGTGCTGTTGCTCGTGGTGACGGCCGTCGTCGTGCTGCTGGTCCAGTCCCGCAGCGACCGGTTCGAAGCGGCGCACGGCCGCACGCTCGCCGCGGCCCAGGCGTTCGCCCACGGTCCCGGTCTGGTGGCGACGATGCAGGGCCCCGACCCCAGCGCGGTGCTCCAGCCGCTGACCGAAGCGGCCCGCACGGCTGCCGGGGTCGACTTCATCGTGGTGACCGACCGCAACGGCATCCGCTACACCCACCCCGATCCGGAGCTGATCGGCAAGATGTTCATCGGCACCATCGGGCCGTCGCTGCACGGACAGGTCACCATCGAGGACGTGAACGGCCCACTCGGCTCCGAGTACCAGGTGGTCGTCCCGGTGGAGGACTCCCACGGGGCGGTCGTGGGCATCGTCTCGTCCGGGATGAAGGTCTCCAACGTGAGCAGCGCGTTCAACCGCCAGCTGCCGGTCGTCCTGGGCGTCGGCGCCTTGGCGCTGGGCCTGGCCACGGCCGGCACGGCGCTGGTGGGCAGGCGTCTGCTGCGGCAGACGCGCGGCCTGGGGCCGGAAGAGATGACCCGGATGTACGAGCACCACGACGCGGTGCTGCACGCGGTGCGCGAGGGCGTGGCCATCGTCAGCGGCGACGGCCGGGTCCTGCTCGCCAACGACGAGGCGCGCCGCCTGCTCGACCTGCCGCCCGACGTGGAGGGGTGCACCGTCGCCGACCTCGGCCTCGCCCCCCGCACGGCCGAACTGCTGCTCTCCGACCGTGCGGTCACCGACGAGGTGCTCCCCGTCGGAGACCGCCTGCTGGCCGTCAACAGCCGCCCCACCGACAGCGGGGGAGGCCCGTCGGGCAGCGTCACCACCCTGCGCGACTCCACCGAGCTGCGCGCCCTCGCGGGGAGGGCGGAGGTCGCCCGCAGCCGGCTCAGGCTGCTGTACGAAGCGAGCCTGGCCATCGGCACGACCCTGGACGTCCGGCGCACCGCGGAGGAGCTCGTCCGGACGGCCGCCCACGAATTCTGCGACTACGCCACTGTCGACCTCGCCGAGGCGGTCCTGGACGGCGAGGAACCACGGGTCCTGGTGGTCGATGCCCCGGTGGAGCTGCGGCGGGTGGCGGTCGCGGGCGCCCGGGACGATTCGCCGCTGTACCCCCGAGGGGAACTGGTCAGGTGGGACCGGGGCACCCCGCAGGCGGCGGGTTTCGTCGGGGGGCGTCCCACGCTGGTCACCGAGCTGGCGACCGACGCCGGCTGGCGCATGCAGGACACCGAGCGTACGCAGGCGGTGCTGGAGTTCGGCCTGGCATCGCTGATCGCCGTTCCGCTGTCGGCGCGGGGTGTGCTGATGGGCATCGCCTGCTTCTGGCGCAGCCGTGACAGAGGTCCCTTCGAGGAGGAGGACCTGTCCCTGGCCGAGGAGCTGGCGGCCCGGGCCGCCGTGTCCATCGACAACGCCCGCCGCTACACGCGCGAGCACATGATGGCCGTCACCCTTCAGCACAGCCTGTTGCCGCGCGCGCTGCCCGAGCAGAGCGCCCTCGACATCGCCTACCGCTACCTCCCCGCCCAGGCGGGGGTCGGCGGCGACTGGTTCGACGTCATCCCGCTGTCGGGCACCCGGGTCGCGCTCGTCGTCGGGGACGTGGTCGGCCACGGCCTGCACGCGGCCGCGACCATGGGCCGCCTGCGCACCGCGGTCCAGAACTTCTCCACCCTCGACCTGCCGCCGGACGAGCTCCTCGGGCACCTGGACGAACTGGTCGCCCACATCGACCAGGAGACGGCGGCAGCCGAGGACGAGCTCGCGATCACCGGCGCCACCTGCCTCTACGCCATCTACGACCCCACCACCGCCACCTGCGCCCTGGCCCGGGCGGGCCACCCGCCGCCCGCCCTCGTCCACCCGGACGGCACGGTGGAGGTCCTCAGCCTTCCCGCCGGTCCGCCGCTCGGCCTGGGCGGGATGCCCTTCGAGGCCACGGAGGTACGGGTGCCACAGGGCAGCAACCTGGTCCTCTACACCGACGGCCTCATCGAGGACCGCACCCGCGACATCGGTGTCGGCCTGGACGTCCTCACCGCCACCCTGGGCCGCGCCGACCGGTCGCCCCAGGAGGTCTGCGACGCCGTGCTCGACGCCCTGCTGCCCGTCCGCCAGACCGACGACATCGCCCTGCTCGTCGCCCGCACCCGGGTGCTGGCACCCGATCGGACCAGCGAGTGGGAAGTGACCGCGACCCCCGAGGCCGTGGGCCGGGCGAGGGCCGAGGCGACCCGACAGCTCACCGAGTGGGGCCTTGAGGAGGCCGTGTTCGTCACCGAACTGGTGCTCAGCGAGCTGGTGACCAATGCCATTCGCCACGGGACCGAACCGATCAAGGTGCGGCTGCTGTACGACCGCACGCTGATCTGCGAGGTCGCCGACACCAGCAGCACCGCCCCGCACCTGCGCTACGCGGCCGCCGAGGACGAGGGTGGCCGCGGCCTGTTCCTCGTCGCCCGGCTCGCCGAGCGCTGGGGCGTGCGCTACACCCCCTGGGGAAAGATCATCTGGGCCGAGCAGTCGCTGCAGCCGAGCGCCTCGATGGCCTGGCCCATGCTCGAGTAGCCGGGGGAGGCCCGCGGGTGGGACCGCGTAGCCGGGGCAGGCCCGTGGTGGTCGATCCGGGTCAGCCGGTGGTGAGCACCATCCGGAAGCGGGCTTTCCCGGCGAGCATCTTCTGGTACGCCTCCTCGGCGTGGTCCAGCGGCACGGTCTCGGTCATCGGGCGGATGCCGTGCAGGGCGCTGAACGCCATCGTGTCCTCCACATCCTGCGCGGTGCCGGAGGGGTGGCCCCGGACGACGTTGGCACCCATGAGCAGTCCGGCCGGACTGATCGCCATCGGAGCGGCGTCCGCCCCGATCACCACCAGCTCCCCGCGCGGGGCCAGGCCGTCCAGGGTGGACGCGATGGCCTCGGAGTTCCCGGCAGTGGCCAGCACGGCCCTGGCACCGCCGAAGGACTGCAGCGCCTCGGCGACCGGGGTGCCGGCGGTGCTGTCGACGTAGTGGTGGGCGCCCAGTTGCTCGGCGAAGCCGGCCTTCTCGGCTCCCCGGGCGATCGCCACCGTCTCGAATCCCATCGCGACCGCGTACTGAACCCCGAGGTGCCCGAGTCCGCCGAGCCCGAGCACTGCGACCAGATCGCCGGGCCGGGCGGTGCTGCGCCGCAGCCCGTTGTACGTGGTCACGCCCGCGCAGGCCATCGGCCCGGCATCGCCCGCCGCCAGTTCGTCGGGGATCCGGGCCAGTGCGTCGGCGGGCGCGATCACCTTCTCGGCGAAGCCTCCGTCATACGTCCATCCCGGGACCTTCAGGTTCCGGCACACGATGAAGTCGCCCTGGCGGCACGGCTTGCAGTGGCCGCAGCTGCCGCCGAACCAGCCGACCGCCACCCGGTCGCCGATCTGCCATCCACGGTCCCGAGTGCCCTCGCCGAACTCCTCGATGTGCCCGGCGATCTCGTGTCCGGGCACCACGGGGAACGACACACCCGGTAGCGCCGCGTTCACGAAGAGTGTGTCGGAGTGGCAGACGCCGCACGCCTCCACGGCGATCCGCACGTGGCCGGGTCCTGGCTGCGGCACCTCTCGCTCGGCCGGGTGGAGCGCACCGCCCGGGGCGGTCGCCTGTGCCACTCGATAGGTACTCATGGTCAGCGCTCCTCCGGGAAGATGATCGGCGCTCCTCCGGGAAGTCGTCGCCGTGCGTCGGCAGGCTGCTCAGGGGTTCATCCGGGGGGCGTTTTCTTCACCATAAGGCCGCACGGGCCACTGCGCAGGGCAGTGGGGGCAGCAGGCCGAGGACCACCACCGGCGTCACGGCCTCGTCCGTGTCGACTTCGTCCGAAATCACCGCTCACGCAAGCTTGTTGACACCTCGTTCGGCCGGAGCGGTCCTGCGGGAGTCCGAAGGGACCCGGCCCCGCCGTGCTCGCCGCGCGGCCGGGTCCTCGGGGTTGGTGGTCAGCTGAGGGTGCGGAGCGCGTCGGCGTCGTAGGGGCGCAGGTCGGCGTGGCGGCCGGAGAGGACCTTGGCGGCCCACTGCGGGTCCTGGAGGAGGGCGCGGCCGACGGCGACCAGGTCGAACTCGTCGCGCTCCAGCCGGTCGAGCAGGTTGTCGATGGCCTGGACCGGGGAGCCCTCGCCCCTGAAGGCGCCGACGAAGTCGCCGTCGAGGCCGACCGAGCCGACGGTGATGGCGGGCCGGCCGGTGAGCTTCTTGGTCCAGCCGGCCAGGTTGAGGTCCGAGCCGTCGAACTCGGGGACCCAGTAGCGGCGGGTCGAGGCGTGGAAGGCGTCGACGCCGGCCTCGGCGAGCGGGGTGAGGATCGCCTCCAGCTCCTGGGGGGTCTCGGCGAGGCGGGCCTCGTAGTTCTCCGACTTCCACTGCGAGTAGCGGAAGATCACCGGGAATTCCGGGGAGACGGCCGCTCGCACCGCGGCGACGAGCTCGGCCGTGAACTTCGTCCGGGCCGCCGGGTCGCCGCCGTAGGCGTCGGTGCGGCGGTTGGTGCCCGCCCACAGGAACTGGTCGAGCAGGTAGCCGTGGGCGCCGTGCAGCTCGACGCCGTCGAAGCCGATCCGCTCGGCGGCCGCGGCGGCCTCGGCGAACGCGCCGATGACGGCGTCCAGATCGGTCCGGGTCATCGCCCGGCCCGTCCCCTCGGTGCCGTCCAGGCGGATCCCGGACGGGCCGACGGCGGGCGCGTCGGCGAACGGCGGGTCGCCCTGCTGGCGCACCATGCCGATGTGCCAGAGCTGCGGCACGATGGTGCCGCCCGCCGCGTGGACGTCCTCGGCGACGCGGGCCCACCCGGCCAGCTGCTCCTCGCCGTGGAAGCGCGGGATGTCGTCACTCTGGCCGGCGGACTCGTGGCCGACGTACGTCCCCTCGGTGATGATCAGGCCGACGCCCGCGGCGGCCCGGCGGGCGTAGTACGAGCGCACGTCCTCGCCGGGCACGCCGCCCGGGGAGAACCTGCGCGTCATCGGCGCCATCGCGATGCGGTTGGGAACGGTCAGCCCGTTGAGCGTGACGGGCCGGGACAGGATTTCGGCCGCGCGGGAGGCTGCGGGCTCGGTGACGGTCATGGGATCCCTCGGGGGTGCCGGTGGTGTGCGCCGGGGCGGAATTGGTTGCCTGTGCAAACAACCCGGGTGGCCCCCGCATTTCGCCGACTGCGCGAAACCTGCTGTGATCAGCGCCACTGCGCGCCGGAGGGGGCGGCCGGCTCGTCGCGCCCGGCCGTGGCCCAACCCGTCTGCTGCGGTGCGGACTTGGCGGCCGTCCGGGACGGGCCGGCGGACCCTGGCTACAATCACGACGTGTTCGACGGCCTGAGGGCTTCCGCCGGCGCTCCGGAATCGTCCACGTCGACTTCGCGGCGCAGTGACTTCGCGGCGTAGCGGCTTTCCGGCGTAGCGACTTCGCGGCGCAGCGGCGCACCCCGAAGGCCTCCTACGCCTGGTACCGCGACCGATCGCCGACCGAAGGAGCTGACGATGACTCCACGACAGATCGCCGACGACTACGTGGCCCGGGTCGCCGCACACGATCCCGTCACCTCCACGTCCCTGGGACTGGCTCCGGGCGACGACCGGATGCCCGACCTGTCGCCGGACGGCGTCGAGGAGACGGTCCGGCTCGCGCGGGAGGCGCTGGCGCGTCTGGACGCCGTCCCCGAGACCGTCCCCGAGGCCGGGCCCGACGGGGATCCGGCGGAGCTCGTGTGCGCGCGGCTGCTGCGCGAGCGGCTCCACGCCGAGGTGCGGGTGCACGAGGCCGGCGAGAACTTCCGCGCCGTGCGGAACCTGCACACACCGGTGCACCAGCTCCGGGGCATCTTCACGATGATGCCCACCGCCACCGACGACGACTGGGCCCCGGTCCTGGGCCGACTGCGCAACCTGCCCGCCGCGCTGGACGGTTACCGGGCCACGCTGGCGGAGGGCGTCGCCCGCAAACTGCTCGCCGCGCCCCGCCAGGCCGACGTGCTGTGCGCGCAGCTCACCGCGTGGACCGGCGAGACGGCCGGGGGCCCCGGCTGGTTCGCCGAGTTCGTCGCCCCCGCGCCGCAGCGGCTCCGCCCCGAACTGGACACCGCCGCGAACGAGGCGACGGCCGCCGTGGCCGCGTTCCGGGACTGGCTCCGCGACAGCTACCGGTCCGCTGCGAAAGGCACGCCGGACGCCGTCGGCCGCGAGCGCTACCTGCTCGGGGCCCGCCGGTACACCGGCGCCGACCTGGACCTGGACGAGACCTACGACTGGGCCTGGGAGGAGTTCCACCGGGTCTGGGCCGAGCTGCGCACAGAGGCCGAACGGGTGCTGCCCGGCGCCACCGTCCGGGAAGCCCGGGCCCACCTGGACGAGCACGGACACACCGTGCACGGCGCCGAGCGGATGCGCGGCTGGCTGCAGCAGATCACGGACGACGCGATCGAGGCACTCGACGGGCGCCACTTCGACATCACCGGCCCGCTGCGCCGGGTCGAGACCAGGATCGCCCCGGCCGGCAGCGCCGCCGCGCCGTACTACAGCGGACCGAGCCTCGACTTCGCCCGCCCGGGCCGGACCTTCCTCCCGCCGGCCAACGGCGACGCGCAGGAGCGGTTCCGCACCTGGCGACTGGTCAGCACCTGGTACCACGAGGGCGTCCCCGGGCACCATCTGCAGCTCGCCTCCTGGACCGCGGCGGCGGAGCAGCTGTCCCGCTACCAGGTCACCCTCGGCAAGATCAGCGCCAACGTGGAGGGCTGGGCCCTGTACGCGGAGCGGCTGATGGACGAGCTCGGCTTCCTCACCGATCCCGGACGCCGCCTCGGCTACCTCGGCAAGCAGATGATGCGCGTCGCCCGCGTCATCGTCGACCTCGGCATGCACCTGGAGAGCGTCATTCCGGCGGGCTCCCCGTTCCACCCGGGCGAGCGCTGGACCCCGGAGCTGGCCACCGCCTTCATGGCCGACTACGTCGGTCTGGCGCCCGCCCACCTGCACAGTGAGATCGTCCGCTACCTCGGCTGGCCCGGCCAGGCCATCGGCTACAAACTCGGCGAGCGCGCCTGGCTGGCCGGCCGCGAGGCGGCCCGCCGCCGGCTGGGCGCCGACTTCGACCTCAAGCGCTGGCACATGAAGGCCCTGCGGCAGGGCTCCCTGGGCCTGGACGACCTGGAGACGGCCCTAGCAGCGCTGTGACCGTCGGCTGACGGCGGGCCGACGGCCGGGTGCCCGCCGTCGATCGAGACGGCCGCACCCGGCCCGGGGCTCTGCCGGGGCAGTGGGCGGCCGGGGTCGTGGTTCGGAATCCGGGGCGGTCGGCGGTGCCTGGATGGAATCATGTGGACGCCCGGAGAGGGTGCCGCAGGGTCGAGTCGGGACAGGAGCCGTAGGTGGGAGAGAGGCAGCGCGCCGTCCGGAAGCCCAAGGTCGTGCTGGCGGACGGGGAGCGGCTCCATGCGGTCGCCCGCGCGGTCGTCGACGATCACCAGGGTGCTGTCGAGCACGTGCGCCAGGCCGCGGCCGGTCTGCGGGGCCAGCTGGTCCGCGACGAACTGGACGGCATTCCGGTGGCCCGGCTGAAGGACGTCACCGAGGGGCGTCTGCGCGTCGGCGCGTTGGAGGCCGCCGGGATCAGGACCGTGCGGCAGGTGGTGGACGCCACGCCCTACACGCTCCAACTGCTGCCCGGAATCGGAGCCCAGAGCGCTCTCCAGGCCATCGCCGCCGCCGGGCAGATCGCCCGGGCAGCGGAGCAGGCCGTGGCGATCCGGCTGGACGTCGATCACCAGGACGTGGCCGGCACCGCGCTGGTCGTCGCGCTCCAACGGCTGGTCGCCGCCGGGCCCGATGCGAGACGGGCCAGGGAGCTGGCGGAGCGTGTCGCCGGCGAGACCGCCGCCCTGATCGCCGCCGCCCAGCCGGCCCGGGGCGTTGTGAGAGGCCTGTTCGCCGGGCGGCAGCGCCGACAGGAGGCGTTCGCCGCGGTCGACCGGTTGGACGCCCTGCTCGCGGAGACGGAGGGCCGAGGAACGTCCATGCTCTTCGCCCAGGCCTCGGTGGACCTCCTCCGCCCACTGGCCACGGACATCGAGGCCTGGGCGGAGTTCGAAGTCCGCTCGGCCGAGTTCTACGGCGTCCTGGGCGAGTTCGCCGGATCCGGCTCCGACGGGCTCACCGCCTCCGAGGGCTTCCTCCCGGAGAGCCTGTCGGACCGGGTCCGGGCCGAGCCGCTGGACGACACCCGGTGCACGGTCCCGCTCCGTGGTTACCAGGCGTTCGGTGCCCGCTTCGCCCTCGCCCAGAAGCGGGTGATCATCGGCGATGAGATGGGCCTCGGGAAGACGATCCAGGCGATTGCCGCGCTCGCGCATCTCCGGGCGCACGGGAGCGCACACTTCCTCGTCGTCTGCCCGGCGAGCGTCCTCATCAACTGGATCAGGGAGATCGAGTCGCGCAGCACGTTGAGGGCGTTCCGATTCCACGGCCAGGAGCGGGAAGCGGCGCGCACCGAATGGCTCCGCAGCGGAGGTGTCGCCGTCGTGACCTTCGACGGACTGCGTCGCCTGGAGGTCCCGGAGGACGTCACGGTCGGCATGGTCGTGGTGGACGAGGCCCACTACGTCAAGAACCACAGCACGAAGCGCTCGCAGGCGGTGGCCGAATGGACCGACCGCGTCGACCGCGTCCTGTTCCTCACCGGCACCCCGATGGAGAACCGGGTGGAGGAGTTCCGGAACCTGGTCCGCTATCTGCAGCCCGATCTTCTGCCCGGAATCCACAGCAGTTCGGCCGCCGCAGGGCCGACGTCGTTTCGCAAGGCAGTGGCACCGGCCTACCTGCGCCGCAACCAGCGGGACGTCCTGACGGAGCTCCCCGACGTCGTTCATGTCGACGAATGGGAGGAACTGTCGGCGTCCGATCTCGTCGCCTACCGCTCGGCGGTCGCCGAGGGGAACTTCATGGCCATGCGCCGTGCCGCGTACGCGGACCCGGAAGGGTCGGCGAAGCTGCTGCGGCTGATGGAGGTCGTCGAGGAGGCTGCGGAGAACGGGTTGAAGGTCGTTGTCTTCTCGTACTTCCGCGATGTCCTGCGGGTCGTCCAGGACGCCCTGGGCCAGCGTGCTTTCGGCCCGATCGACGGAGGCCTGGACGCTGTCCGACGGCAGGACGTGGTGGACGAGTTCGCCGCCGTGCAGGGCCATGCGGTGCTGCTGAGCCAGATCCAGGCCGGCGGTGTGGGACTGAACATCCAGGCGGCGTCGGTCGTCATCCTCTGTGAACCCCAGGTGAAGCCCACCATGGAGAGCCAGGCGATAGCCAGAGCCCATCGCATGGGCCAGGTCCGGCGTGTGCAGGTGCACCGCTTGCTGGCCGTGGACAGCGTCGACCAGCGGATGGTGGAGATCCTTCGCGCGAAGAGCCAGTTGTTCGACGACTACGCGCGCCGCAGCGACGTGGCCGAATCGACTCCTGAAGCGGTCGACGTCTCGGAGCAGTCGCTGGCCGCGCTGATCGTGGAGGAGGAACAACTGCGCCTCGCCCGGACGGCTGCCAACGGTGCTGCGACCTGACGCCGCGACCGGGGCGTTGTGGCGGGTCGGTAGGGGTCGGTAGGGGTCGGGAGGGGCTGGCAGGGGCTCGAAGGGGCTCGCAGGGGCTCGCAGGGGTAGACCTGGGCGGTCCCGGGCTGGGCGTTTGTTTCGAGCACTGAATAGGGGGTACTGTCTCCCAGTCGCTCGGCAGGGAGCACCGGACACGCATCGGCGCGGACGGTCCCGGGGCGGCCAATCCTCTTGAAACACCACCTCCTGGTTCGGGCTGGGTCGCGTCTTGTCGCGGCTTGGTTCCTATTCGGCGTGCTCGTTTTATTGGATTGCGGCTGATTCGCTTTTCGGAGCAGGGGTCGGCTAGAGTTTGAAACGTCGGACGGGGCATAAAGCCGCAGAAGACACCAGCGAGTTGGATGAACGAAGCGCCGGAAACGGAGCGGAAAACATCTGGTAAGCTGGAAACACGAAAGAACGAAGCGCC
>NZ_JBFBNR010000046.1:0-59404 GCF_040687675.1 Kitasatospora sp. NPDC056731
GCGGCTTGCCGCGATCCGGGAGAATGGGGTCATGACTGCCCAGATTCTCGATGGCAAGGCCACCGCCGCCGCGATCAAGTCCGAACTCGCCGCCCTCCCCACGCCGCTCGGTGCCTACTGCTTCTGGTTGAGCCGCTTCGCGATCTCGTCGTCGTACTTCTTCGCGGTGGCCGCGTAGTCGCCGCCCTGGAGGGCCGCGGTCAGGAACTCCTTGATCGGGTTCGGCTTGTCCTCGACGCTCGCCCAGTTCGGGGTGATCGGGGTGACCGCGCCGACCGCCGAGGCGGACTGGGCGGCCTTCGCGAAGTCGCCGGTGAGCTGGCTGTTCAGCGCGGCCTTGTTCGGGATGTTGCCGGCGGCGGCGACCGCACCCTCGTTCTTGTCGTTGAGGGCGATCTTCAGGAAGTCCTTGGCCATGTCGGTGTTCTTGCTCTGCGCACCGATCGCCAGGTTCGAGCCGCCGAGGAAGACGCCGGAGGGCTTGTCAGCGGTCTTGCCCGGGAGCGGGAAGAAGCCGATCTTGTCCTTCGCCATGTCCTTCTCCGCCGGGAGCTCCCAGCCGAGGGCGATCATGGTGCCGACGTTGCCCTTGCCGAAGACGTCCTTCTGCTGCGGGGTGGCCTCGTCCTTGTCCTTCGGACCGGTGGCCGAGTAGCCCTGCAGCTTCTTGTAGGTCTCGAAGGCCTTCTGCGCCTCGGGCGAGGACAGGCCGCCGACCCACTTGTCGCCGTCCTTCTTGGCGATCTTGCCGCCCTCACCGGCGAGCAGACCGAAGTAGGTGTACCACTCCTGACCCGGCAGGTAGATCGGGTCGACGACGCCCTCGGTGGCCTTCAGCTTGTCCAGGTCGGCGTAGAACTCGTCCAGGGTCTTCGGCGCGTCGGTCAGCTGGGCCTTGGCCCAGAGATCCTTGTTGTAGGCGACGACGCGGTTGGAGACCCACCACGGGGCGGCGAACTGCTTGCCGTCCAGCTGGGCGGCCTCGTTCTGGTTGGCGTTCCAACCGTCGCCGCCCAGGGCCGACTTGTCCTTGGTGATGTCGAGCAGGCCGCCCGAGGCGGCGTAGCCGGAGGTCTGGGTGTTGCCGAGCTCGACGACGTCGACCGAGCCCTCGGACAGCGCGGCGGTCACCTTCTGACCGATGCCGTCCCACTCCTGGATCTGGAAGTCGACCTTGGAGCCCGGGTAGGCGGTCTCGAACTCGCTCTTGACCGCGTCGGTCCAGCCCTTCGGGGCGGAGCCGGTCATCAGCCACACCTTCAGCGTCTTGCCGCTGTAGTTCTTGGCGCCCGTCGCGGACGACGAGTTCGAACCGGCGTTGTCCTTGCTCTTGCCGTCCGAGCCACAGGCCGCCAGGCCGACGACCATTGCTGCGACGCCGACCGCCGCGATGAGCTGACGCTTCACGCCATCCTCCTGAGGGATGCCTGGGTTACCCCCGTCGGGCGGCAGCGGCAGACCCACGTAAAGCGGGGGGAAAGGTGCCGCGGACCCCTTCGAGCGGGTGGGGGGATTCATAGTGTCCGGCCTAGTGGTGTAGACCAGATGCCTGGAGCTTGGCCTAGACCAATGGGCCTGTCAACGGCTGTTCGACCGATCCGGACCACCCGTTATCAAGCCGACACCGCACATCGTTCATCGCGTGATGAGGTATTCGTTCCGTAGCCATACATGCAACGATGTCACCCGTTAACTATGTGGCGGGGCCCGTAAAGGCCCCGCGAGAAGCGGGAGAACAGGTCCGATGAGCAGCGACGGGGGAACCACCGCCCAGGTCAACGACCCCGAGGTGAAAAACCTCCCGACGCAGGCCGGCGCCGACCCGACCGCGCGCGTCCCCAAGTACTACGGTCTCAAGCGCCACCTGCTCCAGCTGACCGAGACCCAGCCCGCCGGCACCCCGGTCCCGCCCGAGCGCGCGCTGGCCGCCCAGTTCGACACCTCCCGCACCACCGTGCGCCAGGCGCTGCAGGAACTGGTCGTCGAGGGCCGGCTGGAGCGCATCCAGGGCAAGGGCACCTTCGTCGCCAAGCCCAAGGTCGCCCAGGCCCTCCAGCTCACCTCCTACACCGAGGACATGCGGGCCCAGGGCCTGGAGCCCGCCTCGCGGCTGATCGAGATCGGCTACATCACCGCCGACGACCGGCTCGCCCCGCTGCTCGACATCAAGCCCGGCGGCCGGGTGCTGCGGATCGAGCGCCTGCGGCTGGCCAACGGCGACCCGATGGCCATCGAGGTCGCCCACCTGTCCGCCAAGCGCTTCCCCGCACTGCGGCGCAACCTCGCCAAGCACAACTCGCTGTACGCGGCGCTGCGCGAGGTGTACGGGGTCACCGTGGCCGAGGCCGAGGAGACCATCGAGACCACCCTCGCCAACCCGCGCGAGGCCGGCCTGCTCGGCTCCGACCTCGGGCTGCCGATGCTCCAGCTCTCCCGGCACTCCTTCGACGCCGACGGCGACCCGGTGGAGTGGGTCCGCTCGATCTACCGCGGCGACCGCTACAAGTTCATCACCCGGCTCAAGCGCCCGGAGTAATCCGGGCGGAGCAGTTCGGACGAGGCAGTTCGGGCGAGGCAGTTCGGGGCGGAGTAGTTCAGGGCGGAGTAGTTCAGGGCGGAGCACTCCCCCCGCGTACCACGGGCACCGGCGCGCGCGACCCGCGCGCGCCGGTGCCCGTTCGCGTCACGGGAGGGACAGTACCGGTCGAATACGACCGGTAGCCGTCCGGATGGCGGGAAGTTGCGCCGACCCCGGTGACATGGATCACTCCATGCCCTAGATTGCGCAGCCGTACTGACTGTCGATCACCGATGGTGCTGCTCGGCGGGTTCGCGGGGGCGTGCGGTGCCCCGCGGGCTGCGGCGCCGACGGGGAGAACCCTCCGGAGCGGAGCCGAAGATGCCGTCTGATCCCGATACCGTCGAACCTGTCATGCCCGAGCCACCCGGGGACCAGGTGCCCGCGGTGACCCCCGAACGGGTGCTGGCCGGGCTCGCCCTGCTCGTACCGATCGTCGCGATGCTGTGGGTGTCCTCGTACGACAAGACCGACCCGGGCGTCGGCGGGGTGCCGTTCTTCTACTGGTACCAGCTGCTCTGGGTGCCGGTGTCCGCGGTGTTCACCGTGGCCGCGTACCTGCTGATCAACCGGGACGAGAAGGCCCGCAAGGCGGCGCGGAAGGCCGGTGGCGCGCGATGAGCCACGTCAACGTCACGGCCCTCACCGTCTTCGTGCTGTTCTTCGCCCTGGTCACCGTGATGGGATTCCTCGCCTCCCGCTGGCGCCGCGCGGACGACGCGGCGCACCTGGACGAGTGGGGCCTGGGCGGCCGCAGCTTCGGGACCTGGGTCACCTGGTTCCTGCTCGGCGGCGACCTCTACACCGCGTACACCTTCGTCGCCGTCCCGGCGGCGGTCTACGCGACCGGTGCGGCGGGCTTCTTCGCGGTGCCGTACACGATCGTCGCCTACCCGCTGGTCTTCCTCTTCCTGCCCCGGCTCTGGTCGGTCTCCCGGGTGCACGGGTACGTCACCCCGGCCGACTTCGTCCGCGGGCGGTACGGCTCGCGGCCGCTCTCCCTGGTCGTCGCGCTGACCGGGATCCTGGCCACCATGCCGTACATCGCGCTCCAACTCGTCGGCATCCAGGCGGTGCTGGACGTGCTGGGCGTCGGCGGCGGCGAGAACGCCAACTGGTTCGTCAAGGACCTGCCGCTGTTCCTCGCCTTCGGCGTGCTGGCCGCGTACACCTACTCCTCCGGGCTGCGCGCCCCGGCGCTGATCGCCTTCGTCAAGGACGCCCTGATCTACATCGTGATCATCGTCGCGGTGATCTACATCCCCATCCGGCTCGGCGGCTACGGGCACATCTTCGACGCGGCCGCGCACAAGTTCAGCGCCCCCAAGTCCGCCGGCTCGCTGACCCTCCCGGGCGACAAGCAGTGGACGTACGCGACGCTGGCGCTGGGCTCGGCGATGGCGCTGTTCATGTACCCGCACTCGGTGACCGGCGTGCTGGCCTCCAAGTCCCGCGGCACGGTGCGCCGCAACATGGCGCTCATGCCCGCGTACTCGCTGATGCTGGGCCTGCTGGCGCTGCTCGGCTTCATGGCCATCGCGGCGGGCGTCGGCAAGGGCGACAAGAAGTTCAACGCCCAGCTGTCCGTGCCGCAGCTGTTCGCCGACATGTTCCCGGACTGGTTCACCGGCGTGGCCTTCGCGGCGATCGGGATCGGCGCGCTGGTGCCGGCCGCCATCATGTCGATCGCGGCGGCCAACCTGTTCACCCGCAACGTCTACAAGGAGTGGCTGAAGCCCGCCGCCACCCCGGCGGACGAGACCCGGATCGCCAAGCTGGTCTCGCTGCTGGTGAAGGTCGGCGCGCTGGTCTTCGTGCTCGGCATGGACAAGCAGGCCGCGATCAACCTCCAGCTGCTCGGCGGCCTGTGGATCCTGCAGACCTTCGTGGCGATCGTCGGCGGCCTGTTCACCCGCTGGTTCCACCACTGGGCACTGTTCGCCGGCTGGGCGGCCGGCATGGCCTACGGCACCTGGAAGGCCTACGGCATCGCGAGCCCCGCCACCAAGCACTTCGGCGGCAACGCGGCCGCGATCCCCGGCATCGGCGAGATCGGCTACATCGGCCTGACCGCCTTCGCGCTCAACCTGATCGTCGCGGTGGCGCTCACCCTGGTGCTGCGCGCCGTCAAGGCGCCCGAGGGCCCGGACGAGACCAGGCCCGCCGACTACAGCGCCGAGGCCGGCGACGAGGAGCCGAAGAACGCGCCGGAGCCCGTAGCGGCGCACTGATTCGCGCCGCACGCGCCCTGTGATCGCGCCGCCCTCTCCGTGAACACTGGAGAAGGCGGCGCGATCATATGTATGAACAGCCGCCTTCGCAGGGCACCACCAGACCGGACCGGCGACCGGCCGGCAACTGATCGACCCACGGGGAGCACGCGGCCATGGCAGAACTCGGCACCACCCTCAACGGCCAGCACCAGTCCACCCAGAGCCCGCACCACCTCACCACCCACCGCCCGGCGTCGGCCACCCGGCTGCCGTCCCTGCTGATCGCCACCCGGCACGGCGAGTCCACCGCCAACGTCGAGTTCCAGCTGGCCGAGGCCGCCGGCGCGCTCAGCGTCCCGATCAGCTGCCGGGACGCCGACATCCCGCTGTCGCTGCACGGCCAGCAGCAGGCCCAGGCACTCGGCCGCTGGTGGGCCGCCCTGCCCAGCGCCGACCGCCCGCGCAGCGTCTGGTGCTCGCCGTACGTGCGCACCACCGAGACCGCCCGGATCGCGCTCGCCCAGGCCGCCGGGCTCGGCGCCGTCCCGGTCACCCTCACCGTGCGCCACGACGAGCGGCTGCGCGACCGCGAGCTGGGCGTCCTGGAGATGCTCACCCGGGCCGCGATCGAGGCCAAGCACCCGGAGGAGTCCGCCCGGCGGCGCAAGATGGGCGAGCTGTACTACCGGCCGCCCGGCGGCGAGTCCTGGGCCGACGTCGCGCTGCGGGTGCGCAGCCTGCTGCGGGACCTCTGCGAGGAGGAGGCCGGGCGGCCCGTCCTGCTGGTCGCGCACGACTGCACGGTGCTGATGCTGCGCTACGTACTGGAGCGGCTCACCGAGGAACGGCTTACCGCGCTCGCGCCCGTGCGCAACTGTTCCACCAGCCTGTGGCGCGCCCAGGACGGGCGGCTGCACCCGGACCGCTGGAACAGCGTCGACCACCTCGCGCTGGAGAACTGACCGCCGGTCACGAGCCCTCGCCCGGTCGCGCCTCCTCCTCCGGTCACGCCTCGTCGTCCGGGCCGGCGAAGCAGCGCCGGTAGGCCAGCGGCGTGGTCCCCAGCCGGCGCCCGAAGTGGTGCCGCAGCGCGGCCGCGTTGCCGAAGCCGCAGCGGGCGGCGATCGCGTCCACCGGTTCGGCCGTGGACTCCAGCAGCCGCTGGGCGAGCAGCACCCGCTGCCCGGTCAGCCAGCGGTGCGGCGTGGTGCCGGTCTCCTGCTGGAAGCGGCGGGCGAAGGTGCGCGGGGACATGTGGACCCTGGCGGCCAACTGCTCGACGGTGCAGTCCCGGTCCAGGTGGTGGCGCATCCAGTCGAGCAGCGGCGCCAGCGAGTCGCCGTCGCCGCCGGGCAGCGGGCGGCTCACGAACTGGGCCTGCCCGCCCTCCCGGTGCGGCGCCACCACCATCCGGCGGGCGATCCCCCGGGCCACCTCGGCGCCCTGCGCCTTGCGCACCAGGTGCAGGCAGGCGTCGATGCCGGCGGCCGTCCCGGCCGAGGTGATCACCGGGTCGTCGTCCACGTACAGCACGTCCGGCTCGACGGCGGTCCGCGGGAAGCGCCGGGCCAGGTCCTCGCTGTGCCGCCAGTGGGTGGTGGAGCGGCGGTCGTCCAGCAGCCCGGCGGCGCCGAGCACGAAGGCGCCGCTGCAGATGGACAGCACCCTGCCGCCGTCCGCCACCACCGAGCGCAGCCCCGCCAGCAGCGGCTCCGGGTACTCCGGGCGGATCGTCGTCGCGGTGACCACCACCAGGTCGGCCCCGGCCAGCCGCTCGGGGCCGTGCGGGACGTCCACCGCGAACCCGGCGTGCGTCGTGTGCGGCCCGGGGCGGGCGCCGGCGATCGCGAAGTCGTACCCGGGCAGGCCGTCGGCCGTGCGGTCGAGGCCGAAGACCTCGCAGGCGACACCGAGCTCGAAGGGGTGGATCTCCTCCAGCACCACCGCGACCACGTTCTTCAGCATGCCGCCCAGGATGCCCCGGCCAGCACCGACGACGGAAGGGCCGGGGCAGGCCCGGGTGGCAGTTTTTCGATGAGATCAGTCATTCCTGCCACTCGTGGCCGCCGCCCCACCCGACCAGAGTGGAGCCATGGACACCGGCACTCTCGCAAGCGCAATCGCCCTGGTCGGGGCCGTCGGCGGTTTCGGCCTGCTCGGCACCCTGATCGGCCGGGAGGTCGCCCGCGGCGCCGCCACCGGCCGCGACAACTGGCACCGCCCGGGCGGCTACCCGGCCGGCCCGGAACGCCTGGACCGGCTGTACGGCACCATGCCCGCCGCCTCGCTGCGCCCCTCCGCCGACCCGGCCACCCTCCCGGTCCGGGCCACCCCGGAGATCATCACCCCGGACGGCTCCGGCACACTGACGGGATGGACATCCTCATCCGCCAGGCCCTTCCGGAGGACCTCGACGACGCCGGCCGCATCACCGTCGAGGCCTTCGTCGGCGACGGCCACACCTCGCCCGAGAGCAGCTACGTCGAGCTCCTGCGCGACGCCGCCCGCCGGGCCCGGGAGGCCGAGCTCCTGGTCGCGGTCGACCAGTCCGAAGGACGGGTCCTCGGCTGCGTGACCTACGCCGTCGGCGGCACCGAGTGGGCCGACATCGCCGGCCCCCGCGAGGGCGAGATCCGGATGCTCGCCACCGCCGCGGCCGCCCGCGGCCGGGGCGTCGGCGAGGCCCTGGTCCGCGCCACCATCGCCCGCAGCCGCGAACTCGGCCTGGACGGCATGGCGTTCTCCACCCGCCCGCAGATGACCGCCGCCCACCGCGTCTACGAGCGGACCGGCTTCCGCCGCACCCCCGAGCGCGACTGGTCCCCGTACCCGGGCATGGACCTGATGGTCTACAGCCTGGCGTTCTGAGCCCGGCCGGGGCGTCGTCGGCCCTACCCCTCCCCGGTGACCGACAGACGATCAACGGACGTCTTTTGATATAAACCACAGATCACGTCTGATGCCACGTCGCGGCAGCCGACCGATCCCGGGGGGACGCACCACATGGACGACGGGCCCGGCCTCGGCACGCCCGCGAGCAGCCCCACGCTCCAGGACATGCGCACGTCCCGGGGCATCGAGCCCCCGGCCACCAGCCGCTACGCGATCCCCGCACCGGCGCCCCGGCCGCGCGGGCCGCTGCCGCCCTCCGTCCGCTTCCCGGCGGTCGACGGGCTGCGCGGCCTCGCCATCGCCTCCGTCCTGCTCTACCACACCAACTGGTTCCAGAACGGCCTGTTCGGCGTGGACGTCTTCTTCGTCCTCTCCGGCTTCCTGGTGACCCTGGTGCTGATCCGTGAACTGGACCGCACCGACGGCATCCGGCTCGGCGTCTTCTACCGCCGCCGGGCCAAGCGGCTGCTGCCCGGACTGCTCGCCACCGTCCTCCTCGTCGTCGCGCTGTCCGCACTGGTCAGCCCGCTACGGGACGTCAAGGACCTCCGCCCGCAGGCGCTCGCCGCGCTCGGCCAGGTCGCCAACTGGGCCCAACTGGCCCGCGGCGACGCCTACTGGCAGCACTTCGCCTCCATCGACCCGCTCGCGGCCATGTGGTCGCTCAGCATCACCGAGCAGTTCTACGCGCTCTGGCCGCTGCTGCTGCTCGCGGTCTTCGGCCTCTGCCGCCGCTCGCTGCGCGCGACCGGCGTCGTCACCGCCGGGCTGTTCGTCGTCGCCGCGCTCGTCGCCCCGCTGATGTGGAACGGCGACAACAGCGACCGCCTCTACCTCGGCACCGAGACCCGCGCGGTCGGCTTCGCGGCCGGTGCCACCGCCGCCTTCGCGGTCTACCTGCGGCTGCGCCGCCAGGTCCGCGCGGCGGCCCCCGACGACGACGGCGCCACCCGCTCCCGGCGGCGCCTGCTCGACCGCTCCGCAGCCGCCGGCACCCTGGCGCCCGCCCTGCTCGGGACCGCGGCCCTCGGCGGCCTGGTCTGGGCCAGCCTGTCCGTCAGCGGCTACCACCAGCCGCTGCTCTACCAGGGCGGGCTGGCCGTGGTCGCGGCGCTGGCCGCCGTCCTGGTCGCCTCGCTCTGCCACGACCGGGGCCCGCTGGTCCGGCTGCTGTCGCTGCCCCCGCTGCGGCTCACCGGCACCATCTCCTACAGCCTCTACCTGCTCCACCTGCCGGTGTACTGGCTGCTCCAGCACTACGTCGACGACATCTCGCCGCAACTGCTGCTCGCCATCGGCGCACCGCTCTCCTGGGTGCTGGCCTGGCTGATGCACACCGGCACCGAGAAGCTGCGGGTGCTGCGCTGGCGGGCCTTCCCGGCCGTCCCGCTGCTGGCCGTCGCCACGGCGGTGGCCACCACCGGCGCCTGGTACCTGCCCACCTGGGTCCAGTACGACATGCGGTCCGGGCCGAGCGGCAAGCCCGCGGTCCTCGTCCTCGGCGACTCCTTCGCCCAGGACCTCGCCACCGGCCTCTACCGGCACGGCGACCGCTACCGGGTGGTCGACGGCGGGATCAGCGGCTGCGGCGTGTTCGACCCGGACAAGGTGCGCACCACCTCCGGCGAGGAGTTCGACACCAGCCGGGAGTGCCGCGACCGGGCGGCCGCGTGGGACCGGCAGCTCGCCGGCTCCGCCCCGCAGGCCGTCGTGATCCACCTCGGCTGGGACGCCGCCGAGCAGTACCTCGACGGCAGCTGGCTCAGCCCCTGCGAGGAGGACTACAAGAGCCGCTACACCGCCCAGCTCACCCAGGCCGTGGACCAGGTCCGTCGCCGCGCGCCCGGCGCCCGGGTGCTGCTGATGAACGAACGGGTCGAGAACGGCGCCATCAACAAGGGCTGGGGCACCTGCTACGACCAGCAGGTCGCCGCCTACGTGAAGGCCACCGCCGGCGCCGTCCGGCTGGTCGACCTCAACACCTTCTTCTGCCCGTACGAGACCTGCGCGTGGAAGGACCGCGACGGCCACTGGGTCACCCCCGCCAACGACGGGGTGCACCTCACTCCGGCCGGCATGCGGTTCGTGACGCCGTGGCTGGAGCAGCAGATCGCGGACGGAATGACCGGACCGCCGTCGGGGCCGCCCCCGGCCGCCCCGACGCCGACCTCGACACCGACCCCGACGGCCGCGCCGACCCCTGCGCCGACGACCACCAAGCCGACGGGCCAACCGAGTTCGGCCAAGCCCAGCCGGCCCACTCCCTAGCCCACTCCCTAGCCCGGCGCCTAGGACGGCGGCAGTTCGTAGGTCTGCGCGAAGCAGTCGCGGATCGCCTGCTCGGAGGCCGGGCGCCCGGCGTAGTCCATCCGCGGGGTGTCCTTGTTGGTCGGCAGGTTCGGGTCGATGCCGAAGTACAGCGACCAGAAGTACAGCCCGCGCAGCTTGCGTTCCTGCGCCACCTGGCAGACCGCGGTGAACCAGGTCGCCTGGACTGCCTCGTTCAGCTCGGTCTTCTTGTAGTACTCGCCGGGCGTCTTGTAGGCGCCCTTCTGCGCCGGGATGCCCACCTCGGTGAGCTTGGTGGTCGGCTGCGGACCGCTGCCGCGCTTGTCGAGCCAGGCGTTCCAGCTGGCCTTCAGGTCGGCGACCGGGGCGTCGTCACCGGCCGACTTGGCCGGCGGGTAGGCGTCCACGCCCGTGCCGTCCGCCGGGACCGCTATCGGCCCCTTGGACCAGTTGTCGAAGTTCGCGTCGTACACCAGCTCGCCGTGGAAGGTCTTCCGCGCCTGGTCGATGAGACCGGGCCACCGCGGGTCGCCCTCCAGCGAGTTGAACTCGGTGCCGATGGTGACCTCGGCCGCGGAGTGCTCCTGGGCGGTCTTCAGGTAGGGCGTCAGGAAGGCGGCGTAGCTGGCGAACCAGGCGTCCCGGTCGGTCGGCGCGATGTTGCCGCGCCACTTGAGGGTGTTGAGGTAGTCGAAGACGTCCTCGTCCATGATCGGACGGATGGTGGTGCGCAGGCCCGCCCGGTGGGCGGCGTCCAGCAGCAGGGCCAGCCGCTCCGGGGTGGGGGTGGTCGGCCGGGCGGCGACGGCGTTCGACCTGGTGCCCGTCGTGTAGTACGGGAAGGTCACCGACAGGGAGTTGGCGTTCAGCCCGACCACGTACTTGACGATGCGGTCGACCTTGCCCTGGACGAAGTTGTCCGGGTCCGCCGGATCGTCCAGCCAGTACACCTGAACGCCCCACTCGGGGCTGCCCTCGGCCCACGGGCGGGCCACCTTGGGGCCGGTGTCCTCGGCCGGCGGCGCGTCCTTGCCGAAGCCCCAGACCCGGCCCTGCTCGGTCTCGGAGCCGGCCCAGTGCACGGCGGTCGGGCGCTGGTGGACGAACTTGAGCGGGTGGTCCCCCCAGACCACCGGGACGCCGACGGTGATGGCGACCACCACGGTCGGCAGGATGAAGATGACGGGGCGCTTCACAGCGGTGACCTCCGATCAGGCCGGCTTGGCGATGACGACGAACTTGTTCTCCTCGCCCTTGAGGAACTTGACCAGCCCGCGCAGGCCGCCCCAGCCCTCCAGGAACGAGAACAGCGGGATGGCCGCCACCACGACGATCGGCTCCCACCACTTGCGCCGGTGGTTCGCCGAGGCGACGACGTTCAGGCGCAGGCCCTCCCAGTACATCCAGATGACGTAGGCGAAGTTGATCGACCAGACCAGCACCACGGACTGGGTGACCGGGGAGGTGTTCCAGGTCCCGGTGAACCAGGCGACCAGCAGCACCAGGCCGACGTGCTGGAGCGGGCCGAGCACCCAGCTGACCATGCCCATCCCGATGAACAGCCGGTACCGCAGCGGGATCGTCCTGTTGAAGCAGAGCGCGACCAGGCCCCAGGCCCAGCGCTCGCGCTGCTTGAGGAAGTCCTTGACCCCGGCCGGCGAAGCGCCGTAGCAGCGCCCGTTGAACCAGTCGCTGCGGCCCGGGTAGCGCTGGCAGAAGTTCAGCGCCATCTGGGCGTCCTCGACGATGGTCTTCGGGCCGAAGTCCCAGCCGATGGTGGCCTCCACCGAGGAGCGCATCAGGAGCAGTTCGCCGTGCACGCCGGCGATCGGGGTGCCGGTGCCGGTCATCGCGCGGAAGCGGGCGATGTCGTCGGCCGGGCGGATCGCGTCGGCGAGCCAGGTGAAGGTGGAGACGGCGTTCTCCCGCGGGTACGTCAGGATGCCCTGCGCCATGTGCTTGGCGTCGTCCCCAGCCCGGCGCTGCCGGTTGACGAACTGCGCGACGGCGGCGGCGGTGTCCGGGCCGACGCCGGTGTCGTCGTCCATGTGCAGCACCCAGACGTCGTCCTCGGCCTCGCCCTCCTCGATCCGCAGCTCGTGCGAGTAGTGGTTGGCGCGGGCCTTGAACTTGGTGCCGTTGGCCGTCTCGTAGGCCTTCGGCACGGTCACCACCCGGATCAGCGGGTTGCGGGCGGCCAGCCCGTCGATCTTCTCGGCGGCCGCGCAGCCCTCCTCGGTGAGGACGTCCACCCGCATCCACGGGAAGTAGGCCGGCAGGTGCTCGACGTACGAGAGCACCGAGCGCTCCAGCGCCGGATAGGTGTCGTGGCGGCCGATGGTCGGCACCAGCACGATCAGGAAGTCGTCCTCGACCGGTACGGCCGGCGTCATCCGGCTCACCTGGCGCAGCCGGCGGCGGACCATCAGCACGCCCTGGAAGCCGATCAGGACGCCGAACACCGGCATCCCCCACAGGATGGTGATCGTCCAGCCGAGCGGGGTGGGGTTGGGCACGTAGGCCCAGACCGAGAAGGCGAAGATGACCGTGAAGGAGAAGTAGAACGGGAGGACCCGGGGCTTCCACGACATCTGTCGCTCGGCGAGCCGGGCGGCCTCGCGGGACGTGGTGAGCACCGTCCGTGCGGGGGCTGTCGATGGCATGGCGAAAGTCGCTCCTCGTCTGCTGTCGGGCCGATCCCGTGCGGGAGCCGGGTCGTTCGTTGGCGGTCCGGGGTTGCGGAGGTCCAGGCCCGCGGAGGTTCAGGGCTGCGGAGGTTCAGGCCCGCGGAGGTTCAGGCCCGCGGAGGTTCAGGCCCGCGGAGGTTCAGGGCTGCGGCGGGCGGTCGGCCGGCGGACGGTCCGTCGGCGGGCGGTCGGCCGGGGGCGCGACCGGGCCGGGGGCGACCGGACCGGGCGTCACCGGCGGCGCGGCGGGCCACGGCTGCTGGGCGAGCGTCGACGGGTGCGGGGCCGGCTGGGTGGGCTGCTGCGCGTACGGCACCGGCTGCGACGGCTGGGCCGGCGCCGGCTGCGGCCAGGCCGCGGGCTGCGACTGCGGCGCCGGGGGCTGCTGCGGCCACGCGGGCTGCGGCTGCTGCTGGAACGGCGGCTGCGGTGGCCAGGCGGCCTGCGGCTGCGGCAGCGGCGGCTGCTGCTGTTGCTGCGGCCAGGCGGGCTGGTGCTGGAACGGCTGCTGCTGGAACGGCTGCGGGCCCGGGGCCGGCTCGGCCGGGATCGTCTGCAGCAGCGACCAGTGCAGCTGTCCGCCCGACGCCGCGGCGGCTTCCGGCGCCCCCCGCTCCCGCCACTTCAGCCGGGCCAGCAGCAGGATCAGCGCCGCGGTGACGACCACGCCGAGCGCGAAGGTCGCGAGCTTGAGCCCGCCCTCGGTGGTGCTGGTGAACCACTCCCGCTGCGGCTTGTCCAGGAGCGCGCCGGTCAGGCTGCGCACCCGGTTGTACCCCTCGACCAGTGCGACGCCGGCCGCCACCCCGAGCGCCCAGGTGCGCCCGCGCAGCAGCAGGATTCCCGAAACCAGGTAGATCAGGCCGTAGTTGAGGCTGCCGGTCTCGGCGTCCACCGAGGTGCCGCCGTAGTAGAAGATGCCTTTGACGTAGGTCGCGAACCCGACCTGGCCGAAGCAGTTGTACGCCGCCCAGCCGAGCAGCACCACGCCCCAGCCGACGGCGATGCCGCCGGCCGCGCGCATCGCACGTGCCTGTCCCATCCCGCACCCCCGCCCCGCCGGGCCCGTCCCGGCGTCAGCCCCTCGGCTTCGCCGCCACAGGATGCCACACGGCACAACGGACACGGTATTCTGGCCGTTCAACGGAATTCAGTGGTGTAGCGCACCTCGCGGCGACCGGCTCGGCGGACGTGCGGGGCGGCTCGACGAACGCGCGGGGCGGCTCAACGAACGTGCAGGCCACCCCAGTCGACGTTCGCGCCGAACGGGCCGGCGCCGCCGGTGAGCGCCAGCGGGCTGTGGTAGGTGGCGTTGACGTCCGCGCCGGAGTTGCGCGGCTGGTCCGGCGTCAGGTTGTCCGAGGTGAGCGACTGCCCCCACACCGTCCAGATCGTCCAGGGCGTGCGCCGCAGCGTGTCCGGCTGGCGGGAGTTGACCGGGACGGCGAAGGACTCGGCCAGGATCCGCGGCTTGCCGTAGGCGGCGAGCCCGTCGTAGTACCGCTTGGTCCACACCTCGCCGGTGCCGATCGGGCGCGCGGGGCTGCCGCTGTAGTCGTCCACCCCGACCACGTCGACGTACTGGGAGCCCGGGTAGTAGTCCCACGGGTCCGCGCCGGGGGCTCCGTCCCAGGACACCGGCGTCCAGACGAACAGCAGGTTGTGCAGGCCCCTGGTCTCCACCAGGTAGCGGTAGGTGATCCGCCACAGCGCCTGGTAGTCGGCCGGCTTCTGGCCCGACCACCAGAACCTGCGGGCACAGTCCTGCACGTTCATCTCGTGGTACGGGCGCAGCAGCACCGGCACGTCGTGGGCGGCCAGGTACTCCAGGTGGTCGGCCAGGTAGGACAGGTCGGTCATCAGCGCGCGGTACTCGGGGGTGTCGTGCGCACTGTCGACGACCCGGCCGAACCAGCCCTTGTCCTTGGCGGCCGGGGAGTTCGAACAGAGCACCTGCTCGAAGGACTTGACGTCCGAACCGGGGTAGGGCTGGTGGAAGGACATGCCGACGATCCCGGCCGGCCCCCCGCCGTTGTCGGGCAGTTCGGTGGTGGTGCCGTCGCAGTTGTGCTGGACGCCGGCCGTGCCGTAGCTGCCGTCGTCGGCGCGCGGGTGGCCGGACCAGACGGCGGAGAGCAGGTCGACGGCGTCGTCGGTGTACTGCCAGCCGGCCCGGCAGGTGGGCCACCGGCCGGCCGAGTAGGAGCGCGGGTCGCCGACGCCCCAGCCGGTCTGGCCGTAGCCGGGGCCGAGGTCGGTCTCGACGAAGCCGGGCAGCTTGCCGGTGAGGTCGGCGGCCTTCTTGTAGTAGTAGCCGACCTGCTTGGTGCCGCGGTAGTCGCCGTACTCGGGGTTGTTGCGCTCGTTGTGCGCCTCGACGTGCTGGCCGATCACCGTCCCGCCGCTCTGCCCGGTGCGGGCCTGCCCCTCCAGGTCGGCGAGCAGCTGCTGGACGGCCCGGGCGTTCGGCGAGGCCTGCGGGTCCCGGGCGAGCAGGTCCCGGCCGACCTCCGGCGGCAGGGTGCGGCCGGAGAAACCGACCGCCACCGGGACGCGGGCGGGCTGTTCGCCGTCGGCCCGGCCGTCGCGCTGCAACAGCGCCACGGCGCCCGCGGCCACCACGACCCCGGCCGCGGCCAGGACGGCGGGCTTGCCGCGCAGGGCTCTGGGCAGGGCCACGGACCGCTCCTCCGGTTGCTCGCCGGCACCGGCCCAGGCGGACACAACCGGAACACTCGTACGAATGACTGCCCCGAGAGCCTGCCACACTCCCCCGGCCCCGGCGAGCGAACCCGCCGGGGCCGGGGTGTCACGGCGGATCAGCCGGCCGCGGCGGCCCCCGGCGCACCCGGCGCGGCCGCGGATGCGGCCTTGGCGCGCTGGAGCAGCTGGCCCTTCACGTGCTCACCGAAACCGGCGGCCGCCGCGGTGGCGGCGGCGTCGGCGGTGTCGCCGCCCTTCGCCGAGCCCTCGACCGTGAAGTAGGCGTACCGGCCCAGGGTGTTGTGCGTGTTGGTGCAGCCCGGCGTGGCGCAGAAGGCCGGCGCGCCCGGCGCGACGGCGCCCTTGAGGTGGCCGGTGTAGCTCTTCATCGAGGTCTCGGCCTGGATCTTGTGGTCGAAGACCGCGACGCCGACGGTCACCGCGCTGTCGCCGGAGACGTAGGTCGCCCGGAGCACCTTCTGGCAGCCCTGGTCACCGAGGACCTTGCCGAGCCCGCCGGTCGTCGAGTTCCCGTCCCAGCAGGGCGAGTCCAGCGAGACGAAGGTCCGGTTCCAGGTGGCGCCGTTGACCGTCACCTGGAGCGCGGAGAACAGCGCCCCCGCGTCCTGCGGCGCCGGGTCGGTGGCGGCCTCCCAGATCGGCTTCGACGGGTCGTCCGGCGCGCCGCCCGGGGTGCCGGCGGCACTTGGCGCGGTGCTCTGGGCGGCACTCGGTGCGGCACTCTGCGCGACAGAGGACGGCCGGTTGGAGGCCGAGGCGGTCGGCCCGGCGGGCGGCTTGTCGCCGTCGCCCTTCGTCAGCAGCACCGTCCCTCCCGCGACCAGGCCGCCGACCAGGACGACCGCGACCGCCACGCCGAGGGCCCGCAGCCGGCGGCGGCGCTTGTCGTCCGCCGCGTTGCGGTCCGCCAGCGCCTGCCAGTTCGGCTCGGCGCGCTGCGGCGCCTGGGGCTGCGGGTACGGCTGGGGGTGCGCCTGGGGGTTCGGCTGCCACTGCGGCGGCAGCTGCTGGCCCGGCTGCGGCAGCGGAGGCTGCCCCGGCGGGCCGGGCTGCGGAGGCGGCACCGGAGGCCCGTACGAGGCCGGCGGCGGCCCGAAGCCCCCGCTCGGCGGCAACACCGGACCGGGCACCACCGGCGGCTGCTGACCGTACGCGTCCCCCGGCCCGGTGGGAGGCGTTCCCTGCGGACCCTGCCCGGGTGCGCCAGTTCCGTCGCTCACGCGCCCCCTCGCTTCGCTCGATGATCGCTTCGCGAAACGCGCCCCTCGGCGCTTCGCTCGCTCATGCGCCCAGATCGTAGGGCATGCCCCCGCCAGCCGGTCCGCCCGGTGACCGTTCCGTATCGAAACCAGGACGCCGGAGCCCGGAATCAGCGCGCCGGGAGCCCGGAACCAGGGCCCCGGGAGCCCGGATCCGAGGCGCCCCAAGGCCACGACCCGCCCCCTCCCAGCACCCCCGGTTATCGCTCCGACACACCGCGCCGTACTACATGTGGGGTCGCATCAGAGAGACACCACAAGATGTATGCTCAATCCTGCTGTCGATGCAGGGGAACCCGGTGCGAATCCGGGACTGCCCCGCAGCGGTGAGCGGGCGGCTCCAGCAGCCGCCCCGCGAGTCCGAGTACCTGCCGACGGTGTGCGCACGGGCCCTCCCGCAGAGGCCGCGCCAGCACGAGAACTACCTTCCGGGCCTCGCGGGCGGGCCGGGGACGCCACTGTCGCGCGACGCTTTCTGCGTACGTGCCGTGCTCCCCTGCCCCGAACGGCCCGGTACCCCCCGATCACCGCCGCCGATCGCCGCCAGGAGAGAGCGCCTTGACCACCGCTGCCTCAGCCACCCTGCCCGCCCAGGGCACCGGCCCCGCCCCCACCGACCCGACGGTCTCCGACCCCGGCGGCGCGCTCCTTCGGCTGCTCACCGACCGCAGCGTCGATCTCCCCCAGGTGGACCCCGGCCATGTCGCCGCCGCCGCGCTGCGCGGCCGCCACGCCGGCTCGGACTTCGCCGAGCTGCGCGGGCTGGCCGTGGACGCCGCCGCGTCGATGATCGCCGAGGACCCCCAGTACTCGAAGCTGGCCGCCCGGCTGCTCGCCCTGGAGATCGTCGACGAGGCGAACAGCCAGGGCTCGCGCTCCTTCGCCGCCTCGATCGCCGTCGGCCACGACGAGGGCCTGATCGGCGACACCACCGCCGCCTTCGTCGCCAAGCACGCCGCCACCCTGGACGCGCTGATCGACGTACACGGCGACGACCGCTTCGAGTACTTCGGCCTGCGCACCGTGCAGTCCCGCTACCTGCTGCGCCACCCGATCACCCGCAAGGTCATCGAGACCCCGCAGCACTTCCTGCTCCGCGTCGCCTGCGGCCTGGCGGTCGGCGACAGCGAGCAGTCCGTGCGCGAGGTCGCCGAGCTGTACGGCCTGATGAGCCGGCTGGAGTACCTGACCTCCTCGCCGACCCTGTTCAACTCCGGCACCCGGCACCCGCAGATGTCGAGCTGCTACCTGCTCGACTCCCCGCTGGACAACCTGGACTCGATCTACAACCGCTACGCGCAGATCGCCCGGCTGTCCAAGCACGCCGGCGGCATCGGCCTGTCCTACTCGCGCATCCGCTCGCGCGGCAGCCTGATCCGCGGCACCAACGGCAAGTCCAACGGCATCGTCCCGTTCCTGCGCACCCTCGACTCCTCGGTCGCCGCCGTCAACCAGGGCGGCCGCCGCAAGGGCGCGGCCTGCGTCTACCTGGAGACCTGGCACGCCGACATCGAGGAGTTCCTGGAGCTCCGCGACAACACCGGCGAAGAGGCGCGGCGCACCCACAACCTCAACCTGGCGCACTGGATCCCGGACGAGTTCATGCGCCGGGTCAACGCCAACGAGGACTGGTCGCTGTTCTCCCCCGCCGACGTGCCCGAGCTCGTCGACCTGTGGGGCTCCGACTTCGACGAGGCCTACCGCAAGGCCGAGCTGGCCGGCAAGGCCGTGCGCACCATCCCCGCGCAGACCCTGTACGCCCGGATGATGCGCACCCTGGCGCAGACCGGCAACGGCTGGATGACCTTCAAGGACGCCTCCAACCGCGCCGCCAACCAGACCGCGCTGCCCGGCCGCACGGTGCACTCCTCGAACCTGTGCACCGAGATCCTGGAGGTCACGGACGACTCCGAGACCGCCGTCTGCAACCTCGGCTCGGTCAACCTCGGCGCCCACGTCACCCCCGGAGCCTCCGTCGACGACCTGCTCGGCGCCATGGACTGGGAGCGCCTCGACGCCACCGTCCGCACCGCCGTGACGTTCCTCGACCGCGTGGTGGACATCAACTTCTACCCGACCACCGAGGCCGGCACCTCCAACTCCCGCTGGCGCCCGGTCGGCCTCGGCGTGATGGGCCTCCAGGACGTCTTCTTCAAGCTGCGGATCGACTTCGACTCCGCCGAGGCCGCGCGGCTGTCCACCCTCATCGCCGAGCGCATCATGCTCACCGCGTACGAGCGCTCCGCCGACCTGGCCGAGCAGCTGGGCCGCCACGAGGCCTACGGCGAGACCCGCGCCGCCCGCGGCGAACTGCACATCGACCACTTCCCGACGGCCGCCCCGCAGTGGGCCGACCGCTGGACCGCGCTGCGCGCCCGCATCGCCGAGACCGGCCTGCGCAACTCGCTGCTGCTGGCCATCGCGCCGACCGCGACCATCGCGTCCATCGCCGGCGTCTACGAGTGCATCGAGCCGCAGGTCTCCAACCTGTTCAAGCGCGAGACGCTCTCCGGCGAGTTCCTCCAGGTCAACCCGTACCTGGTGCGCGAGCTCAAGGAGCTCGGCGTCTGGGACCAGCAGACCCGCGACGCCCTGCGCGAGGCCAACGGCTCCGTCCAGGAGCTGGGCTGGCTGCCCGCCGAGGTCCGCTCGCTCTACCGCACCGCTTGGGAGCTGCCCCAGCGCGCGCTGATCGACCTGGCCGCGGCCCGCATGCCGTACCTCGACCAGAGCCAGTCGCTGAACCTGTTCATGGCGGCGCCGACCATCGGCAAGCTCAGCTCGATGTACGCCTACGCGTGGAAGGTCGGTCTCAAGACCACCTACTACCTGCGCTCGCGCCCGGCGACCCGGATCGCCCAGGCCGCCTCCGGTGCCGCCCGCGCCGCCGCGCCCGCGTCCGCGTCCGCGCCCGTGCCGGTGAACACCCCGACCCTCACCCCGGAGGAGGAGGCCGCGCTGGCCTGCTCCCTGGAGAACCCCGAGTCCTGCGAGGCCTGCCAGTGAGCACCCCCGACCGCGAGAAGATGCTGCTCGACCCCGGCTTCGAGCTGACCCTGCGCCCGATGCGCTACCCGTCGTTCTACGACCGGTACCGGGACGCGATCAAGAACACCTGGACCGTCGAGGAGGTGGACCTGCACTCCGACGTCGCCGACCTGGCCAAGCTCAGCGAGGGCGAGCGCCACCTCATCGGCCGCCTGGTCGCCTTCTTCGCCACCGGGGACTCGATCGTCTCCAACAACGTGGTGCTGAGCCTCTACAAGCACATCAACTCCCCGGAGGCGCGGCTGTACCTGTCGCGCCAGCTGTTCGAGGAGGCCGTGCACGTCCAGTTCTACCTGACGCTGCTCGACACCTACCTGCCCGACCCCGAGGACCGCAACGCGGCCTTCGCCGCGGTGGAGAACATCCCCTCCATCCGCCAGAAGGCGCAGTTCTGCTTCAAGTACATGAACGCCGTCGACCACATCGACTCGCTGCAGACCAAGGAGGACCGCCGCGCGTTCCTCCTGAACCTGATCTGCTTCGCGGCGTGCGTCGAGGGCCTGTTCTTCTACGGCGCGTTCGCGTACGTGTACTGGTTCCGCTCGCGCGGCCTGCTGCACGGCCTGGCCACCGGCACCAACTGGGTGTTCCGCGACGAGTCCATGCACATGGACTTCGCGATGTCGGTCGTCGACACGGTCCGCGAGGAGGAGCCCGACCTCTTCGACGACGAGATGGCCAAGCAGGTCACGGAGATGCTGGAAGAGGCCGTCGAGGCCGAGCTCCAGTTCGCCCAGGACCTGTGCGGCGACGGCCTCGCTGGCATGAACACCGACTCCATGCGCCAGTACCTGGAGGCCGTGGCCGACCAGCGCCTCGCCCGCCTGGGCCTGCCGATCCGCTACGGGTCCACCAACCCGTTCGGCTTCATGGAGCTCCAGAACGTCCAGGAGCTGACCAACTTCTTCGAGCGCCGCGTCTCCGCGTACCAGGTCGCCGTCGAAGGCTCCGTCGCCTTCGACGACGACTTCTAAAGCACTCAGACACACCAGAGGTGCCCCGCCCGGCTCACCGCCGCGCGGGGCACCTCTGTCTGTACCGATCACCTCTGAACTCTCCCGCCCCCGCCCGGCGTTCACGCCGGGCGGGGGCGGCCCAACCACTTTCCCGTTCTGGAAAGATCGGGTTCTTGACCCTGCGCCCACAGAGCCGGGAGCATCGGCCAAGACAGGAACCACTGGCGACTCGGAGGCACGTCGTGCTGCGTTGGCTGGCGGGGAATGGGGCCTGCAACGACGGGTCGTGCCCGATGCTGTGGGGCGCCGAGAACGGGGACTACACGGACGCCGGACAGTTCATCGGCGCAGAGTTGCTGCCCGAGGACCGCCTCGACGAGTACCGCCAGTACCGGGAGATTGCTCTGGCTCACGCCCTGCCCTTCGGGGAGTACTCGGCGCCTTGAGCGGAGAGCAGCACAAGGACTTGGGCAAAGCCCTGCGGGCGCTACGGATCGCCTCGGACAAGACAGCCGAGACCGTCGCCCGCAGGGCTTCCATGTCTCCAGCCAAGCTTTCGAAGATCGAAAACGGCAAGACCCTGCCGAGCGTGCAGGACGTGGACCTCATCCTGACCGCGCTCGGCATATCGGATGAGGCCAGGGCCGAGTTCCTGGAAGCAGCCCGTGGCGCGGCGACCGAAGAGGTCGCCTGGCGGGAACTCCGCAGAATGGGCCACTGGAAACACCAGCACGCCATCAAAGCCATCGAAGCCCGAACGGGCCTTCTCCGGCTCTTCCAGGGACAGCTGATTCCTGGACTGCTCCAGAGCGCCGAATACGTCTCGGCCGTCTTCGCCTTGTACCCAGAGCTTCCAGAAGGGGCGAAGACGAAGACGATCGCAGCTCGGCTGGAGCGCCAGGCCGTGTTGTACGACCGCCAGCGACAGTTCCACTTCCTCATCTGTGAACACGTACTACGCTGGCGAATCTGCCCTCCTGCCGTCATGGCCACACAGCTCGATCGCCTGGTGTCGCTGTCCCGGCTTGCCAACGTGACCATCGGGGTCATTCCCCTCGGCGGACGAATGCCCGACTTTCCAATGACATGTTTCAGCATGCATGACGATCGCCTGGTCATCGTGGAGACGTTCCATTCAGAGATCACCACTCGCGATCCGAGGGACGTCAGCGTCTATCTGTCAAGATTCTCCGAATTCGACGCCGTAGCACTACACGGAGACGACATGCGCGCACTGGTCGAAGGGATCCGAGATGAGTTCCTTCAAGGATAAGAACCCAAAGGAATCCGCAATGGACAACTGGTCGGATTCAGCACGGATCGCAGGCCCAGAGTGGCAGGACGCCAGAACCCTCCGCCGAAACGGCGCAGAAAAGAAGCAGGTTGAGCTGGCAACCCTTGAGCGGACCTCGACGGAACTCCGCTACTCCCTGCCGACCATGATCACCGGACTGCTCTCGGCGCCGGAGTACGTCAACGCCAGTCTGGCCCACATTCCCGGCGATCACTCGAAGGTCATCGCCAAGAAGCTTGAGCGGCAGACGCCGCAGGATCTCTGCCAATAGCCGAGCCACCCGACAGGAATGACCCCAGCGGACCTTCGCGGCGCAGGAAGTAGGCCAGTCCGACTTCCTGCGCACGCATCCGGAGCGACCACCTGAAATGGGCCGTGAAGAGTTATTTCGGGAACAGGAAAGCGTGCAGGAATAACCCCAACGCCCCGGTAATTTGGTGACTCGCCGAAATGATTCGAGAGCCACCGGAGCGCTCCATGCCCACTGACGGTTTCGCACAGCCGCCCGGCACCACACGCCGCCGTACGCACGCGGAGCTCATGGAGCGGATCGACAACAACCCGGTCCGGAAGGACCTGACGACCGGGTGCCTGGTCGAAATCGTGGGTGCCCAGGACGGCCGGGCGCTGGTCCGGCCACTGTTCGAACCGGATGCCCCGCCGCGCCAGGTGCCGGCCGACCAGCTCACCACGCGCATCAGCCTGTGGCGGTGACGGACCGGCCCTCCCCTTGAGTCTTCCGCCCAAGTCCTGGGCGGGGCGGGGCCGTTCCGTGCTGCCCCGAAGCGATACCGGAAGGTGCAGGCGATGACTGGCCACAACCTGTACGAACTCGACCTCTCCCAGGTCAAGTTCAACCATGCGTGCGGCGGCAACCAGGGCGGGGGCGACGACGGCGAGTCATGCGTGATCCTCGGCCTGGTCGAGCAGGGCGTCTACGCCTTGGGCGACAGCAAGCGCCCCGGCCGCCCGCAGTCCCGTGCGGGCGGCCGGGGCTTCAACGTCTCCGAGGAGAAGCACAGTTGCACTTCCACGGCTACGAGTGGGCCGGTGACGGCCGGCTGCTGGCGAAGGAGTCGGAGCGTCGCCCGATCGAGGCCGCACGGTTCGGCCTCTCGGAGCTGCCACCGATGCTGACCGGCTGGTGGCTGCTACGCCCGACCTCCCAAATCCGGGGCACCTGGGAGACGGCGGCCGACGCAGCCGACTGGCTTGCGGCACGGTACGAGGAACACACGCCGGGCGGTGATCCTTGGCTTCCCACCGAGGCACGGCGACTCCGCGCGATCGAACAATTGGAGAGTGCCACGGACGTGGTGTGGTCCCGCTGGGTATCCGACAGCCGCTGGTCGGGCCACTACGTGATCGCGTGCCCCCACAGGATCTGGCCGGACATCCCGTGCCCGACCCGACCCGCCGCTCGACCACCGGTCTCGGGCTGACGCTGCCGCCCCGCCTCCGGGGGCCCGCCGGAGTTTCCGGCGGGCCCCCGGAACGCGTTCGGCGAGACCGGTCAATCTTCGCCGGGAAGGAACACCAGCTCAGGACTCTCGTGACGGCCCAGGTACCGGCCGGGCCGGCGAGGGAGGACACTGGTACCGGTCCCGCCCGCACGAGACTTCCGGAGGAACCGTGAGCGCAGCGCCCCTGCACGGCCACCACGACGACCAGCAGCCGATCCCGCGGACCCAGGACACCGTCGCCGCCGCTCTCCCGCCGGCACAGCGGATGGAGTTCTACCGGGAGATGGGCGAGGCCGACGACTCGACGATCGGCGGCGTCCTGCGGCGCTGGTGGCTGCGCGCCCAGCTCTACCGCGACCCGGAGGGCGACCGTATTCACGCCGCCATCCAGGACGGCACCGCCCCCGGCACCCCGGCCTCCGCGCTTCTCCGCCGTCTCGGGGCCCGGTGAGCGACCACGTCGGGGACCCGGACGAGGACGATCCGATCACCCTCTCCCCGGCCGTCGAGGAGTTCCTCGGCGACCCGGGCACACCGGCCGACGTGTTCTCCGCCGTCGTCGCCTTCCTCGTCGACCTGCGCGAGAACCCCTTCCCCCACCTGAGCATGCCGGTCCCCGGGCGACCCGGCATGCACTCGGCGCCGCTGCTCCGGGATCTCGGGCTGGTGGAGTACGCGGTCGACGAGGGACAGGATCCGTCTCGTGTCTACGTGTCCCGGATCCTGCGCGCGGACTGACCGGGCCCGTAAAGGTTCACGCCGCCGCGACCGCCTCCAGGGGGCTGAGGGTGGCTGCCCGGCGGGCGGGGAGGGTGGCGGCGAGGGCTCCGATGGTGAGGGAGGCGAGGCAGAGGAGGGCCAGGGTCCCCCAGGGCACGGCCAGCGTGTACTGCTTGACCGCGCCGCCTGCCAGGGCGCCGACGGCCCAGGCGCCGAACAGGCCGGCGGCCAGGCCGAGCAGGGTGCCGAAGGCCGCGACCGTCACGGCTTCCAGGCGGATCATCCGACGGATGCCCCGGCGGTCCATGCCGATGGCACGCAGGACGCCGATCTCGCGCGTCCGTTCGGTGACGGACATGGCCAGGGTGTTGACGATGCCGAGGGCGGAGATCACGACGCCGATGCCGAGGAGCCCGTACATCAGGGTCAGCAGGTCGCCCATCGTCCCCGCCGCCTCGCGCACCAGTTCGGCCCGGTCCTGCACCTTCAGGAGCGGGTTGTTGCCGACCGCCGCCCGCAGCCCATCCCCGGACGCGCCGTCGCCCCGGACGAGGATCCGCTGGACGGAGCCGGGCTTGAAGCTGTGCTTCTGCACGTCGGCCCGGGCGCCGACCGCGTCGTGGGCGGTGGGGTTGTCCTGGTAGACGCCGACGACGGTGTACCGCGTGAACTCCTCGCTCCGGCCGAGGCGGGCGTTGACCTGGCCTCCCGTGCTCACCCCGATCTCCCGGGCGACGCTGCTGGAGACGGCGATCCGGCCGGGCCCGAGGTCCTGCGCGGAGCCGCTTACGAAGTCGAGCTTCAGCACCTGGCCGACGCCGTCCGGCTCTACGTCGGCCGACTCCACATCGGCCGGGTCGATGCCGGAGATCTCGCGTACCTTGCCGCCGATGACCGCCGTGGAGTCGGCGACCGCGCTCGCGCCGCGCACCCCGGGGGCGCCGGCCACCCGCTGGACGGCGGCCGGGTCGATGCCGGTCATGGTGTCGCCGGTGCTGATCACGTAGTCGGCCGCGAGCCCGTCCGCCGTCTGCCGGTCGAGGGCCTGCCCGGTGGAGTGGCCGATGGTGGCGAGCCCGCTGACCAGTGCCGTGCTGATCAGCAGCGTGGCGGCGGTCGCCGCCGTGCGCCGGGGGTCGCGCAGCGCGTTCTGCCGGGCCAGGAGGCCGGCGACGCCGAACCGCCGGGTGAGGCGGCCCGTCACCCGGATCACCGGGACGGCGAGGGTCGGCGCCAGCACGATCAGGGCGACGACCAGGACCCCGCAGCCGAGCATCGCGCTGCGCAGGTTCTCCTCGGAGGCGTCCTCGGCCGAACGCGCGAGCGCGGTCAGCAGGCCGGCGCCGAGCACGAACAGCCCCACCCCGGCGATCGGACGCAGCCGTGAGCGCCCGCCGGGCGGCGCGGCCGCCGCCCGCAGCGCCTCGATCGGCGCGATCCGCGCCGCCCTGCGCGACGGCAGCCAGGCGGCCGGCACCGTCACGCCGACCCCGACGAACAGGGCCGCCGCCACCGGCCGGGGCCCGATGACGAGCGGGCCCTTCGGCACCTGGTTCCCGTCACCGCTCAGCAGTCCGGGCAGCACGGTCACGATGCCGAGCCCGAGGGCGAACCCCGCCATCGACGCGACGACCCCGACCAGCGCCGCCTCGGCCAGCAGTGAGCGCACCACCTGGCGCCGTGTCGCGCCCACCGCCCGCAGCAGGGCGATCTCCCGGGTGCGCCGGGCGACGAGCATGGTGAAGGTGTTGACCACGAGGAACGAGCCGATGAACAGCGACACCCCGGCGAAGACCATCGGCAGCTTCTGGTAGCCCCGGGTCAACGTGCCGACGTAGAGGGCCTGTTGGTCCGCCTGCGCCTGTCCGGTGGTGACCTCGGCCGTGCCGGGCGGCAGGGTGGCGGCGATCCGCTCCGCCAGCTCGTACTGGCCGGCGCCCGGTCCGGCGGAGACTTCAAGGCTGGTGTAGTTCCCGGGAGTTGCGAACAGCCGCTGTGCGGTGGCCCGGTCGAACAGGGTGAGCGTGCCGCCGGCCGTGACCCGGGTGTCCCCGGTGGTGACGGTGCCGACCAGGCGCGCGGTGAGGGCCGGGCCGTCCGTGGCGAGCGTGATCGTGTCGCCCACCCGGTACCGGCCGGCCGCCGCGGTGCCCCGGTCGACGGCGATCTCGTCGGCACCGGCGGGGGCCCGCCCCTCGACCACGGGGTAGCGGGCGTCCTTGCCGTCGCGCCCCGGGACGTAGGCGGCCGCGAGGTTCGTGCCCCGCTTGACCCGCAGCGGCCTGCCGTCGGCCGCGTTCAACGTGGCGCTCCCGTCGACCGACGGCCGTACCGCCGCGACGCCGGGCACGTCCGCGAGCCTGCGCGCCAGCGCGTCGGTCAGCACGCCCGGCTGGTCAGGAGTGGCGACGGGCTCCTTCGCGGTGACGCTGACCGCGACGTCGGCGAAGGTGCGGGACGCGGCCGCCCGCTGGACGGCGGCGGTCGAGTCCGCGAAGACGAGGGTGCCGGAGACGAAGGCGACGCCGAGGCAGACCGCGAGGACGGTCATGAGCAGCCGGGCCTTGTGCGCCAGGACGTTGCGCAGGGCTGTGGTCAGCATGATCAGCTTCCGGAAGTGGCGGGTGCGGGGTCAGCCGGCGAAGGACTTCATGACGTCCAGCACCCGGTCCGGCGTCGGGTGCGCCATCTCGTCGACCAGCCGCCCGTCGGCCAGGAACACCACCCGGTCCGCGTACCCGGCGGCCACCGGGTCGTGGGTCACCATGACCACCGTCTGCCCCAACTCCCTGACGGAGCCGCGCAGGAAGCCGAGCACCTCGCCCCCGGCCCGGGAGTCGAGGTTGCCGGTCGGCTCGTCGCCGAACACGATCGAGGGCCGCGCGACCAGCGCCCGGGCGACCGCGACGCGCTGCTGCTGACCGCCGGACAGTTCGGCCGGCCGGTGGCCGAGGCGCTGGGAGAGCCCGACCATCGACACCACCCGGTCCAGCCACTGCCGGTCCGGCGTCCGCCCGGCCAGCGACAGCGGGAGCGTGATGTTCTCCAGCGCGGTCAGGGTGGGCAGCAGGTTGAACGCCTGGAAGATGAAGCCGACCCGGTCCCGCCGCAGCCGGGTGAGCTGCCGGTCGCCCAGGCCGGCCAGCTCCGTCGTGCCGATCCGCACCGACCCCGACGTGGGGGTGTCGAGCCCGGCCGCGCAGTGCATCAGGGTGGATTTGCCGCAGCCGGACGGGCCCATGATCGCGGTGAACTCGCCCTCCCGGAAGGCCACGCTGACCCGGTCCAGGGCGGTGACCCGGGTGTCGCCGCCGCCGTAGGTCTTCGTCAGGTCGACGACGGCGGCCGCGACCCCGGGGGTCGCTTGCAGGGCAAGGGGGTTGGCGGTCACGAGGGGGCTCCTGTCCGAAGGCGCGAGTCAAGGTGCGAGTCGGTGCACTTCGAAGGGTGTCCGGAGCACATATCAGGCCCCTGCGCCGCCGTGTATCAGTCCCCGCGCCGCTTCGCGGCAGTTCTGCAGCAACCGCAAGCCGCAGCGGTCAGCCCGGCAACCCGGCAACCGGTTCACTCAGCCCGGCAGCCGCAGCGTGGCCACCGCGCCGCCGTCCTCGGCGTTGTCGAAGCGCAGCTCCGCCCCGAGCAGCCGGGCCTGCCCCAGCGCGATGGTGAGCCCCAGCCCGTGGCCCGTGCCGCGCTCGGCGGCGCCGGTGTGGAAGCGGCGCGGGCCGTGGCGCAGCAGGTCCGGCGGGAAGCCGGGGCCGTGGTCGCGCACGACGACCGTACGGTCCTGGACGGTGACCAGGACGGGGGCGGCCCCGTGCCGGTGCGCGTTGACGACGAGGTTGCCGACGATCCGTTCCAGCCGCCGCGGGTCGGTCTCCACCGTCCGCTCCGCCGCCACGGCGATCTCGGCCTCGTACCCGGTGCGCAGCACGGCCTCCCGGACGACGGCCGCGAGCGGCACCCGGGCCCGAGCCGCCTCCTCCGCCCCGGCGTCCAGCCGTGAGATCTCCAGCAGGTCCTCGACCAGCCCGCGCAGGTCCCGCACCCGCGCCCGGATCAGGTCCTCGGTCTCGCCGGCCGGCAGCAGGTCGACGGCGGCCAGCAGTCCGCCGACCGGTGTGCGCAGCTCGTGCGCCACGTCCGCGGTGAACTGCCGCTCGGAGCGCAGCCGTTGGCCGAGGCTGTCGGCCATCAGATCCACCGTCGCCGCGATGTCGGCGACTTCGTCGCCGCCCTTGGTGGGCCCGGTCCGGGCGTCGAGGTCCCCGGCGGAGATCCGGCCCGCCGTCTCGGCGACCCGCCGCAGCCGGCGGGCGAGCAGTCCGGCCCCGTAGACCGCGGCCGGGGTGGCCGCCGCGAGCGCGACCAGCGAGGCCACCGCCATCGCCGCGTCCAGCCGGGGCAGGTCGGAGAGCTGCGGTGCCAGGTTGACCTGGATGGCGAGGACGGGGCTGCCGGGCCCGCCGGTGCGCTGGGCGGCCCAGTAGCTCGGGCCCGAGTTCCCTGCGGCGTGCCCGTCGTAGGCCGTGTGCCGTTCGCCGTCGGCCGGGTGGCGCAGGGCGGCGGGCAGGTCTACGGGGTCGAGTTCGGCGCCGTCCGCCAGCGATCCGGTGCGCCGGTAGACGTCCATGGCCGAGTAGACGGCGTTGAAGGCCTGCGCCTCGGCCCGGCTGCGGATGTCGTGCGCGGTCCACAGGTGCACCAGCACCCCGACCGCCGCCGCGACGAGGCAGGCGGTGGCGGCGGCCAGCGCGGCGATCTTCCAGCGCAGGGGCGCGCGGGCGGGCCGGGGAGTCGTGTGCACCGCTCTCAGCGCCTGAGCTTGTAGCCGAAGCCGCGGACCGTCTCGATCCGCTCCCGGCCGAGCTTGCGGCGCAGCCGCTGCACGCACAGGTCCACGACCCGGCTGTCGCCGTCCCAGCCGTACTCCCAGACGTTGCGCAGCAGGGTGTGCCGCTCCAGCACGACGCCGGGGTGGGCGGCGAACTCCAGCAGCAGCTTCAGCTCGGTCGGGGTCAGCGCCACCGGCGCCCCGCCGACGGACACCTCCATTCCGGCGGTGTCGACGGTGAGGTCCCCGAACACCAGGACGTCCCCGTCGGCGGCTCCGGGCGAGGGCGCCGGGACGGGTGGCGCGTACGTCGCCCGCCGCAGCAGCGAGCGGATGCGCGCCACCAGCACGTACGTGTCCACGGGCTTGACCACGTAGTCGTCCGCCCCGGCCTCCAGGCCGGCGACGACGTCGAGGCCGTCGCCGCGCGCGGACATCATCAGGACGGGCACCAGGCTGGTCTCCCGGACCTTGCGGCACAGGCCGATCCCATCCAGGCCGGGCAGCATCACGTCCAGGATCAGCAGGTCGAACTGCTCGTCCCGGAACAGCTCCAGCGCCGTGAGGCCGTCCGCCGCGGCGCGCATCCCGTAGCCGTAGCGTTCCAGCGCGACGGTGAAGGAGCGGCGCATCAGCTCGTCGTCCTCGACCAGCAGCACGCGGACGGGGTGCGGGGGCGGCGTGGGCGAGGACACGGGCGAACGGCTCCTGCTCGGACAGCGACGGACGGCGACGAACGGCGACGAACGGCCGCGGACAGCGGCGGACAAGGGCACGATACGGCAGATATCGGACGCCCCGGCCTCCTCACCCACATCGACGTCAGGCCGCGCGCTCCCTGATACCCGGCGGATACAAACCCACCGACGAACCCCCCGCCGCACCCGCCACCGATCACCCCTTGACCGACCCGGCGGTCAGGCCCTGGGCCAGGTAGCGCTGGAGGCGTCAGGAGCGGGAACGTCAAGAGCGGGAGCGTCAAGTGCGGGAACGCAAAGGGCCGGGACGCCCGTCGCGCCCCGGCCCTTGACGGTTCGTCAGTCGTTTGCCACGGTCGCGTACCGCGCGGTGCCCTCGGCCATCTGCTTCAGCGCGTCCTTGCGGTCCCGCTTCGACAGCTTGTCGATGTAGAGGGTGCCGAACAGGTGGTCGGTCTCGTGCTGCAGGCAGCGGGCGAAGAAGCCGGTGCCCTCGACCCGGATCGGCCGGCCGTCCTTGTCCACGCCGGTCACCGCCGCGTACTCCGGGCGGGGCAGCTCGGCGTACGCGCCCGGCACCGACAGGCAGCCCTCGTTGCTGTCGTCCAGCACCCGCCGGCGGTCCGCCGGGTACTCCTCCAGCTTCGGGTTGATCACGTGGCCGATGTGGCGCACGCCCTCGTCGTCCGGGCAGTCGTAGACGAAGACCTTCAGGTCCACGCCGATCTGATTGGCCGCCAGGCCCACGCCCTCGGCCGCGTACATCGACTGGAACATGTCGTCGATCAACGCGGACAGCTCACCGTCGAACGCGGTGACGTCCTTGACCTCGCGGTGCAGGACCGGGTTGCCCACCACGGTGATCGGACGCGCGGTGCCCTTGGAGAGGTCCGGCTGCTCGCCGACCACCTTCAGCGGGGCCTCGTCGGCCGCCGACTCCTGGTCGTGGTCGTGGTCGTGCTGGTGGTCGTGCTGCTCCGCCATCGCTGCTTATCCGCTTCCGCTTCCGAGAATGGTCCAGGTATTCGGCTCTCGCCGGGTACACCGCTCAAGGGTAAGCGGCGCGCTCAACAGACTTCCTCCAGATCGCGGTACGCCCGCGTGCCGGGCGAGGCCGCGGCCCAGCGGTCCAGCAGCGAGCGGACCAGCAGGGCGGGCGCGGCGATCCCGCACTCCCGCTCCACCAGCCAGGACATTCCGGCCTCCCCGCCCTGGCTGAGGTGGCTGAGGTGTCCGGGGTGCGCGGCGTCGCCGTCGTCGTGCGGGTCGTGGTGGGCGGTGTGCCCGTCGTCCGTGGCCATCCGGCTCTCCGAGCAGGCCCGGCAGAGCAGCCGCACCGAGGACGTCCAGTCCTCCGCCGCGTAGCCGGCGTCCGCGACGACCCGCTCCAGCGCGTCCCGGTCCCCCGCCGTGGCGGCCTGGAGCAGCACCACGTAGGTCGGCACCGGGGACGGCGCCCACAGCTCGATCTCGTCGAACACCGGGTAGGCGACCCCGTCGGTGACCCGCTCGCCGTGCGGGGCGCCGTCGTGCAGCACCACCTCGCCCCAGCGGCGGCCGGAGGACGGCAGCGGGATGGACAGCACCTCGATCCGGGCCGGGTCCAGCCGGCGACCCCACACCACCTCGGACTCGCCGTCCGGGGAGAGCCGCACCGGGGTGGTGCCGAGGTCCAGGCTGACCGGGCCGTCCGGCTGTCCGCCCGGGCCGCCGGGCAGCTTCAGCCCGTACGCCTGCCAGGCGCGGCGGGCCAGCGGCCAGTCCTGTAGGGCGGTCGCGGTGATGCCGAGGTTCCACCAGTCGGGGGCGCCGTGCTCGCGGTCCAGCAGGGCGACGGCCCGCAGCCCGGCCGAGCGGGCCTGCTCCCAGTCCCGGCGGAACTTGTGCAGCAGGGCGAGGTTGAACCAGGAGTCGGACAGCCAGGGCTCCAGGTCGGCGGCCATCACCAGCAGCGCGCCGGCGTCCTCGTAGCGGCCGTCGCCGATCAGCGTGAAGGCCCGGTCGGTCGTCTGCCGCCAGGTGGCGGACGGCCGGTGCCGTGCCCGGTGGAAGATCCTCACGTTCGTCCCTGCCGTCGTCGTCCGCTCAAGTCCCGTACCGCCGCGTCCGGATCCACTTCCGCGGGGGTCCGGGGCACGGTGCCCCGGGTCGGTGTTCCACGCTACGACCGCATCCAACCACGCCCGCCCCCGCCCGCGCTCCCCACCGGCGAGGTTGGGGCCGCCCCTACCCAGCCTGCCCGCCCGGCCGCCCCGCCTCAACCCCGGCGCAGGCCCGCCGGTCCGCGGCGCTCCGCCGGTCCGCCCCGCGGCACTCGACGGGACCCGGGCCGACCGTCGGACTTCGGGCCCGCCTGGACAGGCCCTAGCCGCCGACCCGGGCCAGCGCGTCCACCACCCGGGCGTCGTACACCCGGCCGCGCCCCAGCCGCAGCACCTCCAGCGCCTCCAGCCGGCCCACCGCCTCGCCGACCCCGCGGCCGCGGGCCGCCGTCAGCAGGTCGTCGTGGGCGTTGGCCACCCGGATGATCCGGGCCGCCAGCGGCACCGCGCCGTCCCCGCCGGCCGTGCCGGGCACCGGATCGGCCAGCCGGGCGACCTGCTCGGCGACCTGCCGGGGCACCCCGGTGCGGCGGATCACCTCGCTGCCCAGCCGGGCGATCCGCTGCTGCTCGGCGCAGGGCAGCAGCGCGGTCGCGCCGTCCGGCACCGGCTCGACCAGCGACAGCTGGCCCACGTCGTGCATCAGCGCCGCGTACTCCAGCAGGGCGAGTTCCCGGGTGCCCAGCCCCAGCTCGCGCCCCAGCGCGCACGCCGTGTCCGCGACCCGGCGGGCGTGCCCGTGCGGGGTGTAGCCGGCCACCTCGGTGGCCCGGGCCAGGCTGGCGATGGTCTGCCCGGTGGTGGCCCGCACGGCCGCGGCCCGCCGGAAGGACACCTGGGCGAGCAGCAGCGGGGTGCAGAACAGCGGCAGCGCCCACAGCCCGACCTCGCCGGCCGCCAGGCTGACCAGCATCCCGGTGGCGACGATCGCCGAGCCGATCCCGAACAGCGAGCGCAGTTCGTCCTCCAGCGCCGCCGGGAACCGCAGCCCGCCCTCCAGGCCGGCCGCCGACCGGCGCAGCAGCGCCGCCAGGGTCGCGTCGCAGAGCGCGGCCAGCGCGGCGACGGCGGTCAGGAACACCCCGTACGCCGGGCCCTCGGGCGAGAAGCGGTCGACCAGTCCGCCGTTGTAGAGCGGCTGGAAGACGGCGGCGGCGAAGCCGACCCCGAGCAGCCGGCGGGCGGCGCTGTCCCGCCGGGCCGGGTCGGCCCAGGGCGGGCGCCGGTGCGGGCGGCCGGGGCGGGCCCGCTGGGTCAGGCCCGGCCGGCCCCGGCCCGGGCGGCACGCCCTGAGCCAGGGCAGTGCGAGGCCGGGCAGCCAGGCCAGCAGCAGGCCGACGCCGGTCACCGCGACCACCTGGAGCATCCCGTGCGCGGTGGGCACCCCGCGCAGCGGCCCGAGCAGGGCGTACGCCAGCGCGCCGGCCGCGCCGATCGGCGCCTGTTCGCGGTCGCCCGGAAGGGTGATCCGGACGCACTCGCCGAGCGCGATCAGCGCCGTGAACGCCAGCGCGACCCTCGCCCCGGCCACCCCGCGCACCGCGACCGCGCCCACCGCGAACACCAGCAGCGCGGCCGCCGCCGCGTGCACCACGCGAGCCTCCCGGCCGGCCGCGGTCACGGCTGCCCGGCCGTGGGGACGCTCCCGCCCTGCGCGGGCACCCGGCCCGGCGCCGCCCGCGCCGGCTCGGGCACCCCGAGCGGAATGTCGGGGACGGCCCGGATGCCGTCCCCGGGCGGCGGCAGCACCGGCTGCCAGTCGTGCCCGGCCAGCGCGTCGATCAGGGCCCGGACCATCACCGGGTCGAACTGGCTGCCCGAGCAGCGCTCCAGCTCCGCCACGGCCTCGGCGACCGGGCGGCCGCGCCGGTAGGAGCGGGTGGAGGTCATCGAGTCGAAGGCGTCGGCGACCGAGATGATCCGGGCGAACTCGGGGATCTGCTCGCCGACCAGCCCGCTCGGGTAGCCCCGGCCGTCCATCCGCTCGTGGTGGTGCAGGATCCCGGCGTGCGCCTCGCCGAGGAAGGCGATCCCGCGCACCAGCTCGTACCCGTACACCGGGTGGATCTCGACGGCCCGCCGCTCCGCCTCGCTGAGGGGACCGTTTCTGCGCAGCAACTCGGTGGCCACGCCCAGCTTGCCGACGTCGTGCAGGATCCCCGCGAAGCGCAGGGTGCGCAGCCGCTCGGCCTCCATGCCGAGCTGACCGGCGATCAGCACCGAGGCCCGGCCGACCCGTTCGCTGTGCCCGCGGGTGTACGAGTCCTTGATCTCCACGGCCTGCACCAGCGACTGCACGGTGGCCTGGTGGGCGTCCCGCTCGCGCTGGCCCTGGGCGAACACCCAGGCCGAGATCGACAGTGGCAGCAGCGCCAGCAGCGCCGCGAACGCCCCGTACGGGCCCTGCCAGAGCACGGCCACCATCAGCCCGCCGGCCGCGTGCACCAACACCGGCAGCCCGCACACCGCGACCGCCCCGCGCAGCAGCACGACGGGCCGGCGGTCCTCCGCGAGCATCAGCATCGCGCCCACCAGCACCCCGTTGACCAGGCAGAACGTGACGACGGCGGCGAAGCCGGGCAGCAGCGCGGCCGGGAAGCGGGAGCCGAGCAGCAGTTGCGGCCCGTGCAGCAGGTGGAAGGCCGCCGCGGAGGCGAAGGCGCACAGCGCGAGCTGGGAGCCGTTCCACAGCTGGCGGGTCCGGCAGCCGCGCCCGGCCGGGCCACCGAGCACCGCGGCGGGCACCGCGACCAGCGCGGCGGCGGCCGGCGGCAGCATCAGCACGCCGGCGAACAGCACCGGGAAGAAGGCGTTGACCCCGGGGCGGGAGAGCGCCCGCTCGGGCGGCGGCGGGCGGCGCAGCAGCCGGCGGACCAGCCGCAGGCAGGGCGTCGGCAGGCCCTGGGCCAGCGACTCCCAGCAGCCGTGCAGGAAGGCCAGCAGCCCGACCTTGGGCCAGTCCACCGGGGCGCCGAGCCAGCGCGGGAGCCCGGACGGCACGCCGGTCGGCAGCAGCGGCAGCAGGCAGCACAGCGCCGCCACCGGGACGGCCACCAGGTAGCGCATCGCCCCCTCCGGCAGGGCCGCGTCTTCGCCGTCGATAGCGATCTCGACCTCCCCGACGTCCGGGCCCGCGTTGCCTCAGCTCGCCGGGCGGACCGGCGGTGAGCGTCCGTCAGGAGGATAGGCCGCCACCCGGGCGCAAGGACGCATGATGGCGCGACGACGCTGCTGGCGCACCGCCAACTCACTCGAACGAGTGAGGGGCGCACGCAAGCACAACGGGAGCGGCCCCGGGAGCGCACGCTCCCGGGGCCGTCTGACTCCGTGTCCGGACCGCTCGGCCCGCCCTCGCCGGCGGGCCCGTCCGCTTGCTCCGCCCGGCCGTTGAACGACCGCCCAGCCGTTGAACGACCGCCCGACCGTTGAACGGCCGCCCGGCTACTCCGCCGGGGCGCCCGCCTCGACGGTGGCACCGGGCCGGACCGTCGGCTCCTCCGGGGCCTCGCCGGCGGCCGGCGCCGGCCGGTCCGTCTCGACGTGCAGCTCGACCGTGGTGTCGACGGCGACCACCACCTGCTCGCCCGAACGCTGCCCCGCCCGGATCGAGTCGATCCTGGCCAGCACCTTGCTGCGCAGGTCAGCCGGGGTGTCGTCGCAGCCGCAGGAACGCTTGATCAGCGCCTTGATCGCCTGCTCCAGCCCGTACTGCTTCAGGCAGGGCGAGCACTCCTCGAAGTGCACCCGCAGCTTGGCGCAGTCGCCCTCGGCCATCTCGTTGTCGAGGAATTCGTAGAGGTGGTCGAGGACCTCGCCACACTCCGTGTCGTGCGGATCGCCGCAGCTCATGAGCCCGAGCCCTTCGCTTCCTGCCCTGCCCCGCTGCCGGCCGGGACGAGCCCGCGCTCACGGGCGTAATCCTCCAGCATGCCGCGCAGCTGACGGCGGCCGCGGTGCAGCCGGGACATCACCGTGCCGATGGGAGTACCCATGATGTCCGCGATCTCCTTGTACGCAAAGCCTTCTACGTCCGCGAGGTACACGGCGATCCGGAATTCCTCCGGAATGGCCTGGAGCGCGTCCTTCACATCGCTGTCGGGGAGGTGGTCGAGCGCCTGGGTCTCGGCCGAGCGCAGACCGGTCGACATGTGCGACTCGGCGCGGGCCAGCTGCCAGTCCTCGATCTCCTCCGCCGCCGTGCGCTGGGGCTCGCGCTGCTTCTTGCGGTACGAGTTGATGAACGTGTTGGTGAGGATGCGGTACAGCCAGGCCTTGAGGTTGGTGCCCTCGCGGAACTGGTGGAAGGACGCGTACGCCTTGGCGAACGCCTCCTGGAGCAGGTCCTCCGCGTCCGCGGGGTTGCGCGTCATGCGCAGCGCCGCCGAGTACATCGGATCCAGGTAGCCCAGGGCGTCGCGCTCGAAGCGCTCCCGCCGGGCCTCCTCGCTCTCCTGTGCCGACACCCGGAAGGTGTCCTCACCGATCGCCTCGGCCAGCTCCTCACCGGTGAGCGCCTCGCCCGCGGGCTGGCCCTCCTCCGGGCCCCGGCCCGGCTCGGCCTCGTGCTCGGTCCCGACGACCGGACCCACCTCCTCGGCATGGCGGGCACGACCCACGGCGGGCCGCCCCGAAATGGAGGATATCGGGCTGACGGGCTTCTCGCCCGCGACAATCCAGTCGGACCAGGCGGGGCCGAACGCCGCGGCGGCCTCGCGCTGCTCTGACCGCTCGGGGCACGCGATCGAACCCATCTGCCCTGCCTCTCAACCGGGAATCGTACTGACGAGAGTGCCAACCACCCCGACCCCGCCCGCATTCCCGCGCCCGCCCCGAAATCGCTCGTACGGGTGATCGAGCGGAAACCCCCCGCTCACGGCCGCCCCCGCTGACCCCGCCGCCTCAGACGACCCGCAGCACCCAGTCCCCGACCGCCCGGCAGATCGCCTCCAGCACCTCGTCCTGCCCCACCGGAGCCCGCTTGGGCACGTCGAAACCGTGCCCGCCGTACGGCACCGCCACCAGCTCGTGCCCGGGCGGCAGCTCCGGGAACTCCTGCGGCCCGCCGAACGGATCCGCCGTACCCTGCACCACCAGCGTCGCCGCCCCCGACTCCAGCAGCTCCTGCGCCCGGCTCTTCTCCGGCCGGCCCGGCGGGTGCAGCGGGAACGCCAGCGCCACCACCCCCACCGCCCCGGTCGCTGCCCCGGTCCGGCAGGCCACCCGCGCCCCGGCGCTGCGCCCGCCGACCACCAGCGGCAGCCCCTGACCGGCCAGCCGCCCGGCGACCGGGGTCCAGCCGCGGTCCAGCGTGCGCGGCGCCGGGGCGAGCCGCTTGCCCGCCACCCGCCAGGGCTGCTCCACCAGCGCCACGGTGATCCCGCGCGCCGGCAGCGCCGCGGCCAGCGCCACCAGGTCCCGGGCCTCGATCCCGCCGCCCGCGCCGTGACCGAGCGCCAGCAGCGCCTTCGGCGCACCGGCCCGGTGGTAGCTGATCCGGGCGTCCCCCACCTCGGTGGGGACGAGTTCGGTGGTCATCGTCGGTCGCTCCAACCGGCTCAGGCTCCCTCAGCTGTCAGGACTCGATCGTCAAACTTCAAACATTCAGACATCAGAACAGGGTGGTCTCGTACTCCGCCTCGGCCCACGGCTCCTTCAGCTCCGGGCCGTTGTTGCGGATGCTGCCGACCGCCGGCGAGACCGGGGTGGCCAGCAGCGCACCGGGCGGCGGCGGTATCAGCAGTCGGCGCAGCTCGTCCGGGTCGTCCAGCCCCGGGTCCAGCCACTCGCCGTAGGAGGCCGGGTCGAGGAACAGCGGCATCCGCTCGTGGATCGGCGCCAGCGACTCCTCGGCGTCGGTGGTGACGATGGTGAAGGTCACCAGCCAGGCCGCCGGATGGTCGGCCGGCACCGTCCGGTCGCGCCAGAACTCGTACAGCCCGGCCAGCGCCAGCGGGGTGCCGTCCGCCCGGGACACGAAGAACGGCTTCTTGCGCGCCTTGCCGCGCTCGCCCGGCACCGTCTGCCACTCGTAGTAGCCGTCCACCGGCAGGATGCACCGGCGCGAGGCGAACGCCTGCCGGTACGAGGGCTTCTCGTGCACCGTGTCCGAACGGGCGTTGATCATCTTCACCGCCGTCTCGGCCGACCGCGACCACTGCGGCACCAGGCCCCAGCGCAGCACCCTCAGCTGGCGCACCGGCCGCGCCCGGCCCTTCGGCACCCGCTCCAGCACCACGAAGGCGCTGGTGGTCGGGGCGACGTTCCAGTTGGGGGCCAGCGTCTGCGCCGGATCCCACTGCTCGACGCCGAACAGCTCGACGATGTCCTCGGGCTTGCCACTGGCTGCGAAGCGACCGCACATGCGGGCCAGCTTGCCATGCCCGCCCCGCTCACCACTTCTTCATCCCGCCAGGAGAACCGTCGGCTCCCGCCCGCCCGTCCCCGCATGGGAGGCTGCCCCGAACGGCCCAACGCAGCGGACGGAGGCGGAGACGAGACGATGAGCGCACAACCCACCGACCAGAACCTCGGCGAACTGTGGAACCAGGTCACCGGCACCCAGCCCGCGCCACCCGGCTGGCTGGTGCTGGCCACCGCCGGCGCCGCCCTGCTCGCCGTCCTCGCCCGCCCGCTCTGGCACGTCACCCGCAACGCCGTGACCATCGCCCACGAAGGCGGCCACGGCCTGATCGCCCTCGTCACCGGCCGCCGGCTCGCCGGCATCCGGCTGCACTCCGACACCTCCGGCCTCACCCTCTCCTACGGCCGCCCCACCGGCCCCGGCATGATCCTCACCGCCGCCGCCGGCTACACCGCGCCCGCCCTGCTCGGCCTCGGCTGCGCCGCCCTGCTCTCCACCGGCCGGATCACCCTGCTGCTCTGGCTGGCCGTCGTCCTGCTGCTCGCCCTCCTGGTGCGCATCCGCAACGCCTTCGGCCTGTTCACCGTGCTGGTCGCCGGCGGCGCCTTCTTCCTGGTCTCCTGGTTCGGCAGCGCCGAGGTCCAGGCCGGCTTCGCCTACCTCGGCTGCTGGTTCCTGCTGTTCGGCGCCGTCCGCCCGGTCCTCGAACTCCAGCACCAGCGCCGCATCGGCTGGGCCCGCGACTCCGACGCCGACCAGCTGGCCCGCCTCACCCACATCCCCGGCCTCGCCTGGATCACCGTCTTCCTGCTCACCGCCCTCGCCTGCCTCGCCCTGAGCGCGACCTGGCTGCTCCAGCCCCTGCACTGAACCCCGCCCTCGACGCGAACCTGCTGCTCCGGCCCCTGCGCCGGGCCGCCCCCGCGGCACGGGCGGGCTGCCACAACCCCTGCACCGGGCCTCCCCCGTCCCGCCATGCGGTTGGCGCAGGGGCCGTTCCGGTACGGCCCCTAAACTTGCCCCCATGACCGAGACCCTGTGGCCCGCCCCCGTCGCGACCACCCCCGTTGACGCCACCGTCACCATCCCCGGCTCCAAGTCGGTCACCAACCGAGCCCTGGTGCTGGCGGCGCTCGCCGACGAGCCCGGCTGGGTGCGTCGGCCGCTGCGCAGCCGCGACTCCCAGCTGATGGCCGACGGCCTGCGCGCCCTGGGCGTCGGCATCGAGGAGAAGGTCAACAACGACTCCGGCGGCACCGGTGGCGGCGAGGCCTGGCGGGTCATCCCGACCCCCGCGCTGCGCGGCCCCGCCTCGATCGACGTCGGCAACGCCGGCACCGTGATGCGCTTCCTGCCCCCGCTCGCCGTCCTCGCCGACGGCCCGGTGCACTTCGACGGCGACCCGCGCAGCTACGAGCGCCCCCAGCACGGCGTGATCAACGCCCTGCGCGCGCTCGGCGCCCGGATCGACGACGGCGGCCGCGGCGCCTTCCCGCTGACCGTGCACGGCACCGGCGCGCTCGACGGCGGCCCGGTCGAGCTGGACGCCTCCTCCTCGTCCCAGTTCGTCTCCGCCCTGCTGCTCTCCGGCGCCCGCTACAACCAGGGCGTCGAGGTCCGGCACGTCGGCGGCCCGGTGCCGTCGCTGCCGCACATCCGGATGACCGTCGAGATGCTGCGTCTGGCCGGCGTCCAGGTCGACGCCCCCGAGGACGGCGGCGAGAAGGACGTCTGGCGGGTCACCCCCGGCGCCCTGATCGGCCGCGACCTGGTGGTCGAGCCGGACCTCTCCAACGCCGCGCCGTTCTTCGCCGCCGCCCTGGTCACCGGCGGCCGGGTCACCGTGCGCGACTGGCCCAAGCACACCAGCCAGCCCGGCGACCAGCTGCGCGAGATCTACACCCGGATGGGCGGCGCCTGCGAGTTCACCGACGAGGGCCTGCAGTTCACCGGCACCGGCCGGATCCACGGCATCGAGGCGGACCTGCACGACGTCGGCGAGCTCACCCCGGTGATCGCCGCCGTCGCCGCACTCGCCGACTCCGAGTCCCACCTGTACGACATCGCCCACCTGCGGCTGCACGAGACCGACCGGCTCGCCGCGCTCGCCAAGGAGATCAACGACCTCGGCGGCGACGTCACCGAGACCGAGGACGGGCTGCGCATCCGCCCGCGCCCGCTGCACGGCGGCGTCTTCCACACCTACGAGGACCACCGCCTGGCCACCGCCGCCGCCGTGGTCGGCCTGGCCGTGCCCGGCGTCGAGGTGGAGAACGTGGCCACCACCGCCAAGACCCTGCCGGACTTCCCGAAGATGTGGGCGGAACTGCTCGGCGAAGCGGTGGCGGACGCCTGAGCGGAGACTGAGCACATGCGCCGCTACGGCAAGGACGCCGACGAGGACGACATCCGCAACCGCCCCGCCCGCCGGGGATCCCGGCCGCGGACCCGGATCCGGCCCAAACACGATGACGCCGCCGAGGCGATGGTGCTGACCGTCGACCGCGGCCGGCTGACCTGCCTGATCGACCCGGGCACCAAGCAGGAACGCGAGATCGTCGCCATGAAGGCCCGCGAGCTGGGCCGCAAGGGCGTCGTCGTGGGCGACGTGGTCAACATCGTCGGCGACCTCTCCGGGGACAACGACACGCTCGCCCGGATCGTCCGGGTCGAGGAGCGCAGCTCGGTGCTGCGACGCACCGCGGACGACGACGACCCGTACGAGCGGATCGTCGTCGCCAACGCCCAGCAGCTGGCCATCGTCACCGCGCTGGCCGACCCGGAGCCCCGGCCCCGGCTGATCGACCGCTGCCTGGTGGCCGCGTACGACGCGGGCATGGAGCCGCTGCTGGTGCTCACCAAGGCCGACCTCGCCCCGGCCGGGCCGCTGCTGGAGTCGTACGCGCCACTCGGCATCGACTACGTGGTCACCCGTCGGGACGAACTGGAGACGGAGGGCGCCGAGGCCGTCCGCGCGCACCTGCGCGGCCTCTCCACGGTGTTCATCGGCCACTCCGGCGTCGGCAAGACCACCCTGGTCAACGCCCTCGTCCCGGACCACCAGCGGCAGACCGGCCGGGTCAACGCGGTCACCGGGCGCGGCCGGCACACCACCGTGTCCGCCCTGGCGCTGCGGCTGCCCCCGCCGCCCGGCGCCAAGCCGGGCTCCAAGAAGGCGCTGGACCCGGGCTGGGTGATCGACACCCCGGGCTTCCGCTCCTTCGGCCTCTCGCACATCGACCCGTCCCGGGTCATCCACGCCTTCCCCGACCTGGAGCCCGGCACCGCCGACTGCCCGCGCGCCTGCAGCCACGACGAGCCGGACTGCGCGCTGGACGCCTGGGTCGCCGACGGCCACGCCGAGGGCGCCCGGCTCTACTCGCTGCGCCGCCTGCTGGCCAGCAAGGAGGCCCGCGAGGGCGACTGACCCGGGCGGCGGTTTTACCGTCCCATGGGTTTCCCGACCGTTCGAGGTGTCGGACCGCGCCGGCCTGGCGATCATAGGAAGGTCGGGCCACAGCGCGGTCCGACCCGTCGATCGACAGGGAGGGCACGCGATGGCATGGGCCTTGGTGGTCCTGGCCGGCCTGCTGGAGACCGGCTTCGCGATCAACCTCAAGCTCAGCGAGGGCTTCACCAAGCTCTGGCCCACCATCAGCTTCTGCGTGTTCGCCCTGGGCAGCTTCGGCCTGCTCACGCTGTCCCTGAAGAGCCTGCCGGTCGGCCCCGCCTACGCGGTGTGGACGGGCATCGGCGCGGCCGGCACCGCCATCTACGGCATGGTCTTCCTGGACGAGACCACCTCGGTGCTGAAGCTGGTCTCGATCTCCCTGGTGATCGCCGGCGTGATCGGCCTCCAGCTCAGCGGCTCGGCGCACTGACCGTCACCGGCCCGCTCCTGCTGCCGGCCCGCTCCTGCTGCTCGCCCGCTCGCCGCCGGCAGGCCCGTCCCGGTCCGCGAGCCCGGCTGTCCCCATCCGGGCGGGATCGCTAGGGTTTCGGACATGGCCGATTACCACGACGATCTCCGACTCGCCCACGTCCTCGCCGACTCGGCCGACTCGGTCACCCTGGAGCGCTTCCGCGCCCTCGACCTGAAGGTCGAGACCAAGCCCGACCTCACCCCCGTGAGCGACGCCGACAAGGCCGCCGAGGAGCTCGTCCGCAGCGTGCTGCAGCGCGCCCGCCCGCGCGACGCGGTGCTCGGCGAGGAGTTCGGCCTCCAGGGCTCCGGCCCGCGCCGCTGGGTGATCGACCCGATCGACGGCACCAAGAACTACATCCGCGGCGTCCCGGTCTGGGCCACCCTGATCGCCCTGCTGGAGGACGGCCCGGACGGCGTCGGGCGCCCGGTGGTCGGCATCGTCTCCGCCCCCGCGCTGCAGCGCCGCTGGTGGGCGGCCAAGGACCTCGGCGCCTACGCCGGACGCAGCCTCACCAAGGCCTCCCGGATCCACGTCTCCGGCGTCTCCCGGATCGAGGACGCCTCCTTCTCCTACTCCTCGCTCTCCGGCTGGGAGGAGCGCGGCCGCCTCGACCCCTTCCTGGACCTCACCCGCGCCTGCTGGCGCACCCGCGCCTACGGCGACTTCTGGTCCTACATGATGGTGGCCGAGGGCGCGGTCGACATCGCCGCCGAGCCCGAGCTGTCGCTCTGGGACATGGCCGCCAACTGCGTCATCGTCGAGGAGGCCGGCGGCCGCTTCACCGGCCTGGACGGCGTGCCCGGCCCCGGCGGCGCCGACGCCGTCGCCAGCAACGGCATCCTCCACGAGGAGACCCTGCGCCGCCTGAGCGTCTAGTCCTGCTGCTTGAACATGGTGCGGGCCCGGTCGACCAGTCCTCTGGTCGACCGGGCCCGCCGCTCATCGGGGCGCGTCCCGGCTACTGCTTGCGCAGCTCCCGGACGGCCGCCTCCAGCCGCTGCCCGTAGTCGGCGTCGGCCTTGCGGAAGTTGTCGACCGCCCGCTCGACGATGTCCTCGCGGTCGGCGGAGACCTTGGCGATGAAGCCGGCCAGGTTGGCGATCAGCCGCTGCTTCTCGTCCTCCGAGAACAGCCGGTACAGGTTGCCGGCCTGCACGAAGTCATCGTCCTCGGCGTGCGAGGGCGCCTCGTGGTTGCCGGTGGCGCCGGTGACCGCGGTGGCGGCCCACAGCGGGCGGCCGGTCTGCACCGGGCCGCCGAAGCTGTTCGGCTCGTAGTTCTTCTGGCGGCCGTGGCGGCCGTCGTACAGGTGGCCGTCGCGGCTGTTGGTGCGCGCCTCGGTGGCGTGCGGGCGGTTCACCGGCAGGTGGTCGGCGTTGATGCCGACGCGGTAGCGGTGGGCGTCCGCGTACGCGAACAGGCGGCCCTGCAGCATCTTGTCGGGGGACGGGCCGATGCCGGGCACGAAGTGCGACGGGGAGAAGATCGACTGCTCGACCTCGGCGAAGACGTTGTCGGGGTTGCGGTTGAGCTCCAGCCGCCCGATCTCGACCGGCGGGTAGTCGGCGTGCGGCCAGACCTTGGTGAGGTCGAAGGGGTTGAAGCGGTACTGCGCCGCGTCGGCCGCCGGCATGATCTGGACCTGCACGGTCCAGCTGGGGAACTCACCGCGCTCGATCGACTCGCGCAGGTCGCGCTGGTGGCTGTCCGGGTCCTCGCCGGCCAGCCGGTTGGCCTCGTCCTGGGTGAGGTTCCTGATGCCCTGGTCGGTCTTGAAGTGGTACTTGACCCAGAAGTGCTCGCCGGCCTCGTTCTGCCACTGGAAGGTGTGCGAGCCGTAGCCGTTGAGGTGGCGGTAGCTGGCCGGGATACCGCGGTCGCCGAACAGCCAGGTCACCTGGTGGGTGGCCTCGGGCGACAGGCCCCAGAAGTCCCAGACGTTGTCCGCCTCCTGGGAGCCGGTGTACGGGTCGCGCTTCTGGGTGTGGATGAAGTCGGGGAACTTCACGGCGTCCTTGATGAAGAACACCGGGGTGTTGTTGCCGACGAGGTCGTAGTTGCCCTCCTCGGTGTAGAACTTCAGCGCGAAGCCGCGCGGGTCGCGCACCGCGTCGGCCGAGCCGAGGTTGCCGGCCACGGTGGAGAACCGCAGGAAGACCTCGGTCTGCTTGCCGACCTCGGACAGGAACGAGGCCCGGGTGTAGGGCGCCAGGTCGGCGGTCACCGTGAAGGTGCCGTAGGCCGCCGCGCCGCGGGCGTGCACCACGCGCTCCGGGATCCGCTCGCGGTTGAAGTGCGCGAGCTTCTCGAAGAGCTGCTGGTCCTGGATGAGCGCCGGGCCGCCGGGGCCCGCGGTCTCGGTGTTCTGGTTGTCGGCGACGGGGGCACCCGCCTCCGTGGTGAGGGTGGGGCGCAGCTCGTCCTGGGTCGTCATAAGAGGGCCTCCGCGTTATCCGGTCGTGACGACTCGATCCTAACTTGGACTTTGTCCAAGTCAACACTGGAACCAATCTAAGAGCGTGACTTACCCTGTTGCCATGAGCGACCTGCTGGAACGACTTCGCGGACGCGGCTGGCGGCTGACCTCACAGCGCCGGGTCGTGGCCGAGGTCCTCGACGGCGACCACGTCCACCTCACCGCGGACGAGGTACACGCCCGCGCCGTCGCCCGCCTGCCCGAGATCAGCCGCGCGACCGTCTACAACACCCTCGGCGAACTGGTCGGCCTCGGCGAGGTCCTGGAGGTCGCCACCAACGGGCGCGCCAAGCGCTACGACCCCAACGCCCACCGCGCCCACCAGCACCTGGTCTGCTCCGGCTGCGGCGCCATCCGCGACGTCCACCCGCACGGCGACCCGCTCGCCGCCCTCCCGGCCGGCGAACGCTTCGGCTTCACCGTCACCACCGCCGAGGTCACCTACCGCGGCCTGTGCCCGGACTGCACGGGCACGCCGTAACGCGGCCCCGCCCGCCCGGCGGGAACCGCCGGACCCGCCCTACGCGCTCAGCTCCGCGTGCAGCGCGCCCAGCAGGCGCCCGGCCCGCTCCGCCACCTCGGCCGGCCCGTAGTCGGCCGCCCGGCGGCACCAGTTCTCCGCCTGCACCGGCTCCCCCCGGCGCAGCGCCAGCAGCGCCAGGCGCAGCGCCGCCCGCCCGTGCCCGGCGTCGGCCGCCCTGGTGTACCAGAGCATCGCCTGCGCCTCGCGGTCCTGCCGGGCCAGCAGCAGCCCCAGGTTGAAGGCGGCGCTGCGGCTGCCGGCCTCGGCCGCCCGCCGGTACCAGCTCTCGGCGATCTCCAGCGCGCCGCGCTCGGCCGCCCGCACCCCCATCCGCACCTGCGCCCGCCGGTGCCCGGCATCGGCCGCCAGCGCGTACCAGTGCTCGGCCTCGGTGTCCGCGTCACCGCGCCGGTCCAGCACCGAGGCCAGCCGGAACGCGCCCTCCGCCGACCCGCCGGACGCCGCCTGCCGGTAGCGCTCCAGCGCGCCGGCCAGGTTGCCCCGCTGCTCCTGGGCGACGGCCAGTTGCAGCGCGGCCTCGCCGTGGCCCTCGGCGGCGGCCCGCGCGTACCACTCCTGGGCCTGCCGCTGCTCGCCGCGCCCGGCGTGCAGCACGCCCAGGTTGAACGCGCCGTCCACGCTGCCGGCCTCGGCCGCCTTGGAGAACCACGGCTCGGCGCCGGTCTCCTCGCCGCGCTGCAACAGCACCACGGCCAGCGCGTTGCAGGCCTCCCGGTGCCCGGCGTACGCGGCCCGGCGGTACCACTGCTCGGCCTGCTGGTCGCGGCCGGTGGCGACACAGAGCAGGCCGAGGTTGAAGGCGCCGTTCTGGTCGCCCGCGTCCAGGGCGGTGCGGTACCAGCGCTCGGCCTCCTTGGCCTCGCCGCGGCCGGCGTGCAGGGCGCCCAGCGCGTTGGCGGCGTTGCCGTCGCCGGCCTCGGCGGCCTCCCGCCACCACTCGGCGGCGGCAGCCAGGTCCCCGGAGTCGCGCAGCAGGAAGCCCAGCGCGCAGGCGGCGCGCGGCTCGCCGTTCTGCGCGGACTGCCGGTACCAGCGGGCGGCCTCCTCCAGCAGCGACTGGTCGGTGGCGGCGCGCTCCTCCAGCAGCACGCCCAGGCGCAGCGCGGCGCGGGCGTGGCCGCGGGCGGCGGCGGTGCGGTACCAGGCCTCGGCGGTCTCCTTGTCCCCGGCGGCCTCGCGCATCCGGGCCAGCCGGTAGGCGGCCTCCCGGTGCCCGGCGTCGGCGGAGACCTTGAACCAGCGCTCGGCGCGCACGTCGCGCCGGTGCTCCATCAGGTCGCCCAGCGCGTAGGCGCCGAGCGGGTGGCCGTGGTCGGCGGCGAAGTGCAGCCAGTACTCGGCGGCCTCCTCCTCGCCCTGGTCGCGCAGTTGGAGCCCGAGCGCGTGCGCGGCGGGGGCGCTGCCGGCCACCGCGGCATGGCGCCACCACTGGGCGGCCTCGGCCCGGTGGCCCTGCTGGTGCAGCAGCACGCCGAGGTTGTTGGCGGCGGCGCGCGTCCCGGCGGCCGCGGCGGCGCGCAGGTAGGGCTCGGCGTCCTCCAGGTCGCCGCGGCGCAGCAGCAGGGTGCCGAGCCGGCTGGCGGCGTCCGGGTCGCCGTCGTCGGCGGCCTGCCGGTGGCGGGCCTCCAGTGCGGCGCTCTCGCGGGCGGCCAGCGCGGTCTCGAAGCTGGTGGTGTCCAGGCCGGCCGGGTCGAGCGCGGCGGCGTTCGGGCCGTCGGCGGCGGCGCCGTCGGGCCCGTACGGGCGGACGGCGTCGACGAACTGACGGGTGGACACGTGGACCAGGCTGTCGGGGCCGTAGCCGGCGACCGGGGGGCGCTCGGACAGGCCGCTGGTGCGCTGGGCGGGCAGGGCTCCGGGGCGGCTCTCGGGGCTCTCCGCCCAGGCGTCGGTGTCCGCCTCGGTGGCCGCCGCGGACTTGGTGCCTGACCCGTTCTTGCCGATCAGCCTCATGCCGACTCCCGCTCCCCCAGAGTGTCGCGGCATCGTGCCCCGGCCCGCGGCCGGGGGGACCCCCAGGGGAGGCGCCGGAACCGACGGCCGGTCAGCAGCCGCGCACCGTCCCCCATGTGTCCCATCGTCGCACCACCCGCAACCCGCGTACACCTGCCCCGGCCGAATTCGGGCGGGGCCGACCCGAAGCCGACGAAATTGCTTCGGCGCTTTGTCGATTTCCCGACACTCGGACCCCACAAACCCCTTGCCGTCGTCGTTGGCGACGGTTGATGGTACCGGAGCGGTTCCCGCCGCTTCGGGGGGAAAACGCCAGAGGCCCGGAGGAAGAATCCTCCGGGCCTCTGGCCACTGAGTAGCGGGGACAGGATTTGAACCTGCGACCTCTGGGTTATGAGCCCAGCGAGCTACCGAGCTGCTCCACCCCGCGTCGGTAGTTGAACCATAGCACGGGCGCGGGGTGGAACAGGAATCGGTTGCCGCAGCTCAGCGGGCCACGGCTGCGGCTACGGCTGTCCGGACGGCGATCCGGTCGGCGTCGCACCCGGGGTCGCGCCCGGTGTCGGGGCCTGCGCGGGGCTCCCGCCGCGGGCCGCCTCGGCCGCCTTCAGCGCGTCGCCCAGCGCCTTCTGGGCGTTGCCGTAGGCCACCCAGTCGCCGTTCTTGAACGCGGTCTGGCTGTCGTTGTACGCCTTCTCCGCGTCCCCGAGCGCCTTCTGCAGCTCCGGCGAGATCGTCCCGCCCGGCGCCGCCGTCCCCGGACTGGTGGGCGTCCCCGGGTTGTTCGGCGTGGACGGCGCGGTCGGCGTGGTCCCCGGGGCCGCCCCGGCGAACACCTTCTTCAGCGCGTCCTCCAGGGTGTTCTCGAACGCCACGTTGTCGTTCCCGTACACCGCCAGCACCTTCTGCAGCGTCGGGTACTTGGCGCCGCGTCCGCGCACGTACACCGGCTCGACGTTGAGCAGCCCGCCGCCGACCGGCAGGGTCAGCAGGTTGCCGTACTCCAGCTCGGTGTCACCGCCGCTCTTCAGCGCGAAGATCTGCGAGGCCACCTCCTGCCGGGAGTTGAACGTCGACTGCACCAGGCCCGGGCCGGGGGCGCTGTTGTCCCCCGAGATCTTCAGGATGCGGATCTTCCCGTAGTCCGGCCCCGGATCGGCGTTGACGGCCATGAACGCGGCCAGGTTCGGGCGGCCGTTGGGCACGAAGGTCGTGGTCAGCGAGAAGCTCGCCGAGGTGACCTGCGGGTCCGGCATCCGCACCGTCACGTAGTACGGCGGCTGGACCTGCTTGGTGTCGCTGGTCGGGTCGACCGGGATCTGCCAGATGTCGCTGCCGTTGAAGAAGGAGTTGGCGTCGGTCACGTGGTACTGGCCGAGCAGGTCGCGCTGCACCTTGAACATGTCCTGCGGGTAGCGCAGGTGCGGCAGCAGCGTGCCCGGGATGTCCGCCTTCGGCTCGACGGTGCCGGGGAACGCCTTCATCCAGGTCTTCAGCACCGGGTCCTGCTCGTCCCACTGGTAGAGCTTCACCTCGCCGGTGTAGGCGTCCACCGTGGCCTTGACCGAGTTGCGGATGTAGTTGACCTGGTTGGCGACGGTCAGCAGCTCACCGCGCTGGTTGGTCAGCGAGTCCTTGGTCGCGGTGCCCAGCGTCGTCTTCGACGAGAACGGGTAGCCGTCCGAGGTGGTGTAGCCGTCCAGCACCCAGACCACCCGGCCGTCCTGCACCACCGGGTACGCGTCGGCGTCGATCGACAGCCACGGGGCGACCTTCTCCACCCGCTCCTTCGGCGTCCGGTTGTAGATCACCTTCGCGCCGTCGGTGATCGCCCCCGCGTACAGGATCTGCGGCTCGGCGAAGCGCACCGCGTACGCGGCCCGGGTGATCGGGTTGTCCAGCGAGACACCGCTGTTGCCGGTGTAGGTGTATTCCTTGTTCTCGCCGGTCTTGGTGGTGTAGTCGATCTCCTTGTTCGAGCCGCCGACGATCGAGTACGACGTCGTCTTCTCGCCGTAGTAGATCCGCTGCTGGTAGTCGCCCAGCGCACCGGTGGCCGGCAGGCCGGACTCGGTGAACACCGGCTCGCCCTTGTCGCTGACCTGGTTGCCCTTGGCGACGACCGCGCCGTAGCCGTGGGTGTACTTGAAGTGGTCGTTGATCCAGTTGCGCTGCACGCCGTTGAGGTCCAGCTCGCGCAGACCGATCACGGTGTCCTGCTTGTCCGTGCCGGAGCCGTAGCGGTCCACGTCCAGGGTGTTCGGGAAGGCGTAGTAGTTGCGCTGCTGCTCGATCGACTGGAAGGTCGGCGAGACGACGTTCGGGTCCAGCAGCCGGATGTCGGAGATGGTCTGCGCGTCCGGCTTGAGCGCCTCGGCCGTCGTCGACCCCTGCGGGCTGTACTGGGTGGTCTGCGCGTCCGCGATCCCGTACGCCTGCCGCGTCGCGTCGATGTTCTTCTGGATGTACGGCGTTTCCTTGGCCTGCTCGTTCGGCTTGACCTGGAACTGCTGCACGATCGCCGGGTACAGCCCGCCGATCAGCACCGCCGACAGCACCATCAGCCCCAGCCCGATCAGGGCCGGCGCCCAGGTGCGGCGCACCGGCGTCAGGAAGAACAGCAGCGCGCAGATGATCGCCACGAAGAACAGGATCGTCTTGGCCGGCAGGAACGCGTTGGCGTCCACGTAGCGCAGGCCCGTCCAGCCGGAGACCCCCTTGTAGGAGCCGGTCTTCACCGCCAGCGCGTACCGGTCCAGCCAGTACGCCACCGCCTTCAGCAGCACGAACACGCCCAGCAGCACCGCCAGGTGCCCCTGCGCGCCCGCGCTCGCCCGACGGCCCGGGCCCTGCAGCCGCAGCCCCCCGTACAGGTAGTGCACCAGCGCCGAGGTCAGCAGCGAGACGATCACCGCGCTGAACGCGAAGCCCAGCACGAACTCGTAGAACGGCAGGTCGAAGGCGTAGAACGAGACGTCCATGCCGAACTGGGCGTCCTTCTCGCCGAAGGGCGTCGCGTTCGTCCACATCAGCCAGGTCCGCCACTGGCCGGACGCCGCGGCGCCCGCCACCAGGCCGATCACCAGCGAGACCCCGATCAGCGCCCAGCGCTTGAACGGCGCCAGGCCCGAGCGGTAGCGGTCCAGGCTCTGCTGCTCGACCGACATCGCCGACAGCGGCGGCCGCAGCCGGTGCGCCAGCCAGACGTTGAAGCCGACGATCACCGCCATCAGCAGGCCGAACACCGCGAACAAGCCGATCTTCGTCCACAGCTGCGTGGTGAACACCGAGGAGTAACGGACGGACCTGAACCACAGCCAGTCCGTCCAGAACCCGGCGAACATGACGAACAGCAGGAACAGCACCGCGAGCACGCCCAGGGTCAGCAGGGCCACCCGCGCCCGCCGGGAGGGCGGCCCTACCCTGCGCCGGAAACCCGGCCCTGAGCGTTCCGGCATCTGGAATACCACGGTGGCACCTCAGCTGTGTCGTCTGGAGTCACTGGAGTCAGTCGGTCTTCAGGGAAACTTAACCAGGCTTTGGCCGAGTTCCCACCGTTAGCAGACGGTTACGACGACGTTCCCCGTCCCCGCCGTTCCCCGACCCACTCGCGGCGCCCGGCGCCCGGGCCCCCGCCCGGCGTGTGAGGATTGAGGCATGTCCGACGCGTCCAATGCACTCAACTCCCCCGGCTCCCCCGACGACGTCTCCAAGCTCCCCGCCGCCACCCCGCTCACCCGGGCCGCGCTGGAGATCGACGAGTACGCCGCCACGCTCGGCTGGGACCTCCCGGCCCGGCTGTTCGCCCTGGTGGACAGCACCGCCCTGCGCAAGGCCGACCCGAAGATCGCCGCCCAGCTCGGCCTCGGCGACGACGACACGGCCGGCCTCACCCCGGTCGAGCAGGACGAGCTGCCGGCCGGCATGGAGCTGGACAAGTTCCTCGGCACCATCGCCTGGCCCGACGCGGTGGTCGGCTGCGCCCTGGTCGTCGAGCGCCTGATGCTGCCGCCGGGCTCCGAGCAGACCCGCCCGCGCAACGCCAGCGACGCCCAGCTCGCCGAGTGGGTGGCCAACCACCCCAAGCGCGAGGAGGTGCGGATCACCGCCGCCGTGCTGCGCAACGGCAAGAAGGAGATCGCGCTGCGGCTGCGCTCCAAGGATGTCGCCCGCGAGGTGCTGACCGGCCCGGACCTGGTGCCCGGCCTGACCGCGGCGCTGCTGGCGACCTTCTCGTAGCCCCCCGGCCGCCCCGGCCGCACCACTCCACGTTCACGGCACTACGCCACGGCACTACGCCACGGCATTAGTTCACGGCACTACTTCACGGCGCAGGACGGCAGCGCGGAGGTCTGCCCGGAGCGGATCTGCTCCAGCGACTTCAGCGCGCCGTCCAGCGTGTCCGTCTTGATCAGGTTCAGTCCGGACGGGACGTTCTTGGTCGCCTCGGAGCAGTTCGAGGACGGGGTGAAGAAGTACTCGGCGCCGGCGTCCCGGGCGGCGATCAGCTTCATCGATATCCCGCCGATCGGGCCGACCTTGCCGTCGTCGTCGATGGTGCCGGTGCCCGCCACGAACCGGCCGCCGGTGAGGTCGCCGCCGGGGGTGAGCTTGTCGATGATGCCGAGCGAGAACATCAGCCCGGCGCTCGGCCCGCCGACGTCCTGGAGGCCGATGTCGATCTGGAACGGGTAGGTGTGCCGGATCGTGGTGCCGATGCCGACCACCGCGAGTTCCGCCCGCTCGGCCGGGGCCTTCGGGTCGAGGTCCTTGGCCCGCACGGTGGGGACGGTGACGTCGGTCCGGTCCCCCGGGTTGGCGCCGCCGTTGCCGGTCGCGTCCTTGACCCGCGGGACGACGGTGAAGACCGCCGACTCGCCCGGCTTGTGCTTGGTGACCGCGGCCACCACCTGCTCGACCGTGCTGACCGGCGTGCCGTCGACGGCCACGATCTGGTCGCCCGCGTGCAGCCGGCCCTCCGCCGGGGCCCCCGCCGTGACCGATTTGATGATCAGCTCGGTGCCGACCGGGATGCCCAGCTGGTTGAGCGCGGCGGTGCGGGCGCTGTCCTCGGAGGAGGCGAACTCCTCGGCGTTCTGCTTCTTGGCGTCGGCGTCCGTCTGCCCCTTCGGGTAGACGTTGTCGTGCGGCACGACCATCACGTCGTCGCGCAGCCACCCGACCACCGCGTTGACCAGGCTGGGCTCGTACTTGGCCCCGGTGACCTGGACGGTGGTCATGTTGAGGTGCCCGCTGGTCGGGTACGAGTCGCGCCCGGTGATGGTGATCACCGACTTGCCCCCCTGGTTGCCGAGCGTGTTGTACGTCGGCCCCGGGCTCATCTCCGTGTACGGCACCTTCATCAGCACCGAGACGCAGAGCAGCGCTATGAGCAGCAGGGTGGCAGCGAGCATCGTCGCGGAGCGGCGTGGCATGCCTCGACAGTACGGGACGCGGATGAGCGGGCGCCCCCCGGGCTACCGGCCGGAACCGTCCTCGGAGGCGGTGCTCCCGGCGGTGGTTCGTTCCATCGCGGCCATGAAGCGCCGGTGCTCGGCGAGCGAGGCCGGGTCCCCCGTGGCCCTCGGGGCGCGTTGGGCCCAGCCCGCCCACAGGGCGGCGAGCAGGACGGCGATGACCGGAATGATCAACCAGGCGAGCGCACCCATATCAGTACTCCCAGCTCGTCGTGTCTATGAGCAGATTAACCACTCCGGCGGACAACGCGGGCGGCGCCGTCCGGGTTACGGGACGGCCGATCGGCTCACTGCCAGGGAGTATTCGGCCCACTGACCCGGACCCGTTCGAGTGAGAGCCCGGCCCGTCCGACATGTTCGTCGCATTCCGTGCACCGATGGCGACTCTCCGCAGCCGATCGACCCCTTCAGACCCCTTCAGACCCCGTCCGGTCCGATCCGGTCCGGTCCGGTCCGGTCCACAGGGGGCGCCCGGGTCAGCAGCTGCCGGCGCCGACCCACTCCTCCTCGCCGTCGGCGAAGACCTGGTGCTTCCAGATCGGCACCTCGTGCTTGAGGTCGTCGATCAGCCGCCGGGCGGCCGCGAAGGCCTCGCCCCGGTGGGCGCAGGACACGGCGACGATCACCGCCTTGTCGGTGATCTCCAGCCGGCCGACCCGGTGCACCGCGGCCAGCGCCCGCACCGGGAAGTCGGCGACGACCTTCTCGGCGATCCGGCGCATCTCCTGCTCGGCGGTGGGGTGGCAGCTGTATTCCAGCGCGGTGACCGACTTGCCGCCGTCGTGGTCGCGGACCGTCCCGACGAAGACGGTCGTCCCGCCGGCCGCGTCGTCGCCGACCGCCTCGTACACCTCGTCCAGCGAGAGCGGGGTGTCGCGGACGGCGAGCAGGCGGATGGGGTCCTGGTTCTCGGGCATGCCCCCATGATTCCCCATCCCGGGTGGTTTGAGGCAAGCGGGTTCCGCATCACGATGGCGGGATTCCGCATCGTGAGAAAACCTGCTCCAGCCCTCGGGGCCACCGGCCTCAGAAGCGGCGCCGCTTGCGGGCCCGGCGCACCAGCGCGGCCGTACCGACCAGCGCCACCGTCGCCCCGGCCGCCCCCAGGCTGGTCGCGGCCTCCTTGCCGCCCAGCCGGCGCCCGGCCACCGCGTGCTTCCCGGCGACCTGGCCCAGCAGCTCGGCCAGCACCTGCTCGTTGCTGTGCTCCGGACGCCAACCCGCCTCGTGCAGCCGGCTGCCGGACACCACCCACGGGTACATCGTGTAGGCCAGGTCCCCCGCCGGGGCCGGGGTCAGGCCCAGCCGGTGCAGGCGGGCCGCGGTGCCCAGCGCCAGCGAGGCCGGCAGCTCCATCCGCCGGATCCCCGACAGCCGCTCCACGTCCTCCTGCTCCAGCCAGCCGTCGCAGCCGACCGTCACCTCGCCCTCCACCAGGCCCAGCGCCGCGTACTCCAGCGCCGCCGCCAGGTCGTCCACGTGGCAGAACTGCCAGCACGGGCGGGAACCGGCCACCACCAGCAGCCGCGGCGCCTCGAAGTGCCGGGTCAGCACGGTGTCCACGCCGGGGCCGACCACCACCGCCGGACGCAGCACCGTCACCTGCAGCCCCGGGTGGGCGCGCGGCGCCCGGCGGGCCAGTCGCTCGATCTCCAGCAGGTCCCCGACCAGCGAGGCCTCCTCGGTCGCCCGCAGCTCGGAGTCCTCGGCCAGCGGCACCTCGTTGTCGGCCAGCGCGCCGTAGACCATCGCGGAGGTGCAGAGCACCACCCGGTGCACCCCGGCGGCCGCGGCCGCCGTCAGCACGGTCTGCGCGCCGCGCACGTTGTAGGCGCTGCGGGCGCGCGGATCCGACTCCATGCCGAAGTCCATCGCCAGGTGCACCACCACGTCCACCCCGGACAACCGCTCGGCCACCGCGGGGTCCCGCACGTCCAGCACCCGCCACTGCACACCCGGCACCTCACCGCGCCGGTCGTCCACCGCCAGCACCCTGCGCACGTGCGGCGAGGCGACCAGACGGGCCGCGACCCGCTCGCCGATCACGCCGGCGGCACCGGTGACGGCCACGGTCAGCGGCCGTCCGCCGTAGGCTGGAGGCGGCGACGCCGTGATGTCCGGGGCGTCCTCGTCTCCGGTCAGCCCAGAGCGAACGTCCGAAGGCGGGGAACTCACCGACCATCCTCCACGGTTAGCTTATGTGCGTACGGACGTGTGTCACGTACGTCCATCCTGCCCGAGGCGAAGGCCCGGTGGTGCACCCGGCGCGGGCCTGCCGCACTGGAGCCGCCCACGAGTCCCCCACTCCGCTGGTGCCCCGGGCGGGCAGCACTTCCCGCCACACCCGTATGACGGCCGACCGGATCGAGGACCCCGTGAGCGACCTTCCCTTCGGATTCGGCGTTCCGCCCGAGGAGCCCGAGGACGGCAAGGCCAAGCCCGACAACGAGCAGCAGAAGAAGGACCAGGGCCCCGCAGGCTCCGACCAGAGCGGCGCGCAGCCGTTCGGCTTCGGCGCCGGCAACCCGTTCGGCGCCCTGTTCGGCATGCCCGGCATGCCCGGCGGCGGAGCCCCGGGCGGCCCCGGCGGGGCCGAAAACCCGTTCGCCGCGATGTTCGGCGGCCTCAACCCCAACGACCTCGGCAGCGCGTTCCAGCAGCTCGGGCAGATGCTCTCGTTCGAGGGCGGCCCGGTGAACTGGGACCTCGCCAAGAACATCGCCCGCCAGAGCGTCGTCGCCGAACCCGCCGAGGGCAAGAGCAAGGACCGCTCGGTCAGCGCCGCCGAGCACTCCGCCGTCGCCGAGGCCGTCCGGCTCGCCGACCTGTGGCTCGACGGCGTCACCGAGTTCCCCTCCGGCGCCGCCTCCGCCGTCGCCTGGAGCCGCGCCGAGTGGATCGAGGCCACCCTCCCGGTCTGGAAGGACCTCGTCGACCCGGTCGCCGAGCGGGTCGGCAACGCCATGGGCGGCGTCCTGCCCGAGGAGATGCAGGCCATGGCCGGCCCGTTGATGGGCATGATGCGCTCCATGGGCGGCGCCATGTTCGGCACCCAGATCGGCCAGGCGCTCGGCGCCCTCGCCGGCGAGGTGGTCGGCTCCGCCGACGTCGGCCTGCCGCTCGCCCCGGCCGGCAAGGCCGCACTGCTGCCGCAGAACGTCGCCGAGTTCGGCGAGGGCCTGAACGTGCCCGCCGACGAAGTCCGGCTCTACCTCGCCCTGCGCGAGGCCGCCCACCAGCGGCTCTTCGCCCACGTGCCGTGGCTGCGGGCCCACCTGCTCGGCGCCGTCGAGGCCTACGCCCGCGGCATCAAGGTCGACACCTCCCGGATGGAGGAGCTCGTCGGCCAGCTCGACCCGAACAACCCGGAGGCGCTCCAGGAGGCGCTGGCCGGCGGGCTGCTCCAGCCCGAGGACACCCCCGAGCAGAAGGCCGCGCTCGCCCGCCTGGAGACCGCGCTCGCCCTGCTCGAAGGCTGGGTCGACGCGGTCGTGCACGCCGCCGCCGAACCGCACCTGCCGCAGGCCGGCGCGCTGCGCGAGACCGTCCGCCGCCGCCGCGCCGCCGGCGGGCCCGCCGAGCAGACCTTCGCCACCCTGGTCGGCCTGGAGCTGCGCCCGCGCCGGCTGCGCGACGCCGCCCGGCTGTGGGCGCTGCTCGCCGACGCGCGCGGCATCGAGGGCCGCGACGCGCTCTGGCAGCACCCGGACATGCTGCCCACCGCCGCCGACCTGGACGACCCGGACGCCTTCGTGCACCGGGGCACCGGCGACCTGGAGGGCGGCCTCGACTTCGACGCGATCGACAAGCTGCTCGGCGAGGCCGCCGCGGGCGGCACCGCCGCCAAGCCGGACCTCACCAAGAACGACGGGCCGGCGAAGAGCGACGAGCCGAAGCAGGACGGCGACGGCACCGACGGAAAGGGCGAGCCCACCGCATGACGGCCACCGACACCAGGGCGACGTCCCTGCACGCGGACGCCGTGCGCACCCTCACCGGGTGGCGCCCCGCCGACGAGGAGCAGGACCGGCTGCGGCTCGACTACCTGGCGCACCTGGCCGAGCAGCCCGAGGGCCTGTACCGGTCCTGCCTGCCCGCGCACATCACCGCGAGCGCGGCGGTCGTCGACCCGGCGGCCGGGCGGGTGCTGCTCACCCTGCACCCCAAGGTCGGCATCTGGCTGCAGATGGGCGGGCACTGCGAGCCCGACGACCGGGACCTCGCGTCGGCGGCGCTGCGGGAGGCCGTCGAGGAGTCCGGCATCCCCGACCTGGCCCTGCTGGAGGTGGACGGCGTCCCGGTGCCGGCCAAGCTGGACCGGCACCTGGTCCGCTGCACCGGCAAGGACCGGCCGGAGAACACCCACCTGGACGTCCAGTACATCGCGGTGGCCCCGGCCGGTGCGCAGGCGCTGATCAGCGAGGAGTCGCTGGACCTGCGCTGGTTCGACTACGACCGGCTGCCGGAGCTGACCGACCACTCGGTGCGGGACCTGGTGGCACGGGCCCGCCGGCTGACCAGCTGAGGTGAAACCCGAAGAGGGGGCGCGGGCCGATACGGCCCGCGCCCCCTCTTTTCGTTCCCCGCGTCGTTCTCCTCGCCGCCCTCTTCACCGCCGCCTCCCGGCCGGGCGTCAAGCCGTCAGCCGCAGGAACAGGCCGGATCGGCATCCCGGTCGGCGTGCCGGGCGCCGGGGATGTGCGGCAGCCGGGCCGCCGAGACCACGCCCTCCAGGTAGCCGCGGGCCCGCTCGGTCCGGGGGTAGGCCTCCAGCAGGGCCCAGAACGCCGGGCCGTGGTCCGGCACCAGCAGGTGGGCGAGCTCGTGCAGCAGCACGTAGTCGAGGACGTACTCCGGCATGCCCTGCAGACGGTGGGAGAGGCGGATCGTCCCCTCGCTGGGGGTGCACGAGCCCCAGCGCGAGTTCTGGTTGGTGACCCAGCGGACCTGGGCGGGCCGGGCGCGATCACCCAGGTAGGCGGCCGACAGCCCGCGGGCCCGGTCCATCAGCGCGTCGTCGCCGAGGATCCGGCGGCTCTCCTGGGCGGCGAGCTTCTCCAGCATCTGCGCGACCCAGCGCTGCTCCTCGGCGTGCGACATCCGGGCCGGGATCAGCACGATCGTGCGGTCGCCCTCGCGGTAGGCCGAGACGGTGCGGCTGCGGCGGGCGCTGCGGCGCACTTCCACCCGGCCGCGGTCGTGCGGCTCCGGTGGCGCGGCGGCGGGTGGGTGCTGCGGCGACGCGGGCCTCGCCTGCTGATCCTGGTCCCGACGCCCACGCGTGCCGGGCGCCGCCACTTGCGACCCGGACGCTGCACGGGCACGCCGACGCGACGCCGGTGGATGGGAGTCCCGCTCGGCTGCCATGGCACACGACGTTACCCGGTACCACGGACAGAAGTCCGGTGCCGTGGCCGAAATCTTTCGTGGAGTGATCGGGAACGAAAAGTCGACGGCGGGTGTCCGGAAACTGGCGCCGGAGCGGATGGGCAGTTATCCACAGGGTCTGCGAACAGATGATGTGATCATGAGTCCGGGCCTGTGGATAACTTTGCGCACGACGTCGGCGCGATGGGGCATGCTGCCGTCAGCCGTCCGGAAACGATCGGAAGGGAGATCGCCGTGCGCCTCGTACTGAAGCCCGCCCTGTCCCGCAGCTGGCGGGACTCCGACACCCTGCAGTTCGGGACCATCACCCGCTACGCCGGGGTGCTCGGCCAAGCCGACAAGACCCTCTGCGACTTCCTCGGCCTGGTCGACGGGACCAGGGAGCGCCCCGAACTGCTGGAGGCCGGCGAGCAGCTCGGCCTGGGCCGGGAGCCCGCCGACGCACTGCTGACCGACCTGGAGGAGACCGGGTTACTGGACGACGCGGAGGCGACCGGCACCGCGCTGGCCCGCTTCCCCCAGCCCCACCGGGACCTGCTCGGACCGGACCTCGCCTCACTGTCCCTGGTCCACTCCGGCCCCGGCGCCGCACCGGCGGTCCTGGCCCGGCGGGCCGGCGCCCGGATCGAGGTCCGCGGCGCGGGCCGGGTGGGCGCCGCCGTGGCGGCCGTGCTCTCGGCCGGCGGGGCGGGCACGGTCACCGTCGTGGACGGCGGCCGGGTGCGCCCCGGGGACTGCTCCCCGGCAGGACTGCCGCCGGGGGACGTCGGGCGGCTGCGGTTGACGGCCGCCCGGGAGGCCGTGCAACGGGCGTCGGGCCGACCACTGGTGCCCGTGCCCCGGCGAAAGCCCGACGGGCCGCCGCCCGACCTCGTGGTGCTCGCGCCCCGGGACGGGAGCGGGGCGTTCGCCGGCGGGACGTACGAGGCCCGGCTGCTGCTCCGGGCCGGGGTGCCGCACCTGTACGTCGGAGTGGTCGAGGAGTTCGGGGTGGTCGGACCCCTGGTGCTGCCAGGGGTGTCGGCCTGCGGACACTGCCTGGTCCTGCGCCGGGAGGACCAGGACGCCGCTTGGCCCCGGATCCTGGCCCAGCTGGCGGACGGCGGGCCCGGCCGGGCGCGCACCCCGGCCTGCGACACAGCCCTGGCCACGATGGTGGCCGGCCTGGCGGCACTGCACGTCCAGATCCACCTGGACGGCGGGCGGCCGCCGAGCGTGGACGGGTGGTGCGAGGTATCGGCCGGCGAAGGGATGCCACGACGTCTGCGACTGCGCGGGCATCCGGACTGCGGGTGCCTCTGGCAGCCGCTGCCACCGAGGTAAGGAGGAGGAACCCGCCGGGCACGGGCCCGGCGGCTGCGAGGCTCAGCAGCCGCCCGGCCCCACGCCACGGCGGCCCGGGCCGGCGCCCGGCCAGGTGAGCCCATGGCCAGGTGAGCCCATGGCCAGGTGAGCCCATGGCCAGGTGAGCCCATGGCCAGGTGAGCCCATGGCCAGGTGAGCCCATGGCCAGGTGAGCCCA